>NZ_SJPQ01000003.1:316127-632255 GCF_007859945.1 Pseudobythopirellula maris | reverse complement strand
ACAACGCGTCGTTGTCGGCGAACGAGGCCCGGGCGCGGTCGCTGTGGTAACCGATCTGGGTCCACATGCCGAAGTCCCAAGGCGAGCAGCTGCTGAGCAGCTCGTCACGCAGACGGAACGGCTCGCCCAGGCAGCACTCGCCCAGCAGCGAGCAGCTCGAGCCGCAACCGCACGGGTCGCAGCAGCCGTCGCCGCAGCAACCGTCGTCGCATCCGCACGACGGATCGGCGCAACACGACGGGTCGGCACAGCAGGAGGGCTCGTCGCAGCAGCAGCTGGGCTCTTCGCAACAAGCGAGTTGATAGTTAAAGGCCGTTTGGATCTCCGACTGGGCCAGCACAGGGCTGACTCCCAGGGCGATCAGGGCCACGCCCATCGTCCATTTCAAAGTTTTCACCTTCAGACTCCTTCTGGGGATACTCGCGGCCGTGTACGTGGAATGCTCGCGAACGGGAACTTGCGTGTTCAGTCGAGGCGTCAACCGGCGAACGCGCCGGCTCACAGAGCTGTCAGCTCCGGCCTCGCAATTCGTATCGACCCTTGCCCCGCGGAGAGCACAAGGCCTTCAAGCCCAGAAACGAGAAAACCGGGGCAGTTTGAGCAGAATGCGTCAAACTGTGACGGCTGGCGAGAGGCGTCCGGCTGGCCAGCCCCGCGCCGAACCGTTGGCTCACGGCAAGCCGCGACCAAGGCCGAGAACGGAGGGGCCGCAAAGTCATCGCAGCCCGCGTATCACTCCGGCTCCGCGACGCGGACCACACGCCAGGGGCTGGTGGGGCCGTTGACCAGCGAGGCGCGGGCAAAAAAGATCGCGAACTCGGTTTCGCCGCCGGCCTCGGCGGGGAGACCGACCCGGCACAACGCGCGGAGGCCAAGCTCACGCGAGCTGAATTTTTGCACGGGATCAAACTTCACCAACTCAGCCTCGGCCGTCTCGGCGGCGCCCAGCAGCTTGGCGACGATCGGATTCGCAAGGAATAGATCGAGTTCCGACGAGGAAGCGGGCGCGGCATGCTCCTCGGAATCGTGGTCGTGCGCGGCGTGGTCGTGTTCCGAGTGATCGTGCCCTTCGTGATCGTGCCCCGCGTGCTCATCGTGCGTAGCCGGCGGCGAGGGTGTTTGGCCTGAGGAGTAAGTCAGCGCCAGCGCCCCCGCGGCGTCGCCCCGTGAGAGGGCATCGAGGAACCGCTCTGCGGCGGCGTGCGCTGCGGCGGTGTGGGTGCGGTGCTCCACGACACGGCTGGCGACCTCGGTCGAACCGATCAGGGCGGCGATCGCCACGCCGGCGAGCGCCAGAGTACGCCCGGCTAGCAACGCCGGGTTGGCGTCGATCCTGCGCACGGCCATCCAAGAGACGGCCACCGCCACCCACGGCGCATAGGCGAGCGAGGGGACCACCAACGCCAAGGCAGAGAACAGCGCGAGCAGCAGCCCGGCCACTGCCATCAGGCTGAGCGGGCGGTACGACTCCTGGTCGTCGATTCCTTCGGTCGCGTGCTGCTCGGTCATGCTCATTCCGTGCGTCGTCCGATCGAGTCGCCTCTTCGGGCTACCTGCGTTTAACGATCGAGTCGGTGATCTTCCCAAACTTGTCGCGGTGTTGGGCGTAGCTGCTGGCGTAGAGCGACGCGGAGAATCCCTCGCCACCCAAAACCGCCGGTGAGAGGGCGGCCTCGGTTAGCGCGAGCCAGGCGGCGTCGGGGGTCGTTATCGGCGAGACCTTGGCCATGTTGGCCTCGGCCTCCTTACGGGTTAAGCCGTAATCGAGTTTATCGCCGAAGTAATCGCGCGCCAGTGGGGCCGTGTGCAAAGTGGCGAGCGTGAAACCTGCCAGCAACCAGCCGGTGAGCACTCCCACCGCGATGCCGCCGAACTGGTCCAGCGGCTTGGGCTCGAACGCGACCTTCACCCTTGAGAGCTGCTGTGTGAGGGTCTTCAGCAGGGTGACCGTCACCGCGTAAACAAGCCACAGCACGAGGATGTCCAGCAGGTAGGTGTAGCTGCCGTCGGTCCGCTCGTCGAGCATCACGGTGAGCGGCTGGTGCAGCCCGAAGGCTGTCAGCCCGGAGAGCACCACGCAGAACAGCAGCAACAGGTTGTTCCACAGCCCCTCGGCCACGGTCATAGCGACCGTCACGAAGAGCACGATGCCGAAGATAACGAAGTACACCATGGTGGATCGACGGGAGCGAGGCGGGGGTGGGTGTGGTGACGCGTGGTTAGCGGCGGGCGGTTGGCGACGGGCAACCTGTCTTAGAGCTTCAGCACACGGGACAATTCGGCGAGCGAGGTCGAGCCCTTCGCCACGAGCAACACGCCTTCTTCCTGCAAGGTTCGCATGCCGGCCGCCCGCGACGCCTTGCGGAGCGCGTCGACCTTGGGTTGCTTGAGCAAGACTTGGCGAACCTGGTCGTCGAGCAGCAGCACCTCGAAGAGACCCGTGCGGCCGTGGTAGCCGATGCCCTGGCACTTCTTGCAGGGCTTGTCGACCTCTTCGGGCTTGGGCGGGTTGTAGAGCGTCTCGACCTTGCCGGCCGGGATGCCGAGCTTGCGCAGCAGTTCGGGCGAAGGCTCGTAGCCCACCTTGCACTCGTCGCAGAGGGTGCGGATCAGCCGGGTGTTGATCGAGGCGATCGCCGACTGAGCGAGTTCCTTGTGGGGCGCCTTCTTCTGCAGCAGCCGCAGAAGGGCCTCGGGCGCCTCTTTCGCGTAGGTCGTTGTGACCACCAGCTTGCCATCGAGCGATTCGCCCAGGAGCGCCTTGGCCGATTCGGCGTCGACGAAGTCGCGGCAAACGTAAACGTTCGGGTACTTGCGGATGAGCCGCGGCATCAGCGTGGCGGGGGTCTCGCCGGCCGCCGGGTTGTAGCGGCACGGCTCGATGTTCTCGAACTCGCGGTCCTCGGCGCCTTGCGGCTCGATCATGACAAAGTCACGCATCAGCCGGTCGGTCTCGAGCAGCGCGATGTCGGTGAGCGTGGTGAGGCCGCCGTCGGGCATCGCCGAAAAAACGACCAAACCGGCGTCGCTCGCCATGATGTCGATCACCTGGTCACGCAGCTTCTCACGCATGCCGAGCTGCTCGTAAGTGGCGAGCGGCTTCTTCGCGCCGGTGAGCGAGACCACGACCCGCTCGCCGCTCTTGGCGCCCTGACTCTTGATTTTGACCGTGTACTTCTGGCCTTGGAAATCGGCGCCGAACTCGCCCGACTGCTTCTTGCGGCGCTCGGTCGGGTTGAGGTTCGCCAGCTGCTTCATGACGGCCAGCATGATGTCGCCCATCTCGCGGTCGCGCGGCTCGCCATCGACCCACACGCCGTCGATGTAATAACGCATCCCCACGGCCTCGGCGCCATAGTCGAGCACCGCTCGGTCGCCGCGGCGGGTCGCGATGTCGGCGACGAGCTCTTTGACGTGCACGAAACCGGGCGACTGGCGGGCCGTCAGCAAGTTGGCGTCGTTGGTCCGCGTGTCGGGGCCGCCGCGGGCCTTGAGGTCCACCGGGGGGCCCTTCTCGTAGTCGGCCATCTTCTCGGCGCCCATGTTCAGGCCGACCTTCTTGCCGAGCATGGCGAGCTGGAAGCGGAACCAACCGGGCGTGAAGACCCGCTCGTGCCGCTCGACCTGCTTGTTGCGGAACACGCTGTAGGCGATCAGCGGCGCGAGCCAAGCCAGGGTGTAGATCGAGAACCCCGCCGCGAACGCGGGCAGGATCAGCAGCAGCAACGAGCCGATGGCGAACGGGCCCACCGCGGCGGCGTTCCACACGCCGTGGTTCAGGTCGTAGGCCTGCGCGTCGCGGTTGATCCAGTCGGCCGAGCGTACCCAGGCGCCGAACACCATCACCACCACCAGCAGCTTCAACCAGCTGACGGCGGGCGCTGTGCGGCGGCGGATCGAGTGCTCGTCGTTCCACTTGTCCTTGTCGACGACAGCGGCCGCGGCCGCTGCTTCGCCCTCATCCTCGCCCTCGTCGGCGGGGGGCTCTTCGGCCTGATCCGCTTGGCGGTTGTTGTTTTGTTGCGGGTTGTCGTCCCCACGGATCATCTCGTTGCGGGCGCTGTTGACCGCCCCCAACTCGCTGAGCGTGCCCTGGGCGAACGCGGGCCCGGCCAGCAACGCCAGCAGGGCGAGGGAGGCGACGAGTTGGATGATTCTATGCTGCATCAAACCATACCGCCTTGGGCCACGTTGATTCCCTTGAGAGCCATCTTGAGCGCCTCGCGGTTGGGGGCGACTTCCATGGCGATCTCGCGGTCGATCAGCTCCTGGTCCACCAGCGATTTGAGGCTCTGGGTGAAGTCCTGCATGCCGTCCTCGGCGCCGATGCGGATCGCGTCGCCCAGCTTCGAGTCGTCCTCCTCGAGGATCAGTTTGCGGATCAGCGGGGTGAAGGTCATGATCTCGACGGTGGGCACCCGGCTCACCTCCGGCTTGATGCTCTTGAGCAGCTTCTGGGCGATAATCCCCTTCATGTTGAAGGCGATCGCGCTGCGGAGCGCCGGGTGCATGTCTTGGGGGAAGAGGTCCAAGATACGGCCGATCGTCGACGCCGCGCTCGAGGCGTGGATCGTTCCGAACACCAAGTGGCCCGTCTCGGCGGCGTGGATGGCCGTCATGAAGGTCTCTTTGTCACGCATCTCGCCGACCAGGATGATGTCCGGGTCCTGACGCACGGCGTGCTTCATGCCGACCTCGAAGTCGACCACGTCGAAGCCGACCTCCCGCTGGTTGATCAGGCACTTGTCTTCGGTGAAGACAAACTCGATCGGGTCCTCAAGCGTGAGCAGGTGCTTGCGGTAGTTGTGGTTGATCCAGTTGAGCATCGAGCCGATCGTCGTGCTCTTGCCCGAGCCCGTGACGCCGGCCAGCAGGATCATGCCCTGGTCGTAGGTGCAGAGGTTCTGGACCGAGGGCGGCAGGTTGAGCCCCTCGAAGTCGGGGATCCACGAGTTGACGCGCCGGGCGACCAGGCCCATGTGGCCCAACTGCTGGAACAGGTTCACCCGGAACCGCCACTCCGTGCCGTCCACCGGCAGGGTGTGGGCGAAGTCGGCGCCGCCGTCGTGCTCGAAGATCTTGCGGCTGCGGTCGTTCATCAACGGATATAGGAGACGCACCATCTCCTCGTCGTCGACCGGCCCGCGGTTCATCGGCCGCAGCGTGCCGCCGACGCGCACCATGGGCGGGTTGCCGACCTTCATGTGGAGGTCGCTCGCCTCGAGTTTAACGCACGCCCGGAAGAGTTTGTTGACCTCCAGGTCGGTAGGGTTGGGCATCAACCCGCTTTTGACCGGGTCGGGGACCGAGGACATGGCTGGGGGTCTCCTCTGTGTTCCACGCGTCGGGCGGCGTCCGGCGGCCGCGCGATTCGGTTCGCCGGGCGCAAGGAACGCCTGCGACGGCTCTGTTTCGAGGGGGCCGATGCGGCGGCGGGCCGCGTCGGGGCTTGGCGCCGAGGGTCCAGCCCGGGGGCTCCAGGGCCCCCGCCGGCGGGGGCTCGGCAATCCCTTATCTTACACACGATTGGCCGCAACGTGGAACGCCCCCCTTTTTTCTCCGGCCCGCTACGCCAAGCCGTTGCTAGGCCGCGGCCAGCGGCCTGCGATCAGCCGAAGGGCCGGCGGGCGCAAGACCCCCGGAGGCAGATCTTCATGAGCCAGGCCCCTCGGAGCCAACCCCAGAGAGCCATGGCCCTTAGGGCAACCGGTTTTGTGGGGCCTCTCCGGGGGCTTACACCCGCCGGCTCGCCTTAGCCGGCCGCCGGCATACGGACGGGCACGCCGCGCTCGGCCATGATCCGCTTGGTCTCGGCGATCGAGAACTCGCCGAAGTGGAAGATGCTGGCCGCCAGGGCAGCGTCGGCCTTGCCCTTGAGGATGGCGTCGGCCAGGTGCTCGGGATGGCCGGCGCCGCCGCTCGCCACAACGGGCACGCCCACGGCCGTGCTCACCGCCGCGGTGACCTCCAGGTCGTAGCCGTCCTTCGTGCCGTCGCAGTCCATGCTGGTGAGCACAATCTCGCCGGCGCCGAGCCGCTCGACCTCCTGCGCCCAGGCCACGGCCTCCAGCCCGGTGGGCGTGCGGCCGCCGCTGATGAACACCTCCAAAGCTTCCCGCGTCGAGCCGTCTTCCGCGGTCCATTGCACTCGCTTCGGGTCGATGTTGACCACCGTGGCGCAGGCGCCAAACGCGCGGCTCACTTGGGTGATGAGCTCCGGCGTGCGGACCGCCGCCGAATTGATGCTCACCTTCTCAGCGCCGGCCTGGATCAACTGGCGGGCGTCCTCGAGCGTGCGGATGCCGCCCCCCACGGTGAACGGCATGAACACCTCCTCGGCGGTGCGGCGCACCACGTCGAGCATGATGTCGCGGCCCTCGTGGCTGGCCGTGATGTCGAGGAACACCAACTCGTCGGCCCCCTCGGCCTCGTAGCGCTTGGCCACCTCGACCGGGTCGCCGGCGTCGCGGAGGTTGACGAAGTTCGTCCCCTTGACCACGCGGCCGAGGTGAACGTCGAGACAGGGAATCACACGGGCTGCGAGCATGACACCAGAATAGTCACAAGCAACGATCTGCTGTAGGGACCGCCCTCTGTGACGGCCCGAGCCCCGGCGGCGGGGCGTGTACCACCGCGGGAGGGCGTTCGCCGCAGGATGCTGTGTCCCCGCCACCCGCCGAATGACGCCGCGGGGACCATGAGAAGAGCCCCGGCGAAGGCTCGCCGGGGCTCGATATGACGTTCCTATTTTATCTTGCCGCAAGCTCGATCAAGCCTTTACGCGGGGGCGGGCGACCAAGCCGAGACCGGCAATCGCCACCAGAGCGATCAAAGTCGGCTCCGGCACCGGCACGAGGGTCAGGCCGCGGATCAAGTCGCCGCTGCCGATCGTTCCTTGCGAGGTAGCGAGGCCCGACGTCAGATCGACCGTGTAGAGCTGCGAGTTCGGGCCGGTCTGGATGGCGGCGAACGCCGTACCGGTGGCGCCGGAAATGTCGAAGCCGAGTTCGTTCGTGATCGAGCCGACGATCCCGAGCGAGCCGACCGTCTCCAGCGTGCCCGCGTTATTGGCCACCGTGGTCAGCACGCCGAGCGAGGCGTCGATGCCGTACTGCTGGGTGCCGGGCGCCGCGGCGATGTTGGTGTCGTAGGCGATGCCGGCGATGTTGGGGTCGACGCCTTCGTTGCTGTCGCCCGTGGCGTAGAACACGTCGGTCTTGGGGCCGCCGAGGTACTCGCCGGTGAAGCCACTGATCACCCGGTTGTCGTCGGTGTCGGTGATAATGCGGGCGAACTCTCCGCTGGCCAAGGCCGGGTTGAAGTCAAAGCCGTAGCTGATCCCTTCGAAGGCGGGATCGAGGGGGCCCGACACCTGCGTCACGCTGAACAGCGAGTCCGACGCCGAGTCGTCGATCCGATAAACATTGCTCTGATTGCCAAGCAGCAGCACTTCGCGGCTCAATGGCTGGTAGTCGATCGCCACGAGTGTCTCGTTGGCGGCCAAGCCGGTCACGGGACCGCCACCGACCGAGGTGCTTGGGTTGTCGGTGTCGAACACGAGGATGCCGTTCTGGGTGGTCAAGCCAAAGGCGCGTTCGGCTTGAGCTTGCCCGGCGCTAGCCAGCAGCAAGGCTGCGCACGCGGCGCTAACTCGTAGATGCTTCATCATAGCTTTCTCCTTAGGTGGTGACTCGACGGAAGGAGCCGTCGAGAGATCGTGTCGGGATGAGGTCCCGGGTGATTGAGTTGCAGGGCTATCGCAAACGACGGGCCACGCGCCGTGCGGTTGTCGGCACACCACGTCGCCAGCTCAAGAAATACGACCAGCACCCAAGAGCGGATGGGTCGAAGCGCAGAGAAACGCAAAAAAGAATCGCGGCCGGGCGGCCACGCCAATTAAACCGCCGCGCTAAGCGCGCGCCGCTTCGCGCCGACACTCCGGCAGGCTTTCCAGAAACAGCCGCCCGTAAGGCTTGGTCTCCAGCCGAGGGTCGAGGCACACAACCGTGCCGTGGTCGCTCTTGCTGCGGATCAGACGGCCGAAGCCTTGCTTGAACTTGAGCACCGCCTCGGGCAACTGGTAGTCGCGGAACGGGTTGCCGCCCGACGCGCGGATCGCTTCGAGGCGGGCCTCCAAGAGCGGCCGGTCGGGGACGCTGAACGGCAGCTTGGCGATCACCACCAGCTTCAGCGCGTCGCCCGGCACGTCGACGCCTTGCCAGAAGCTGTCGGCCCCGAAGAGCACGCTGCGTGGGTTCGCCTTGAACTCTTCGACCATCTGCGTGCGCGGCATGCCGTCGGCCTGGCTCAAGAGGCGCAGGTTCCACTCGGCGAGCCACGGCGTGAGCATCGACGCGGTGCGGCGCATCATCTCGTAGCTGGTGAACAGCACGAACGCGTGCCCGTCGCTCTCCGCCAGGAAGTGCTTGAGCCGGGCGACGCAGGCGTGCTCGTAGGCGTCGCGTTGCGAGCTGGGGTCGGGCATGTCGCGCAGCGTGATGAGCCGTGCCTGCTCGGCGTAGTTGAACGGGCTTCCCAGTCGCACCGAGTCGCACTGCGTCAGGCCGATCCGCGACTGGAAGAAGTCGAAGCCGTGGTCCTTGGCGCCGCTGGGGGCGACCGGCCCGCTGGAGTCGCGGCCGATGGCGAGCGTCGCGCTGGTGAGCACCACGGTGGAGACTTGGTCGAAGAGCCCTTCGCGCAAACCGGGGCCGACGTCGAGCGGCGCCGCGCCCAGGTCGACGCGCGGCGCGCCGCGGCGGCTCCACTGGTGGTCGAGCCAGTAGACGCAGCCGTCGTCCGACTGCGTGCGCCACGCCTCGATCTCGCCCGCCAGCCCGACCAGCCGGTCGTGGGCCGCCAGGTAGTCTTGCCGTTCGACATCGTTGTCGAACCCGTCGCCGACGCGTTTCACTTTGCGGGCGAGCACTTGCAGCTCGGCCGAGAGGCCGGGGCCGGCGACGTTGGCCTGGTCGACCCGGCCGTTCTTCGGCCCGTGTTGCACGCCCCACTCCCACAGGTCGGAGAAGAACTCGTCGCTGGCGGCGCGGGTGCGGTCGACCTGCTGCATCGCGTCGTGGAACTTGCCCGCGACGAGCAGGCCCTTCTGCGTGCGGTCGTTGTAGAGCTTGTTGAGCTGGTACTCGACCGCGCCCGACGTGACACGCAGCCCCAGGTGGTCGCCGGCGATCCCCTCGGCGGTGTGCGCCTCGTCGAGGATCACCGTGTCGTAGTCGGGCAGCAGGCTCACGCCGCGGCGCCGCAGGGCGATGTCGCTGAACAACAGCGCGTGGTTCACCACCAGCACCTGGGCGTGCTGCATGCGGCGGCGGGCGGCGTAGTAAAAACACTTGCTGTGCGTGGGGCAGCGGCGGCCCAAGCAGTTGCCCGAGTCGCTGGCCACCTCGTCCCAGACCCGCCGGTCGGGCCGCTTGGGCAGGTCGGCGATCGAGCCGTCGTGCGTTTCTTTGGACCAAGCGGCCAGCTCACGCAACTCGGCGAGTTGCTCGTCGCGGTCGAACAGGGCGCCCGCGCGGTTGAGCGCGGCGTTCATGCGTCGCAGGCTCACGTAGTTGCCGCGGCCCTTCACCAAGACGGCCGAGAACTCGCGCGGGATCACCGCGTTCAGGAGCGGCAGGTCCTTCTGCATGAGCTGCTCTTGCAGCGCGATCGTGTGCGTCGAGACGACCACACGCTTGGGGCCCGCCTTCTTGCCGTCGGCGGGCTTACCGCTGTCGGTGGGCTTGGCCGCCTCGGCCTCGGTGGCGGCCAAGATGGCCGGCACGAGGTAGGCAAAGCTCTTGCCGACGCCGGTGCCCGCTTCGGCCACAAGGTGCCGCTTGTTGCGGATCGCGTTGGCGACCGCCTCGGCCATCGCCAACTGCTGCGGGCGGTCTTCGTAGGCGTCGAGCCGCCGCGCGATCGAGCCCTCGGGGCCCAGGATGTCGGCGACGGTGAGCGGTTGGTTGTCGTCCATGAAAGTCGGAACCGCCAAGACGCCAAGGACGCCAAGAAGGGTTGGGGGTCTAAAACTTGGTGCTCTTGGCGTCTTGGCGGTTCATTCCTTCGGCTGCCAGGTGATGACGCCCTCGTCGGGGCTCGACGCGGTGGCGTAGAGCCGCCGGGGGATGCGGCCCGAGAGGTAGCTGTCGCGGCCCGCTTGGCAGGCGCGCCGCATCGCGCGGGCCATCCGCAGCGGGTCCGCGGCGTGAGCGATCGCCGTGTTGAGCAGTATGCCGTCGACGCCCAGTTCCATGGCGGCCGCCACGTCGCTGGCGGCGCCGACGCCGGCGTCGACGATCACCGGGTAATCCGGGTCGTCCTCTTTGAGGTACTCCAGGCAGATCTTGATGTTGTTCGCGTTGAGCACGCCTTGCCCGGAGCCGATCGGGCTGCCGGCCGGCATGACGCTCGTGGCGCCGGCGTTCTTGAGCCGCTTGGCGACGACCGGGTCGTCACTCGTGTAGACCAGGACCTGGAACCCGTCGGCCACGAGCTTCTCGGTCGCGGCGACCGTCTCGATCGGGTCGGGCAACAGCGTCCGCTTGTCGGCCAGGCATTCGAGTTTGACCCAGTCGGCGCCGGGGTTTTCGAGACCCAGCAAGATTTCGCGGCCGAGCTTCGCCACCCGCACCGCGTCGTCCGCGCTGAAGCAGCCGGCCGTGTTCGGCAGGATCGTGTAGCGCGACGTGTCGAGCGCGTCGAGCAGGTTGCGACCCTCCGAGTCGATCAGCCGCTCACGCCGCACGGCCACGGTGACGCAGTCCGTCCCCGAGCGGTCCAAGGCGTCGGCCATCTGCTCGTGCGTGGCGTACTTGCCCGTGCCGACGATCAGCCGGCTACGCAGGGTGTGCGTGCCGATGCGCAAGGGGGCGTCGGTCGTGGTTTCGGTTTCGATTGCAGGCATGGTGATTAATAGACGATTGTCGATGTGTTACCTCCCTCCCCCACCTGGGGAGGGAATACGCTTCTATCACCCGCCGCCCACGAGCGTCACGACCTCCAGCCGGTCGCCCGCCTCGATCTCGGTCGTCGCATGCTCGGTGCGAGAAACGACTTCCAGGTTGCGTTCGACGGCGACCCCTTTGGTGCGGATCTCCAGCAGCTCCAGCAGCGCGGCGATCGTGGTCCCTTCGGGCACGTCGCGCCGCTCGCCGTTCACTTCGATCGTGATCATGTCACCCGTCTTGTGGAGTCGCTATCAAGGTTCGTCGCGGATCAGGGCCGGGCGAAGCGACGCCTGGTCGATTTTGATCATGCCGCCCTGCTGCGGTTTGCCGGCCGAGTGCAGGGCCGAGTTCCACGGCACGGCGTAGGCCGCGCATTGGCCGGTGGTCGCTTCGACCACGTAGACCGCGCTCGCCGCGACCTGCGAGGCGCCGCTGCCGCGGGAGATGTCGACCTGGCCGGTGACCATCAGGTACTGCGGGTTCTTGACCCCGCCCGTCCCCAAGTCGGCGGCCACGTTGTGGCGGAACGAGGCGGCGAAGGCCGGCCGGCGGCGGCTGACGACCACCGCCCGCAGGTCGCCCGTCGTGAAGTCGAGCGAGTAAAGCGCCTCGACGCCGTCGTCGACGAGGCCCGTGGCGATCGCGAAGTTGTCATTGCCTTGGGTCGCGGTGGCGTGGACCTGCAGCTCGGGCAGGGCGAGTGCCGGCGTTTCGCGCAAGATCGTCGTGACGAGCGCCCCCGCCAAGCCGCCCACGACCAATCCCACCGCCGCTCCAAAAGCGACCCGTTGATTCCTATTTGTCATCTCCCACGATCCTCCTGCCAACGCGTGACCGAAGCGGGGAGACGCCTTCTCCCCCAGCCTCCGATCGTATCGCGTGGGCGGGCGAGCCGCCAGCGTGGCGGGCGCCGGACGCAAGGAGTGAGGGGACGCAAGGAGTGGGTGGCGGGGGCGCACCAGCCAGGGAAGCCCCCGAGCCAGCCGAACCGAGTCTCCACCTCACGGGGGCTTCCGCTTCGCGGTGCGCCCCCACCACCCCTGCTTCTCGCCGAGTCACTGGGGCCGCGTCAGTCGCGGCTGCCGGCGAAACGCATCAGGAAGTAGAGCAGCGTGAGGATCGCCTGTAGCGTGGCGGCCACGTAGGTCCAAGCCGCGGCGTTCAGCACGCCGTTGACGGGGCCCATCTCACTGGCCGGCACAATGTTGTATTCCACCAGCTGCCGTTTAGCCCGATTGCTGGCGTCGAATTCCACCGGCAGATTCACGAGCTGGAAGAACACGAAAGCCGAGAATGCGGCGATGCCGCCCCAGATGAGCATCACGCCAACGCCCGGCATACGAACACTTAGAAAGGCGCCAAGGATGATCATGGTCGTGCTTGCGCCGCTGCCGAAGCCGGCGGCCGGGACGGCGGCGTTGCGGATCACCAGCGGGGCGTACGCCTTGGCGTCTTGCAGGGCGTGGCCCGCCTCGTGGGCGGCGATGCCGACCGCCGCCAGGTTGCGGGCGCCGTAAACACCCTCGCTCAGCCGCAGCACCTTCGCCCGCGGGTCGTAGTGGTCGGTCAGCTGCCCACGGATCGGCTCGATCGCCACGCTCTGCAACCCGGCCGAGTCGAGCAGGTGCCGCGCAGCGGCGGCGCCAGTAAGACGCGCCGGGACCTTCGACGCCGCCGCGTATTGGCTCTTCACACGCATCTGGGCGACGAACGCTAGCAGCAGCGCGGGGGCGATGATCACGAAATACATCGGGTCGAAAAACATGTCGGTCGATCGCGGTGGGGCAGGGGGGAACAGGCGCCTTGAGGGCGCTATACCGGGGGCCTGATGCTGTTACGCAGGGATGCTAGCCAGGGTTCTGCAACTCGTCTGCTAGCTTATTCGCCCGCAGGAGGCGACTCTTGGACGGCGGGCCCTTCGCCGACAGCTTCTTCGGCTAGCGGTTCCGCCGCCGTCGCTTCCTCGGCGGGCGGGGCAGCGGCGGGCGATTCGATCGCCGCCGCCCCCGGCGGCGCCGTCGGCAGAACCCGCATGCCCTGCAGCATCTGCATGAGCTGCTGCGGGTTCACCGGGATGGTCGTCCCGTTGGGCGCGGCCATCGCCCTGCCGCCACGGCTGAGCCGCCCGGCGTCGACCGTGCCGGCGCGCAAGGCGTTCGCCTCGATCGTGCCGACACGCATCTGGTCTCCGTCCAAGATGGTCTGCGGCATGCCGTCGCTGTCGACTACCACCAACTGCTCGCAAACAATCTGCTGGCTGCGGGTGAGCTTCAGCAGCTTGTCACGCAGCGCCGCGCCGAGCGCAAGGAACAGCAGCGGGTAGATGATCCAGCGCTCTCGTTCGGACATATAAAGAGGTGGGAGGTCAGAGGTCGGAGGTCAGTAAGTAAGGAGCCAAGGCGAGCCGGCGGGTGTAAGCCCCCGGAGGGCCCAAAAAAAAGCAGCGCCCGCCCCCGCCAGCGTTCGTGCCCCGGCTCAAGTCTCGCCGCCAACGCGTTCGAACGCCAGCCAGCCGTAGCCGACGTCGGCGCCTTGCTCCTGCATGACAAACCGTTCGGACGCGGTTTCGTCCTTCGCCTCGTCACGCCGTTCGACGAAGCGGACAACGAACCGGCGTTTCTCGGGGCCGCCGGAGGGCGGCCCGATGGCGGGGAGGGCTTCCGGGGACGAGTCCTGGGGGGGAGTTTGCTCGGCGGGAGGCGTTGCGGCGTGGGTCTCGATCTCGACGATGCGCTCGTCGCCCTCGACCGAGAGCACTCGCCAATCGCCGGTGAGCTTGCGGCCGCCGTCGATCGTCATCACGACCCCGCCGCCGTCGTCAAAGACGAGCATCAGGCTGAGGGGCAGCGACTCCAGGTCGGTCGGCTTGATCGGCTCGGCCTCGGCGAGCAGGCGTTCGGCTTCGGCGGCCACGGGCGCTTCGCGCACCAGCCGCTCGGCGGCCGTTTCGGGCCGTCCGCGCCACTCGCCCACCAGCCGCGAAGGCCCCGGCCCGCCACAGCCGGCGGCCGCCAGCAGCAAGGCGAGTGCCGGGCAGAGTTTCAGCAGTCGTCGGGATCGGCGATTCAAGGGATGTCCTGGCTAGAGTTCACGCAACGAGAGAGCCCGCCATTCTAAGCGGCCAGCAGCCGCGGAGCTACGCTCCGCGGAAGGGCGTCACCATGCCGCTGTAGGGAACGCCCTCCGTGGCGATCCAGGCGCCGGAGTCCGTTCGCCTGTCCGGGACAAACCCGCCCGCCGGGGTTCGGACCGCCACAGAGGGCGGTCCCTACAGGGAAGTATCGGGCGCTACCGTTCCAAGCCCCCCGGCGCCGATCCACGCGAACAGCGCCGCCAGGACCAGCAAGAAAACGACCACCCAGAAGAGTATTGCCAGCCAGCATTTCAGCGGCAAAAGGGAAGCCCCAGACGTGGCTGCCCCACAGGCGAGTTGGTGATCGGTTTTGGCGTTCCGCCACTTGCCGTGTGTGGCCGCGATTTTTTTCATCATGCCCCCCGCGCGGCCGGTCGCCGCGGCGACCGAACTCTTCCGCCGTTTAGTAGCGGCGCCACTCCGCTTGGCCTGCCAGAGATCGATGAGCCGGTACCCGAGGTCGAACAGTACACCGACGGGTAAGAACAAGATCCCCCAAAACAATTCGTTCGATCGCTTATCGACCTCGCCCTTCGCCGCATCGATCTTCTTCTGAGCTGCTTCGGAGATCGGCTTTGCTTCTTCTCGGATCTCCGGCTTCGCCTCTTCTTCAACCTCCGCAGCGTCGCTCTCCGCTTGCGGCTCGTCTTGCTCGGCAGTCTCTTCCTCCGGCGGCGGCAGGAACCGCTCCCGGATCGGGTCCATCAGCCCCTTGATCTGCCCGCGTGAGAGCGGCCCGCAGAGGTACGACATCGCCCAGCGGGTGTGGAAGACCCGCGGGGCGTCGTCGTGCACGTTGTTCATCAGGAACACACGCGACCCGACGCCGGCCAGCGTCGCCTCCATCCGCTGCTTGTCGAACGTCGAGCCGGCCTGGGCCGAGGCGCCCTCCAGGCCCTCGATCACCCGCATCTTGTCGCGCTCGGTTTGCAAGCGGCCGAGGAACCAGGTGCCGGCGTTCGACAGGCCCTTGTAGTCGAGGTCCACCGGGTTCTGCGTCGCCAACACGCAGCCGACGCCGAAAGCTCGCGCTTGCTTCAGGAGCGTGAGCATCGGCTCCTTGCTGGGCGGGTTGGCCGTTGGCGGGAAGTAGCCGAAGACCTCGTCCATGTAGAGGATCGCCCGCAGGCTGCTCGTGCCCGGCTGCGTGCGCGTCCAGGCGAGCACCTCGTTCAGCAAGATCGTGACGAAGAACATCCGCTGGGCGTCGTCGAGGTGCGAGATCGAGATGATCGAGTGCCGCGGCTTGCCCTCCGGGTCGTAGAGCAGCGACTGCACGTCGAGCGGTTGGCCCTGCATCCAACCGGCGAACGACGGCGACGCCAGCAGGTTGTTCAGGTCCATCGCCAGCTTGACGCGTTGCTTTTCGGGGAAGAAGGCGTCGGCGTCCATCACCCCGAACTTCACTCCCGCCGGCGGCGACTGGATCTGGCCGATCAGCTCGCCGATGTCGAGGTCCTCTCCTTCGGCCCAAGATTTGGCGAGCAGCGTCGAAAGAAAAATGTGCTCACGGCTGCGGATCGGGTCGGCGTCGATGCCCAAGAGGGCGAGCAGCCCGGTGACGCTCGACGAGACCCGCTGGCGGAAGGCGTCTTGATCGGCGCGGAGTTCGGCCGGCGGCGCGTCGAAGCTCTTGAGCACCCGCATCGGTATGCCGTGGCTGGCGCCGGGCGTGAAGATCAGCCGCTCGACCGAGTCGTTGTAGCGTTCGATCCGCTCGGGCCCCTCGCCCCAGGCGGCCAGCCCGTTCTTCCACAAGTCGGCCGTCTGCTCGGCAAACTCGTCGGGCGTGAGCCCTTTGCGGTTGGCGACACTCTCGTCGACCCACGGCCGGAAGTCTTCTGGCCTGAGCCCGGGGAAGCCCAAGAGCAGGTTGCCCAAGTCGCCCTTCGGATCGATGCAGATGGCCGGCACGCCGTCGAGCGCCGCCTCTTCGAGCAGCGACAGGCAGAGCCCCGTCTTGCCGCTGCCCGTCATGCCAACGCATACGGCGTGCGTCGTCAGGTCCTTGCTCTTGTAGAGCAGCGGCTCGGCAGCGGTCTCGCCCGTGGCCAGGTCGTGGTCACGGCCGAGGTAGAAGTGATTGCGGCTCTCGGTGTCGGGCATGGGGCTGAGGATACCCCTCCTCGGCAGAGGGGCTCAAGCTCGCTTGGCGGATGACGCCTCTAGAAGCGACAAAATACCGGCTTGAATGACGTCCATGCACGGCCAAAGCTCGCCTGCGCGGGCATTTCCGATACAACAGTAAGCGTTCCGGAAAATGATCGCTTGAGACGCTTGGAGGAGGGGCTGTTCAGCCCGAGCGGCCTCAAGTGACTTTTCCGCCGAGCTTCTTGACCGCTGTGTTCAGCGGCAAGAACAGTGTCCTCGGATCCCGCCCGAGCTTGAGGAAGCCGAAGTGCTTGTAGAACCGGGCGGCGTTGTTGTCTATGGCGTCCACGACGATCGCGTACGCGGCGACCTCAGATTGGGCGACCCGCCAGACGGCGTCCGCCAGCAGACCTCTTCCCGGTTTCTGGCCCAGGTAATTCCGGTCGATGGCCAAGCTTCCCAGCCTCGCACCGGCGCCTGGGGGGTAGAGCGAGAGCTTCTACGCGTGGCTCTCCGGAAGATCGCTCAGGCCGACACTTCCCATCGAGAGCGACAAAGCAGGTGGCGTTTGCCATCCTGGCCGACGAGCGTTGGCGGAGGTTTATCTAACCGCATCCTCAACACGCCTGGGCTACACGAGCGAAGATCTTCCCTACGCAACCACTTTTATCCACGCCGATTCGTGAACACGAAGCCGAGTAAACCCCCGAACATTACGCTCATCCCAGGCTCGGGGATGATCGCGGGCGAGGCTTCTATGACGAAGAAGCTGTTGAACGTGGCGCGATCGCCGGGGCTCAGTACAAAGGTATGAGTGATCCCGATCGTCGAGAGCGCCGGCCCGGCTGGGTGCGTCGGGCCGGGCAACCCCACGGAGTCACTCGCCACGGCGACACCGCCGGCGAACGCAACGCTCATTGAGAAAGGCGAAGAGAGCAGCGGCAGTGTGGAGAAGCCGTCGATTTCGCCGCTATAGACCGGCGCGCCAGGCATGCTTGCCAGACCAGCCACGCCGTCGAAATTCGCGTCGAGCAGTGTGATCGCGATCGACCCACCGACGAGCGTCCCGCCCGCAAGGCTTGGGGCGATCGGCACAACCGTGTTGAAAGTGAAAACGGTGGGCGTGGGCGCTAGGTTCTGAACGCTGAACCCATGGCTCACGAAGGGATCGACCGCGGAGTCGATGGATAAATCTTCATGCAGCCACGGCGACCCCACCGGTGAACCGAGGTCGAGGTTTTGAGCGAAAAAGTGGTTGTTCGCTCCCACGTTGACCGTGAGGAAATCGGCTCGCGCCAACCCGTTGGCCATGCCGGTTACTTGGACCGATACCGCCGCCAGGCCAACCTGGGCGCAGGCAACCCCTACGCTCGCCAAAAACAAGCTTCGTAGCATCGACATTGTCGGCGCCTTTCTGGCCTGGAGGACAGCAGATGAGCGTACGCCCCCTCCCTCAGGAGGGGGAACCCACCCGATACTGCATAGACCGTTGTTGGCGTCGTACTGACAAAGAGCGTTATTTAATTGTTCTAAAAAGAATAGGCGACTCTTGGTGGATGGGGCGGAATGGGGGCAAGTCGTGAGTGGCAGTTTGGCCAAGACGACCCGTGGCGTGCTTGGCTTTCCAGCGGGAAAGATGTACTTAGCGGCTATTTCGCGGAAAATGGATGAGCAAGATAAGGCTTACCTCTTGCTAGAAATCGCCGCCGCCCCGAGTCCGGCGAAGACCAGCAGCATCGAGGGGCCAGGGATGACCGGCAGGGGAGAAGAGACCATCGCTGTCGGGAAAAAGGCTTCGGCCCGCTGCACAAGCGATTTAGCCGCGAGGCTGCCTGCGAGGTTTTGATTCAGAGTCACCACGGTCCAAGGCGCCAGCAGCGAGCTCCACACCAGCCGATTAGAGGTGAGCAATGTCGCGTCGTAGAAAATCCGAATGATCGACGAGATCAAATCATTGGACGCGTTTGTGAACGAGCCGCCATAATTGTTGTCCAACTCGCCATCCCCCGCGATGTTGATGATGATCTCTTCCACGCCGTGGGCGTTGAGCCCGAATCTGCGTTGGTGTTGCCGAACAAATCGATGAAGTTTAGATGAAAAAGGCCCGCCGGCCGAATCGGGAGCGGCGTCGAAGATCGTGGCGTTCTGGTGCGGGGTGTCGGCCGAACTGTTCCCCGCCATCGCTGCGGAGGCCGCCGACTCGGCGACGAGTTCGGCGATCAAATCGCTAACGTCGGGCGTTCCGGCGACGATCACCGGGCCGCCGTTGACATCCCCGCGATTCGCGCCGCCGAGGGCGACGTGGTTGCCGGCTTGGTTGAGATTGATATTGGCGTTGATGTCGCCGCCGATCCCGCGCTGCCTTTCTGTTCTCAAACCTTGATCGAGTTGGAGGCCGGAATGACGAATCCACTCAGTCGCCGTGGGGCAATTCGTGTAGGACCGAAGCTATTCGTCGTGTGGCCTGTCGGGCGGCAATGAACACTATCTACGGTCGCTGCGTTGTGGCTGGGGGTATCGGGACGACCGCCGCCGAGGGTCGACGTGGCTGCTCACTCTGAGCTCGAGAAGTCAAAAAAAAAGCAAGCACGATGGATCCGACCAATGAAGGGTGGAGTCTCGCATGCCCCTAGTTGGATTCATTGCAGCCCAGCTTGCTACCGTTAGCATGGGGCCGCAATCACAGTGCAGTAGTCACCGAGCGGTGCGTGGGACACTAGCCGGTTCTTTCTGTGATCTTATGGTCCACTAGCGGTGGTGTCCTGACAGCAAACGCACCGGTTCTAGGCGAAAAAGGGCGGGTTCACGTCGGACGGCGTTGAGCGGGCAATGGCTCGAGGTGGGACGTATTCATGACGTCTTCACCCGTTCTTCACCCTCTCGCACTACAAGGGAATGTCTTGGATGCACCCGCTACTTAAGAGGCACGGTGGAGACGGTTGCTGGTTTCGTCTATCGCCATGAAGTCTTAATCGCCGTCGCAAGTTTGACGGCTCAAGCGGCATGGCGGCGAAGCCCAGGCGGGTTGCTAAGACGCCATCGACGCACGCAGCGGCGGCTGCGCCACCCTCCGCCGAATTATTCGTCCGCTCCCCAACGGTTTTGTCCGCCCCACCGCTCGGCGCCGTATGTCTCTGTTCGCAAGCGTCATCCTGATCGCCTGGCCGGCAATCGTGGTTGGCGTTTTCGCGACCTGCAAGCCAAGGCGGGCGATCCTGATCGCCTTTGTGGTCGGCTGGCTGTTCCTGCCGCACATCTTCTTGAAACTCCCCGGTCTGCCGGATTATGGCAAGCTGCCGGCCACTTCGTTAGGCACGCTGTTGGCCGTTCTGATCTACGACTCAGGGCGGCTGCTGAGCTTTCGTCCGCGTTGGCCTGACGCCTGCTGGATCGCGTGGGTGCTCTGTCCGATCGCCAGCTCCTTGTCGAACAATTTAGGGTTGTATGACGGCTTGGCCGAATCGTGGGCGCAGTTCATGTCGTGGGGGGCGCCGATCTTATTGGGGAGGATCTACTTCGGCGCGAGCGATAGTCTCCGCGAGCTCGCCTTGAGCGTGGTCTACGGCGCCATGGTCTACGCTCCGCTAGCCCTGTTGGAAACGAAGATCGGGCCTGTCTTGAACCTCCGATTGTATGGGTTCCAGGCTTCTTCTTTCATGCACGCCGCACGATACGGGGGATGGCGACCGCAGGTTTTTATGCAAACCGGTCTGGCGCTAGCCGTCTGGATGGCCGCCGCGGCGTTTATCGCCTTTTGGTTTTGGAGGTCCGGCAGCCGAGGTCGCGTATTCGGCTTGCCGATGGCGGTGTGCGCACCGACCCTCATGTTCATGACGTTCGTCTGCAAGTCGGGCAGCGGGCTGATCGTGTTGCTGCTTGGCGTCGTGAGCTACTACAGCCTGAAACTGCTGCGCACCAAGCTGCCGATGCTCTTGCTGCTTGTGACCCCGGCGCTCTACATCGCCACGCGGGCCGCCGAAGTGCTGCCCGCCGAAACGATTACGACTACGGTGGCGTTGGTAGACGCCGACCGGGCGGCTTCACTTGGGCAGCGGCTTAGACAGGAAGAGCTTTTCGGCCGCCATTCAATGATCCGTCCGCTGTTCGGATGGGGGGGATGGATGCGTGGTTGGCCTCGCGACGAGGAAGGGGAGTTGATCGTGAAGGTAATTGACGGCGCCTGGACGATTCACATTAGCACCAAGGGCGTTTTTGGCGTCACGGCCTTCCTGGCAACACTCGCGATCGGACCCTGGCTGCTGTTCTCCAAAGTCCCCCTGCGCCAGTGGATGCTCGAACAGAACGTCGCCGCAGTGGCTTTGGCTACGCTGGTGATGCTCTACGGGCTCGACAACCTGATGAACAACATGTTGCAGCCGATCTACGAGCTCGCCATCGGCGGGCTGATTAGCTATGCCCTGGCTTGGAAACCCGCCCCCCGCGGGCAGCGGGTCGTGCTGCCGCAGGTCGCCACGCCCACCCCGCCGCACGGCGAGCCCGTGGCCGTGTGATTTTTGGGTGAAGACAAAAGTGACTTCACGGCGAAGGAATTATGAAACTTGTGGGTGATTCGCAACTTGGGCCATCGCGATGCTTGACGCTCTGCTGGCCCCGTCTTACTCTCTCGGCTCCAAGAAGGGCTGCGAGACGCTCCTCGCAACTAGCGCCGCCCGGTGCTGATCCCATCCCTTCCACTCGCAGAGCGAAAACGGTGCAGCGTTGTGGAAGACTGCTCCCACATCCAACGCAGCCGTAAACTATGTTGCTTGGGAGTGCGGGGCACGACTGCACCCTTCGCCAGAAAAAGAGCGTTGCACGGCGTACCTATCCAACGCGGCGCGCTAACAGCGGCGCCTCGCATCCACGGGCTCCCCAGAACGCGAAAATGAGTCTCATCGCTCAGCCCGCCGATGCGCCCCTGCGAGAGAGTGTCGCTGCGACGGCCTCTGAAGAGAACGCCGGGAAGGCCGCGAGCGCTCCTGCCCACGACCCGATGGGGTCTTTGGTCAAGCGTGGCGTGATGACGATCGTCGGGTCGTACGGACTCGGCCAGATGTTGAGGCTCGCCTCGAATCTTGTCGTCACTCGGTTGTTGTTCCCCGAGGCGTTCGCACAAATGGCATTGCTGTCGGTGTTTGTGCAGGGGCTCCAGATGTTTTCGGATCTGGGAGTGGGCGCTTCGCTGATTCATAGCAAGAAGATTTATAGCCTCGAGTTCCGCTGCACGGCTTGGACGTTGCAGGTGATACGCGGCGTTGGGTTGTGGGGGATCGCTTGCCTGATCGCCTACCCGGTGGCGTGGTTCTACCGGGATCCGCAACTAGCCTACTTCCTGCCCGTGCTGGGACTGGCGCCGCTCGCCTCGGGGTTCAAGCCGACGAAGTACTATGTCGCCAATCGGCAACTATCGATGGTCAGGATCACAGCGGTCGATTTGACGGCGCAGCTCTTGTCGATCATCTGTCTCGTCACGCTCGCGTGGCTGTGGAGATCGACATGGGCGTTGGTGGCTGGTGGTGTGGTCAACGCTCTCGCGGTCGTGCTGCTCTCCAGCATCTGGCTGCCTGGGAAGCAGGATGCTTTTTGCTGGCATCGTCAGTCCGTATCCGAGCTGGTTGGCTTTGGGAGATGGATTTTCGTCGCGACCGCTTTCTTCTTTCTCGCCCGCTTTCTCGACCGGTTGATGGTCCCTAGCGTTTGTGGCATGGAGGCCTTGGCGTTCTACGCGATGGCACGGCTCTTCACGGACGCTGTTAGCTCGCTCGTGTCGTCGATCGGCCAGCGGGTGATGTTCCCCGCCTACGTGATGGCGCGTGATCGTGGCGGTGAGTTGGCGGACACCTACGGCAAGTTCTCGGTCTTGATCACTTTGCTCCTGGCGGCGCCTCTCTTGCTAGCGTTGTTGGCCGATCCCCTCATCCGCTTGCTGTACGACCCCCGGTACTACGAGACCGCCGATATCCTACGCATCCTGGCGTTCGCCGCTTGCTTCGAGGTGCTCCAGTCTTCACGAGGCGGCATTCTGCTCTCGGTCGGGAACTCGAAATCAGTGGCTGTCGTGAACCTGACACGCGCCGTGGTCACCGCAGTCGCGGCGCCACTGATCGCCGCGAGATGCGGTATCGAGGGTTTCTGTGTTGGGGTCACGATCGGCTCGGCGTGCAGCTACTTGGTGCAGGGCTGGATGATCGACTCCGCGGTGGGGAGGCTCGACCGCCGCAAAGAGACCTGGGCCTTGGGTGGCGTGCTGCTGGTTTCATTAATCGTTTCACTCAACGCAATGGCTATCGGATGAGCCCTCGCTCGCTCAACATCGCCCTGTGGGGCTGGTACCAAGCCGGCAATTACGGCGACGACTTGATGGCGTTGATGGTGGCTGGCGCGCTTCGCGACCACGGCCACCGGGTCACACTTTTTGCCGAATCACGTTTGGCCCAAGAGGCCGGCGGCGTCGCTACAACACGGTCGCTCAATGAGCTGCTGCACGGAGCGGACCTTTGCGTAGTCGGCGGCGGCGGATTGCTAATCAATGGCGCCGCGTGCGAAACATCGGCAGGCGAGCTGGCGGGAGCGGCGGCCCGACACAACGTACCGCTTTGGCTGACATCGGTTGGCGCCGATGGCGTCGGCGCCATCGACTGGGACTCGATGCCGGGTCGACGCGCTTTGCTCGAGAGCCCGCACTTGCTGGGAGGCACGATTCGCACCCGGATGGAAGATCGCCTGCTCGAGTCTCGGGGCTTGCGGTACTATCCCGATATTGTGCTGAGGGCCGGCAGCAGCCTGGGGATCGAGCGACGCCCGACAGGGAGAGCCACGATCGGGATCAACGTGCCTCCGTGGGGAAGAGGGCGGATGCTGGCCAAAACGCTGCTGGACGTCGCCCGCACGACCGGCGCCTTCGATGTCGCCTGCTTGCAAACGGCCCACCCGGACTACCCCGCAACGCACGGCCACGAGTTGGTCGAGCCGCTGGTAGGTATGGGCGCACGCAAGGTGCAGTTCGAATCGGTCCGTGGTTTTCTTGAAGAGGTGGCCACGATGTCGGCCATCGTTTCTTTTAAGCTCCACTTAGGGGTTTCTGCGTTGTCGATGGGGACGCCATTCATTGGCTTCGGCGGCGGCCCCAAAGTGCAGTCGTTCTTCCAGGCGTTGGGGGCTTCGTCCTGTTACTACGGCTGTCGCGGACGCGATGTCGCCGCGGTGCTGACTAAGCTTGCGGCCCACGCCGCCGCGCCTCAGCGTCTCAAGCCGAGCCTGAAGCCCAGGGGCGCCTACGTTGCGATCGAACAGGCCAAAGGGCACTTCGACGAGATGCACAAGGCGATCGATCGTGTCGCCGAAACTCGCCCCGTGTGCGAAGGGGTGGCGCGATGAGCAACCAGCCGCTGACAGACCCACCGTCGCTCCTGCTGATCACTTGGAACCGCCACGCCTACGCGGCCCCAACGATCGCACGGCTGCTGGAAGACCCTTCAGACTTCCGGCTCTACCTGTGGGACAACGACTCACGCGATGGTGTCCGCGATCTGATTACGGGGCTGCAGGACCCACGCATCGTGGAGCGTCATCTCCACCACGAGAATGTCGGGCAGTTCGAGCCTTGGCGGTGGTTTCTCGAAGCGTCAAGCGGCGACGTGCTGGGCAAGATCGACGACGACGTCTTGTTGCCCGCCGGTTGGACTCAGCAGTTCACTCCGCTCCTCCGAGAAGACGACCGTGCCGGCATGCTCGGCTGTTGGATCTTCATGCCGGAGGACTGGGACGCGTCCGCAGCCGATCAGAACAGCGTCGAGGTGGCTGGCAACGCGGTACTCAGGATGACCTCGATCGCGGGGCACTCTTTCCTTGCCCAGCGAGATACCCTCGAGAGGTACACCTATACCGAGGCGCGGGGCCACGGCTTGCCGGTCGACCGCATCCAGATGTCCCTCGACGGGTACGTGAGTGGCGTGCCGCTCCCGCCGCAGTTTGCCCACAACATGGACGACCCCCGATCGCCCCACTTCCACCGGGAGCACGGCGCCATGGGGCAATCGTCGCTGACCGCACGCTGCCTGGAGCTCGGCGACGAGAAACGCTTTGGCGAGTGGATCGCCGGCGACGCCAGCTTCCGTTTGCGCACGCCGTACGAGGCTCAGATGCGTCGGCTTGAGCGCCGCCGTCGTCTCGACGACCGCACCGGTTTGAGGGCGAGGATCGAGCGTAAGCTCCTCCGCATGACGAGGAAGTGGTGATACGCTTGCAAACATTTTCTTCGAGCCCGCATGACGCCGGCAGCCGGCGCGGAACAGTCGCGAAGCTCGCGTCGGAAGGAGCGGTCCGATGAGGCGGCCGTGTGTTTTTTACATGGCGGGTCCGGGCGATGTGATCGGCACCTACAAGCATTGGCGCGCAGGCCGCGACGATCCTTCCCAGGTTTCGGTCGCCTACTCGCACCAGTTTTACGACGTCTGCCGCCAACACGGCTACGAGGGGATGGTGGTCTCGTACTGCTCACGCATCGACAAGCTGCGCGAGGCGGAGTTTGAGATCGAACACCGGCCGATCCCGTTTCAGCATCGCTCCGGCGGGTTGTTCCACCTCGGCCGGTATCTGTTCAATCTGTCGCTGGCTTGGACCGCGATCCGCCGACGCGCCGACGTGGCGGTGCTGATGACAGGTTCGCACCTGGCGCCGTTCTGGTTGCTTCGCCTGGCGGGGGTGCGGGTCGTCATGACGCAGCACTGCGTTTTGTGGCCCAAGCTCGTCGGGCCTCGCGGAGTGTGGAAGGTTGTGCACGCGGTCGACCGCCTCTTCTTCCAGCGCGGTTGCGACGCCATGCTTTCGATCTCTCACGACGTGACCGAGCAGATCGACACGCTGACCCGTGGCAAGCGGCCGCAGATCACCCCGTTCCTGCCCAACTACCGCCGCTCGTGTTTCGCGGGCGCCCGCTCCGCCGACTGGGATGACGAGCCTTTTCGCGTACTCTTCGTCGGCCGGGTCGAGGAGGACAAGGGGGCATTGGAGCTTGTCGCCCTCGCCGAGTTGGCCCGCCAGCGTATCGACCGTCGCGTTGTGTTCGATGTCGCGGGCGACGGGGGCGCCATGGAAGAACTCCGCAGACGAATCGACGCCGCAGGCTTGAGGGAAGATGTCGTGCTGCACGGGTACTGCCCGTGTGATCGACTCGAATCGCTCTACGCCGGCAGCCACGCCGTGTTGGCGCCAACCCAAGCGGGCATGGTCGAGGGGTTCAACAAAGTGGTAGCCGAAGCGATCCTCGCGCTGCGGCCGATCGTCACGTCCGAGGTTTGCCCGGCGCTCGAGGTGGTGCGTGAGGCCGCGATCGAGGTCGAGAGCAACGACGTGGAGGGCTACTTCGATGCGATCGCCCGGTTGGCGGCCGACCGCGAACTCTACGCCCGCAAGACCGACGCGTGCCCCGCCTACCGCGAGCCCTTCTACGACACCGACCGCAGTTGGGCGGCGGCGGTCGGCGCTGTGCTGCGGCGGCTTACCAAGCCGCTCGAGGCTGAACCGCAGGCTAAGGTCGAAGCCGGTCACGAAGGCCTTGCGTCGGTCGAGTCGGCCAGCGGTTGAGCGCCAGGAAGCTGCGCAGCTCACCACGATTTCGCACGCGCCTCGCCCACGGCAGGCGTCATCTTCTTCTGTTGCGGACTTCTGAGCCGCGATTCCTGACATCAAGCTTTCGGGAAGAAACAGGCGCCGGGCGACTCACACACCAGGGCAGGGCAGGGCGGGGCGGCCACGCCGCAGCGTCCCCGATTTCATACTTCGTTCATGCTTTGCGGTGCTAGGCAAGTAGGCGGAATGCACGCCGATTCCTCCTGGTTCTAGGGGCTTGAGGGCAACTGGCAGGGGCAATCTGCCTAATCCAAGAACGATTCCTAGGGTGCTGTCAGTGAGCCCGCTTGGTCGGTCTTAAAGGGGGTGAGGAGAGGCGAAGTCGTGTGTCGGAACACACGATCCGCAACCAACCCGGCAAGGAGTGAGGGGCATTGATCGCCCTGACCCACGCGGGGTTCCCGCCCGGTGAACCAGGGCCCACCTGGCCCGTTCTCTCCTCCGCAGCCTCCCAGATTTCCCGCCTGATGACACGAGGATCGCGGTGCTGACCTACGAACGCGCGAAGTCCAACACGGATGACCTGGCTTCCGAAGGCTTGGGGCAAGGCGGCTTGCCGCCGCACGCCAGCGCCGAGCCAGACCCCGTCGCCTGCTCGCAAAAGCCGAGCCCCTGCGACGCTGCGGCGGTGGCGCTTCAAGACAGCGTCGAGCCGTCCAGCAGTGGCGCCGAGAGCGTGCGGCGGATCCGCCGGTTGCTCACCAGCGAGACAGGCGCGGCGGCGATCCGTTTGCCGGCTGTGCACTACTCTGAGGCGGCCCCTACCGAAGCGGCCGGCGAGCCGTGGTCGGTGATCGCGGCCTTCGAGTTCTTCGGCAAGCGAGCGATTGACATCGCTGGCTCCGCCTTCGGCTTGCTTGTCTCGTCGCCCCTGTGGGCGTTGCTGTGGGTGGTTAACCGCGCGTTCGGAGATGGCCCGCTGCTCTACACCCACAACCGCGTGGGCAAGGACGGCATGATCTTCCGCTGCTACAAGTTCCGCACCATGGTGGCGTCGGCGGACCGCATGAAGACAGAACTTGCCACGGACAACGAGCACGCGGACCCACGCACGTTCAAGATCCGCCGCGACCCGCGCATCACCCCGGTGGGTTGGTGGCTCAGGAAGTTCAGCCTCGACGAGTTACCCCAACTGTTGAACATTCTCAATGGCGACATGAGCCTGGTCGGACCGCGGCCGCCGCTGCCCGCCGAGGTGGAGCTCTACTCGGAAGAGGACTGGCGCCGGTTGGCTGTCAAACCGGGTCTGACATGCATCTGGCAGGTCTCGGGCCGGAGCAATCTCCCGTTCGAGCGGCAGTTGGAAATGGACCTGGAGTACATCCAGAAGCAGAGCCTCTGGTTCGACCTTATGCTCATCCTGCGGACCGTGCCGGCGGTGCTGAGCTGCAAAGGCGCTTACTGAAGTTATTGGTATTGGCTTATAGATTGTTGGCCTGCCGCGAAGCCATTTCTTGATGACAACCGAGTACGGACCACCAATGGAAATCGCACTCGACGCGTCGCGCAGTGAAGCTGTGGCGGAAGTCGCCGCTTCTAGTGATGCATCGCCCGGCGAGCGGGTGGAGCTGTTCGGCATCTCGATCGACGCGGTCCGCATCGACGAGGCGGTCGATCAACTCACGAGGTGGTGCTCAGCGGGCGACGGCGGGCATTGCCGTTACGTGGTCACGCCGAACGTGAACCACATCGTGCAGCTCCAGCGCAACGCCGCTTTGCGAGAGGCGTACGCCGATGCGAGCCTGGTGGTTGCCGATGGTTGGCCGATCGTGGCGGCTTCGCGACGCCTGGGTCAAAGCCTTCCAGAACGTGTGGCGGGATCGGACCTGGCGCCCGCCATGTTCGATCGCGGCCTGTCCGACCGCCCGCTGAAAGTGTTCCTGCTGGGGGGAGGGGCGGGGGTTCCCCAGAGCGCTGCCGAGAACGTCTCTCGGCAGTGGCCCGGCGTAGAGATCGTCGGAGCGCTGAGCCCCTCTTTCTCGTTCACCGCGGACCGCGGAGAGCAGGACGAGGCGATCGCCATGATCAACGACGCCGAACCGCATCTGTTGGTGGTCGGTCTGGGGGCGCCGAAGCAAGAGATCTGGCTGCAAGCCAATCACCGGCGTCTGAAGGCTCGGGTCGCAATCGCCGGCGGCGCCACGATCGACTTCCTGGCGGGCGAGCAGACCCGCGCCCCGCGTTGGGTGCAGCGGGCCCGGCTGGAGTGGGTGTTCCGCATCGCCACCAACCCACGCCGCTTGGCGGGCCGCTACCTGCACGACGGCCTGCGCTTCCCTTGGATTGTCGCCCGAGAGGCGATCAAGACGCACGCGACCTGCGCCCGTGTGATTTGAGCGACGTCGCACCGCCTGCGAAGAGCGGGCTTGGGCGGCTTGCGAGCCGACGCCTGGATAGCGGCGTTCAAAGCTAACCAATTCTTAACTCGGCAAGGCTTGCCGCCGTTTATAATCACGCTTCAGCGGCGGATTTTGGTCCCGATCTATGCTAACGGGCGGCCATCCATAAACGCTGCAAACCTGCCTAGCGTTCTGTCTCCCCCACCGTGTGAGCGAGCATGCGAGCCGTAGTGATCGGCGCCGGCCTCATCGCCAAACAACACCTCGCCGCGCTGCAGAAGTGTCGCAACGTTGAAGTGGTTGGCGTTTGCGACCTGTCGCCCGCCAAGGCCGAAGCGGCGAGCGAGCGATTCGGCGTCTCCGGGTGGTTCACCGACCACCGCGAGATGCTCGCGCAAACGCGTCCCGACGTGGCGCACGTCACCACGCCGGCCCGCACCCACTGCCGCATCGGAACCGATTGCTTGCGCAGCGGGGCCAACGTGTTGATCGAGAAACCGATCGCGACCGACGAGACCGAGCTCGAGCAAATCCTCGACGAGGCGGAGGAGGCCGGCCGCTGGGTGATCGAAGACTACAACTACCTGTTCAACGACGACGTGCAAGCGATGCGGCGCCTAGCCGCGAGCGGACGGATGGGCGAGCTGCGGCGTGTGGAGGTGCGGCTCCACCTCGGCGTGTTCGGCCCGGGCAGCCCCTACCTCGACGCCGACGCCCCGCACCCGGCGACCGGCGAGCCGCTCGGCGCCGTGAGCGACTTTATCACCCACATGGCGTACCTCGCCCACGCGTTCGCCGGCCGCGGCGTGGCGGACGGCGTCTCGTGCCGGCGCCGCAACGACAGCTCGCCCTCGATCGACAGCCTTGTGGCGACCATCGACGGCGAGGCGTGTGTGGCGACCTTGGCGTTCGACGCCTACGCCCAGCCCGACGAGTTCCGCTTGCGCGTTCACGGCAGCCGGTTGGTGGTGGATGCCAATCTGTTCGAAAAAGGTCTCACGGTCACCGAGTGCGGCGAGAGCCCCAACCCCTTGTCGCCGATCCGCGGCTCGCTGTCGCGCGGCGCGCAAGAAGTGCGCAACGCGGGACGCAGCCTCAGCCGCAAGCTCAGCGGCGGGCCGGGCGCCTACGAGGGGTTGTGGCGATTGATCGCCGGCGCTTACGAGAGTCTTGAAGCGGGCAAGGCGCCCCCCATCAGCCCGAGTCACATCCGCAGCGTAAACCGCTTGGTGGCCGAGCTCTCCCAAGCAGGAGGCGAAGTATGCGTGTCCTCGTGACCGGCGGCTCCGGCTTCCTGGGGCGCCACGTGGTCCGATCGATCCTCGCCCGGGGCCACAGCGTGGTGGTCCTGGTGCGTCCGTCGCGCGCCAGCGCTGTGCGTATCGAAGGCGCCGAAGTCGCTGCCGGCGATCTGCGTCTCCCTCGCACTCTCGCCGCCGCCCTGGAAGGCGTCGACGCGGTTGTCCACCTGGCGGCGTGTGTCGTGGGCGACGAGGAGACGCAGTTCCACAACACCGTGGTCGGGACCGAGAACCTGCTGGCGGCGATGGCCGCTGCCGGCGTCTATCGTCTCGTGCATTGCAGCTCGTTCTCAGTTTACGACTGGCGCGCCGCACGGCGAAGCCTCGACGAGACGACGCCGCTCGAATCGGACCGCCTTTACCAGCGCGACGGCTACGCCATCGCCAAGACCTGGCAAGAGCGGGTCGTCCGCCGTTGGGCCGAAGCGAACGACGCCCGGCTGACGGTCTTGCGGCCCGGGTTCATCTGGGGCGCTGGCAAAGAGCGCCTCGCGTGCATCGGCCAAGAGTTGGGCCCCTTGGACGTGATCTTTGGCCCGCTGCGTGAGACGCCCATCACTTACGTGGAGAATTGCGCCGACGCCTTCGCTCTCGCCCTCGACCGGGACGACGCCGTTGGCGCCACACTCAACGTGATCGACGACGAGCGGGTGTCGGCGTGGCGGTACGCCGCGGAGTTGCGCCGCCGGCTCGGAATCAAGAAGCTTGGGGTCCCCGCGCCTTACGCCGCGGTGATGGCCATGGGGCTCGCGGCGACCTTAGTCAGCCGCTCGCTCTTCCCGAGCGGCGGCAAGCTGCCGGGCGTGCTGATGCCCTTGCGATCTCGCGCACGTTTCGCGCCGCACCGATTTCCAAACGACCGCCTGAAAGAAACGCTCGGATGGGCGCCGCGTTGGGGGTTCGCCGAGGCTTGGGATCGCTGTGTGGCGAAGGACGCAGAGAATAACGTCGACGTGGCGTCGGTGGAGGCTCCCGTTGCCGAGCGCAAAGCCCCTGCAGAGAGAACACCCTCGGAGCGTTCGGCTCCCGCCATTGCACGCCGAAGCGCCGAGTTGTCGGAGGCCGCGCATGCCTGAGCCGCTCCGCCTGGCTTACCTGACGAGCGCTTACGGCCGGCCCAGCGACACGTTCATCCGCAACGAAGTCGACGGCCTGCGAGAATTGGGGTGCGAGGTCCAAACGTTCTCGATCCGCAAGCCGCCCGAGCCGCCGTTCGCCGACGCGGCCGTCGAGTCGCACCGCCGCCAAACAGAGTACGTGCTGCAGCGGAGCCCGCTCACACTGCTCGCGGCTGCGTTGGGACTCGCGGTGCGCCGCCCCGGCCGCATGCTCCGCGGGGCGAGGACCGCCTGGCGGACTCGCGCGCCGGGCGTAGCGGCGCTGCTCAAGCAGGGCGTCTATCTCGCCGAGGCCGCTTGGCTGGCAGGTCGCCTTCGCCAGCTGCGGATCGAGCACCTGCACAACCACCTCGCCGAGAACTCGGCGAATGTCGCCATGCTCGCCGCCGAGCTGGCCGGCATCGGCTTCAGCATGACGGTCCACGGCCCGTACATCTTCTTCGCCCCAGAGAAGTGGCGGCTCGCCGAGAAGATTACCGCTTCGGCGATGACGGTTTGCATCTCGCACTTCTGCACGAGCCAATGCATGATCTTCTCGCCGCAGCAGGCGTGGGAGAAGCTGCGATTGGTCCGCTGCTCGGTGCAGAAGGAGTTCCTCGAAGAGCCGCCCCCCGCCCCCGAACCGAGCGGCACGCCCGAGCTGGTCAGCGTCGGCCGGCTTTGCGGTGAGAAGGGCCAGGTCTTGCTGGTCCAAGCGGCCGCCGAGCTGTGGGCGACGGACGAGAGGTTCCGGCTGCGGTTGATTGGCGACGGGCCGATACGTCCCCACATCGAACGGGAGATTAAGCGGCTCGGCCTCGGCGATTGCGTGGTGCTCGATGGCTGGCGCTCGTCGTCCGAGGTGCGCGACGCGCTCGCCGCGGCCGACGCCTTCGTCATCCCTAGCTTTGCCGAGGGGCTGCCGGTGGTCCTCATGGAGGCCTTAGCAATGGCGCGGCCGGTCGTGACAACCGCCATCGCCGGAGTTCCCGAACTCGTCGAAGACGGCGTGAACGGCTGGCTCGCCCCGGCGGGATCGCCTCAGCTCTTCGCCGGGGCGATGCGTCGGGCGCTTCGCACCCCCCCTGAAAGGCGTCGCGAGATGGGGCTCGAAGGCAGGGGACGCGTCTTGCGATTGCACCATCCCGACCGCCAGGCCGAGCGGCTCTTGGAGCTGTTCCTCGAGGCGGCGGGGCGGGCGCCGCGTCCCGACCGACCGATGCCCGACCATCCAGGGCCCGACCGCCCCGGGCCTCACGGCAACGCGTCTTACGAGCAACCCGCGATGGCCACCTGCGAGCGGTCGTAGCTCAAATCGCGCGAGTGTCGTGGCGTAGCGACCGGCCCCTGCGTCGGCGAGCTCCCAACGCCACGCCAACCATGCCGCCGGCGGTGGCGATCGCTCGTGGTTCCGGGACACTCGTAGCCGCTTGCCCCCAGGGGAAATCGACTATCGGTTGGCTCAAGCCAAAGTGGTGTGAGATCAAACTGAACTCGTGCAGCCCGTAGACCGTGCCGTATCCCGCGTGCAGCAGGTCGAGGTCGGGCAGCCCGATGCTGCCGTCGTTGTTGAGGTCTCCCCCGCTCGCCGCCTCCCAGGCCAGGATCGCCTGCACCGCGAGGTGCTTGGGCGAGTCGACGTCGTCGACGTTTTCTTTCAGGCCCCACGAGCCCCATTTGTCCCACTTGCCGTAGTCGTTGAAGAAAACGATGGTCTGCCCGCCTTCTTGCTTCCATCGTTGGTGCATGTACTCGTACAGCTCGCCCATCACCGGGTCGCGGTTCACTTCTTGCAGAAACGCCACGTAGCCGGCGTCGTTGTGCTGGTCGCCGGGGGCGGCCAGCAGGTGCTGACCCGCTTCGTAAGCGATCAGAGGCAAGCCGGCCGCTTCGGCCAGATCGTGGTTGGCTCGCCACTTCGGCGAGTTGGCGTCGACGCCGTCCTTGAGAAGCCGTGCGGCGCTCTCGACGTCCGCTTCTCCCGCCAGATAGCTGGCGTAGAGCGCGTCGCGGTCGGCGCCGAAGTAGGCCGTGACCGCGGCGGCGTCGGCCTGCAACACCCCGCCGACCGTGGCGCCCTCGATCGCCTTCTCGAGCACCCAGGGGTTGCCCGTTTGCCCGCCCAGCACACGCACCAGGCGGTCTTGCTCGTCGATCTCGTCGGCGAACAATTCAAAGATTTCGGCGCTGCGACGGCCGTACGCCGTTGGCGTTGAGTCGACGTCGAAGCGAGCCCGAAGAACGTCACGGGCGTAGGCGTGTTGGTCGAAGGTGGCGTTCCAAACCTCGTTGGAATACTCGACCCACACACGCAAGCCCGTCGCCAACTGCTCATCAACCAACGCGGCGAGCTCTTCGACGTAGGCGTCGCTCGCGGCGTGCGGCACGTTGAGCCACAGGTCTTGCCCCATGGCGTTGCACACCTCGATCTGGGCCTCGTAGGGCACACCGTTGCTTGTGCCCCAGTGCGCGTCGTCGCGGTGAGTTCTATGCGACCAGTCTGATTGCGTGCTGTTGTTCACGCCGTTCCAATCCATCATGCGGAGCACGCCGTAGCTGCGCAAGTCGGCGGCGTATCGCGCGTTGATCGTACTTCCAGAGGGGTTCGGCTCCGGCGCCAGCAGGCTGATGTCGCGCACCGGGTCGGCGGGATTGGTGCGACGGATATCGAGGAACAACCCGTTCGAGTTGGTTTGCGTCACATCGTACGTGGCCGTTTGTGCGATGGGGTCCGACGAGAGCAGCGCCGCGCCGCTGCCGCTGAGCTCGACCTCGCCGTCACCCGACCAACGGAGCCGGTAGGCGCCCAGCGGGTAATGCCGTCCGTTGTGCGTGAAAACCAGGCTGCGGGCGACCTGGTCCGCCGCCAGTTGGCTGGGGTAGCCGTACGCCCCGAGCGGGACCGCCCTGCCGTCGTTCCAGACGTTCGAGCCGGCGGTCGTCGAGATCCACGCAGAGCCCATCTTGGCGGTGTCGACAAAGGGGTACGCGCCCGTCCAATAGCGGTACGGGGCCAGGTTCACCCCGCCGGCGGGCAACCGAAGGTCCGACGCCGCGGTCGGCGAGAGCCCCGCGAGCAGCACGCAAACCAGAACCGCGAGACCGCCTAACGCTAGTTTGGTTTTCAACCGCTCTCCTCTCCTGAAAAAGTTTGCCCCACGCCTTCCATACGCCGCGTCATGGGGAACGCCGCGAGCGATCGATCGGGGTTCGAGCTGTTTACTGGTCTTCTCCGTTGCGAGTGCCCATGGCCCGCCAGACCTGTAAATCGATATTGTCCGTAATCGCTTGATGGTGCCCATCGCCAAACACCACGTTGACGACGCCCGGATGCCAGCTCCTGGCGGATACGACGCCTGGCTCAAACGGCCTGTCGGGTATGTTGAATTGACCGCAATCGGGGAAGGGGGCGTTGGGAGGAGCAACGTGGTTGTACTGCGTTGCGATGTACATTCCGAACGGCCAGCCATTGGAATAGAGGTCGCTATTCTGCTGGAGTTTCACCTCACGGCCCATCGTCGTGAACCAGCTGGCAGCAGTCGCGGCTTGCGTGCGGCAGAACTCTAGCACCTCGTCCGCGGTCAGTCCTCCTACAGAGCCGCCGGGGGTAGAGTAAGATCCCCCACTGGACTGCGGAATCGGGCCGCGAGCGTAGTCGACTTGCGGATCGCCGGCGTTCTCTTCGTTGCCACTGCCCCGGAAGCGTTCCGACCAGAAGGCGGTCTTTGAAACACCGTCGGTGAACCGGCCGTGCTTGAGGCCCTTAAAACCGATCGTGAACGCCCCGTTCCCTCCGCAAGAGCGGCCAAGAGGGTCCTCACCGCTCTCGTTGGTAACCGTATCGGTGGGACTGCAAGTTCCGGCGTAGGGGGTGTCGCCACCAAAGTTGTAGCGGTAGTTGTTTTCGCTCAGCACCGGCCCATTCGCCGTCGGGTCGGTGGGGCAGAGAAAGAACCCACCGGTCGCTTGCAAGATTGCGAATAGTTGGGGAAAGCGATTCACTCGGTAGCCGAAAGGTTCGATCGAATCAATCGCATCGGCCAGCGGGCCATTCTCGAGTTCGTTGAGCACCCGTAGGTGAACCGAGATGCCGCCAATCGTTTGTTGTCCGCCTGGGCGGATGGTGTAGGAAGTAGCGCTATTGCCGTATGGCTGGCCGTTGCGAGTGTAATCGGGGAAGAGCCTTCCAGCCGGAAAGTATCGTCTCGCCGACTCGTAATTGGCGCAAGCAAGCTGCATCTGTCGCATTCGGCTAACGCACTGTGTGCGGCGAGCCGATTCTCGCGCCGACTGAACCGCCGGCAGCAGCAACGCCACGAGGATGCCAATGATCGCGATGACGACCAGCAGTTCGACCAAAGTGAAAGCGAGACGCGGACTCGATGGACGCATGCTTTTTTTCTGACGCTCGCCGATGACGTGCGACGACGCTAGGCCCGCGGCGTGCGAGGCAACGCGGCGTAGCACGAATCGGGGCGAACGGTTGGAGGGGTCGGATCGGTCAAGAAAACGGGCGTTCACGCCGCGTTGGCGTGAACGCCCGCTCGTACTTTCATTCACCCGCGGGCTTACTGCTTGCGGAAGCGAGCGCAGGCGCCCGCCAGCGCGACGAGCGTGAGCCCCAGCGAGGCCGGCTCGGGGACCGCGCTGCCGGCCGAGGCGAGCGGAGCGTAGTTGTCACGCCAGACCGTGAAGTCGGCGGCGTCGATCACGCCGTTCGAGTTGCCGTCGGCGCCGGAGCCCACGGTGACGCTGTTGCCGAAGTCGAGCACCCACTTGTCATAGTCGGCGGTCTCGACAAGGCCGTTGCCGTCGTAGTCGCCAGTGACGGGGGTCCCCCCCTCGACGATCGACGAGAGGCTGAACGTCATGTCGTACAGGTCGATGCCGACGTCGAGGACACGGAAACGGACCTCGGCATCGCCGCTGAGCAGATCGAACCGCAGGTAGGGCTGGTCCGACAGGCCCGAGTAGGTGGTGCCCGGGGTGCCCGTGGCGTAGGACAGACCGATGTCGCCGTTCGGATCGGGCTCGAAAACGCCATCGGTCGAGGACATCCCGAGGGGGGTCAGGAAGCTGAAGGACGGCGTGGTCTGCGAAATGTATTTCGCGCCGCCAAAACTCGGATTGGGCGGGATGATATTGACGCCGTTCGCCACGGAGCCCTCGTCCAGAGCCGTCACGTACACGGCCATGCCGTTGAAGACTTCATCGGTGGACAGATACAAAGAGTACGTGCCGATCGGCCCTTCGGTGGCGTAGATCGAGCTCTCGGCCATCGCGGGGGTCAACGAGGCGAGGCCTTGAACGCTAGCCGCGAGCAACGCCGCCTTCAGAGCCATGCCCGTGATCATTCTTCTTACCATTTTATCTTCCTGTCCAAGATTAAGCTGAGTGGTTGTCGATCCAAGAAAATCAAACCGCGTGCCGCTAACAGGGTGACGAGCTAGAGGCGTCGGGAAGCGGCGGCGGAGCCGCTTGTAATGCCAATCCCTAGCAACAGAAGCAGGGCCAGATCCGGCTCGGGGACGCTCACCGCATTCGAGCTGGCCACGAAGCCAAAGTTCCCCGAAACCGTGCTGTAGTCCCCGATGTCGATCACCGAGTCGCCGTTCATGTCGCCACCCGCCCAGCCGCCGCCCAGACCGAACGACCCCGAAACGGTGCTGATGTCGTAGATGTCGATCTGTTTGTCGAGGTTGAGATCGCCGTACTCGGTCCCCAAGATCGTGTGGACGAGCGTGTCGACGTCTTGCTGGTCGGCGAGCCCGCCGTCCATGTCGAGGTCAAAGAGCGAGTCGCCGCTGCCCAGGTTGGCGTAGAGCGTGTCGATGTCGTCGGCGTCGAGGTCGCCGTCGCTGTCGGTGTCACCGAGCAAGGCGGCGATCACGTCGAAGCTGATGGGGATCTCGATCAAGGCGTTCTCGGCGGATTGGCTGGCGGTGGCCACCGTGATCGTCCCCAGCTTCGCCCCGGCGGTTGACGTGTCCAACGCCACCAGGTGGTTGTTCACGCCCCCCAGGGCGGAGTCGCTGCCCGCGGCCCCGCCGTTGAGATCGCCGGAAACGCTCAGCGTGTACTCGAGCTCGTCCGCTCCGAGGCTGGTGAGCACCGCGGCGGCGTTGCTGACGGCCACGTTGAGATCGAACGCCTGACCGAGCGCGAGCGTCGGAGGGACCGCGCCGGCGATCGCGCTGAGCACGGCCGGCAGCTGGTAGTCGGCGACCACGGGGGAGTGATCGCTAGCCCGCGCCAGCGAGGATCGCACGGCGTTGCGGGTTTGGGTCGAGGTCATGCCGGGGAGCGTTTCCCCCTGGCTGATGATCCAGTCGAGTCCCGTGTTGCTCGAGGAGCTCGCCGCTTGGTTGTAGTTGGTGCCGTTATTGCCGAACGTGTGGTACGACTCGGCGGTCGCCTGCGAATCGCCCGCGTTAGGGCCGATGTAGCTGAGGCCCTCGCCATCGTTCAGTTCGGTAGAGACCATCTGGAAGTCGAACCGGTCGTCCATGCCGCCGGTCACCAGACCGAAGCTGCCGTCGTGGGGACTCTGGGTGTGGATACTGGCGAAGGAGAAGTTGTTGTGCCAGTTGCCCGGGGCCGCGATCGGATCGACCGCCTCGCCGGCGCCGAATCCCGAAGACGGCCCAAGCTGCAGGATCTGGTAGGGATTCGAGGCCCACGCGTACGGGTCGCTGCTGGGCTCCTCGTAGCTCGAGCGCTGATTGAAGTCGCCCGCGTAGATGATGTTGGCGTCGGCGGGCAGGCTGTCGCCGCCGAAGGGGGTTCCCGATGGCCCGCTGTTGGTCTGCCCGTCGCCGGTGATCAGCCGCAGGTCGAACGCCTCGTTGCGACGCTCGACGTAGTCGCCGCCCCCCGTGCCGGCCGTGTGGTGGGTGCTGTAGATGTAGAGCGCGGCATTGGTATAGCCGACCGGGTTCAGGCCGATGCGACCCGTGGCCCGCGAGCTGCCGGTGCCGAACCAATCTTCTAGAAACGGCGTGACGGTCGCCGAGTTGTAAACAAACCCGGCGTCGAGACCGTCGGTGCCAAACGGGTTCTGCGACCAGGCGACATAGTCCGACGTTCCGGAGATGAGGTTCAATTCAGCCGCGAACGAGGCGGCCGACCCGGCGTCGGATTGCTCCTGTAAGATCAGCACGTCGATCGGCTTGGCGATCCCGTTGATCTCTTCGCGTCCGATGAAGTCGAGCACGCGGTTGAAGTCGGTCGAGCGTCCCGCGTAGCCGGGCGAGCTATTGCCGGTCGCCGTGTTGTAGTTGACCACACGCAGTTGGGCCGCGGCGTCGGAGGCGGCGCCGCCCGCCAGCGCGGCGGACACCAACACCGCCAAACGCGCGAGCGCGAACCGCCGCAAGAGATCCGCCCTGTCGCCTCGCATCTTGCTCACCTGATGATTTGTACGGCCGCATGGACCGATAGGGTGGGGGCTCACGCGCGGTGCGTAGGCTCCTCCGCCGATACAAGTGGCCCGCCCCGCTTTCCAGCAAAGCGGGGCGGGCCGATAGCTATCTCGGGCTTGGTGGGTGGGCGACGCCCACGCCACCTCGCCGTCTTAATCAGCGACGACGACGGATCAGGCCCATGCCGCCCAGCAGGCCGCCGAAGACGGCGATCATGGTGGGCTCGGGGATCACCGGGGCGGAGCCGCCGATGTTGACCGAGTCCGTTTCCAGGTCGACGCCGTTGTTCAGCACGCGGAAGAACACGTTGGCGGCGCCGCTGATGAGGTCGAACTGCATGTAAGGCTGAGCCGTCAGCCCAACGAACGTGGTTCCGGGGCTGCCGACGCCGTACGACAGGCCGATGTCGCCGTTCGGATCGGGCTCGAACAGGCCGTCGGTCGAGGGCGAACCGAGCGGGGTGAGGAACGAGAAGGTCGGGACGAACTGCGAGATGTACTTCTGTCCGCCGAACGCCGGGTTGGGGGCGACGATGTTCACTCCGTTCGCCACAACGCCGTCGTCGATGGCGTTGACGTAGACCGCGAAGCCGTTGAACTCCAAGTCGGTGTCCAGGCTCACGGTGTAAGTGCCGGGAGTCGTCTCCAACACAGTCAACGAGGTGGCGGCTTGAGCCGCCGTGGCGAGCGCCATCAAGGCGATCGCGAGACCAAATTTCTTCACAACTATTCTCCGTATGACATAAAAAGTGGACTAGATTTTCGCACGTCTCAGCTCTTGCCCCGCAGGGGGCAGGTCATGGGACTCGGGTGACAGCGGGCGTGACGCCCCGCCCGATCCCTTCAAAATACTCGGTAGAACGAAGGGCCCTGGACCCGATCGCCGTCCAAGGCCCGCTCGTTCTTCACTCTCAGCGACGGCGACGCAGGAGACCCGCGCAACCCATCAGCACCAGCAGCACCGAGGCGGGCTCGGGGACAGCGACGCTCGGAAGGGCCGAGTTGTCGAAGCCGAAGTTGCCCGACACGAGGCTCACGTCGGTGATGTCGATGATCCCGTCGCCGGTGATCTCGCCATCGGCCCAGCCAGCGCCGGTCATGCCGAAGTTGCCCGACACTGTGCTGTAGTCGGTGATGTCGATGATGCCGTCCAGGTTCACGTCGCCGAACTCGGTGCCGAGGATGTCTCGGACGAGCGTCGCGTGGTCCGTGCCGGCAGCGGCGCCCAGGGTCACCAAGTCGTCGCTGGTCAGGTCGAACTCTTCTTCGCTCAGCGAGGTGCCGCCGTTGGAGACCGCCGCAGCGACCAACGCGTCGATGTCGTCGGCGTCAACGTCGCCGTCACCATCCGAATCGCCACGACGGAACATACGGATGCCGTGCTCGATGAAGAAGTGATTGGCGGCGTTGCTCTCCTCGTAAACGATTTCGCCGGTTTCGGTGTTGATGCCGATCACGTCACCAACCACGTCCGGCTGGCCGCCCGAGTCGATGTCGAACAGGAACAGCACCTTGGAGTCCGGGTCGTAGGTGGCGAAACGACCGTCGGTGACGTTCGAGTCGTCATCGCTGCTCAGTCCCGTGCCGCCACCAAACGTATTGGTGAGCGAGCCGAGCGGGCCCTCGAGCTGCGTGGGGGGATCGAGGTCGTCACCGGCGCGATCCGAGCCGACCGGACCGAAGCCATCGACCTCGTCCAGGTCGTCCCAGGCGTCACCGCTCACGAGTGTGACGTTGGTGGCGCCGTAGCTGTCGACGTTCAGGCGGATGAACGCCGGCTCGCCGGCGGGACCGCCGCTGCCGGCCTCGCCACCGGGCACGGTGTCGAAGAAGCCCGAGTCACCGATGATCAGGTTGCCGTTCTCGTCGGCGATCGTGAAGTCGTGGTCGCCGTCGTTCGTGGCGGTGTCGAACTCCGGGTCGTCGTCGAGGCTGCGCGAGTTGCCCAAGCTGTCGATCGTGGTAGCGGTCGCCGGAACGCCGGATCCGGCGCCACCGACCAGCGGGTAGAACGAGAAGTCGTCGCCGCCGCCATCGGTCTCGGCGACCCAGACGCCGCGGACGCCGTTGCGATCAACGCCGACGATGTCCTCGGGCTCACTGAATCCAGTGGCGACGCCGCCCACGAAGTCCATGTTCAGCACGCCGACGCGGTCCGTGCCCCAGCTCTCGGTGGTTTGGGCGTTGTAGCCGCCCAGGATGCTGTCCGAGTCGCTGGCGTCGACGACAGCCGCGCCATTCGACTTGGAGATCCGGCTGATGATTCGCAGCTCGTGATCCTGCGCAGCGGTGTCGCTGCCGTCTTGCTCGTTGTCGACGTAGGCCAGGGTCTGCGGATCGAAGAACAGCAGGTCGCGGTCGAAGAACGAGGTGCCTTGAGTACGGCCGACTTCGCCGATCTTGGTGCTGGCGTCGGCCAGGTTGATCGTCGTGCCGAAGTGATCCGGGTGCTGCGGGTTGATCGCGCCGTCGGGACCGACGGCCGGGGCGTACATCGTGCCCGGCGTCCGCGAGTTGGTTTCGAAGTCGTTGAGGATCAATTGGTAGTCGATCTCGTAGAGATCCAGGTCGCCCTGTGTGTCTCCCGCGCTGTCAACTACGCCCGCGGGGCCCGAGTCGAACGCCATCAGGTAAACGTTGCCATTGAAGGGGTTAACCGCAAACGTGTCCGGGTCCTCGAAGTTCGAGCCGATGCTGTCCTCGTACCCGCCCCAGACCGAGAACAACGGTGTCTGATTGAAAACGTTCGAGGGGTTCGAGGCCCCGTCACCCGTGATGCTCGTGACGTCGTAGAAATTGAGCGAACGGCGGGTTGAGCCGAAATTCTGGGTGCCGTCCAACATCGCAACGATCTTGCGAGGGTTCGGTGCGGCCGCCTTCACCGGCGCCACGCTCGCTAGGACTCCAAGCGCTGCTAGCGCTATTGCCACCTGCTTCATTGCACTTCTCCAAATCTTGTTCTGGTTGCGGGGTAATACGGGGCGATTCGTTTGCCGAATCATAGGGGGCGCCGGATGGGTCGCTGATTCTTGTTCGGGGCGGACTCGGCCCGGCTCAATCGTTTCGTCGCTCAATGCGAAAGGGCTCCGCACGCCTGACCTTCCATAAGCAAATAGGCCGCTGAGGGTTAAGTGCTTACGGCACAGCGATGATTTAGTGCCTCTCGGGGGACTTCTGCGGGCAGCAGTCAAACGAGGGGCGGCGTTTGCGGGATCACCCACGCACATGAGAATTGCCCATTAAAGAGAAACGACGCGTGTGCGCAGCAGCGCATGGGCGTCGTCATATCGAGCGGGGAGCCGCGAGACTCAGATTGGCGGGATCGTAATTCTATATACACATAAAATTAATTAACGCTTGGCGTGCGCACACGCCCGTCGGCAAGGCTCAGGGGTAGCTGCGAGTGAACGGCAGAGAGGCCGTTCCGCTGAAGGCCGCCGATTGAGGGCCAGCGATTGAGGGCCAGCGAACCCGCCCCATTGCGTAAGCAGGCCTTACGGTGTTCGCGGCAGCATGCTCAGCCGCGAGCTCGTAAGAGCGCGAGCTAGCAACCAACCACGCACGGCTGCCAAGCGTGACGCCTAATGTTGCTGTGGCGTTCGCGTCTGCGCCCCGTGTCGGGAGAACGGCATCCCTAGCCGTCTTACTCCATGGGGGGATCCGAGCTGTCACGAGAACCCATTTCTCGCCAGACTGTCAGATCGATGCTGTCGTTGATCGCCTCGGTGTGCCCGTCGCCGAAGCACACGTTCACGACGCCCGGGTGCGAGCTCCTAGCCGACACGATCGCGGCTTCTCCCGGTGTGTCGGGGATGTTGTCCGCACAATCCCAATGCGCCGCGTTGGGGCCCGCAACGTGATTGTAGAGCGTCCCCAGGTAGGTGCCGAAAGGCCACCCGTTGGAGAATTCTCCCCAACCGCTCAATCCCGAGCCGCCGGGCACCCAACGGCCGATGTCGACGATCAGGTCCTTGTCGCTGTAGGTCCCAGCCGTGTCGAGTTCCAAGCATTCGTTGTAGAGCATCTTCGCCACATCCGAGTCGCTAGCGCTCGAGCCACGGTTGCCAATGATGTCGGCTGAGGTCAAGCCACCTGGTGATAAGCTTCCCTTGTTTCTTTCGGCCCAAAATACCGTTTTGGAAAGCCCGTCCGTGAAGCGTCCGGGCTTGAGGCCATTGGCGCTGTAGTCAAACGCCCCGTTGCCGCGACCGTCTAAAACGACTCCCGAGGGGTATTTCAGCGTCACACTGAGAAAATTTGTCGGCGAGACGGACCCGCCCAACGGGGTCGAGCCGCCCATGTTCACACGATAGTTATTCTCGGTGTAGGGCGTGGGGCCGGTGTTTGGATCTGAGGGACAGACGAAAAAACCTTCTGTCTGCGTAAATACTTCTCTCGCAGCGGGATCTTCGAGCTTGGAATTGTAGGACCTGATTTCTTTGATCGCGTCTGCGAACGGTGCGTTGTCGAGGTAGGACAGCGTTCGCACGTGCACTGACTGATAGTTGAGTTGGACTAGGGCCGGGTCGGCTCCTGAGTAGGAGGTGCCTCCTACGCCGCCGGAGTAGGGCAAGCCGGTCGATAGGTCCACGAGATCGGGGAACACCCGAGCCGGTGGGAAGTGACCGGTTGCCGTCTGGTAATTGATTGTGCCAAGCTGAAGCTGACGGATGCGGCTGACACACTGAGTGCGCCGCGCCGACTCACGCGCCGCTTGGATCGCCGGCAGCAGCAGCGCCACCAAGATGCCGATGATCGCGATCACCACCAGGAGCTCGACAAGCGTAAAACCGCTTTCGGAGAAAGTGCTGGGCTTGCCTAGACCCTTGTTCCGCCTCTGAATCCGCATCCGATCGATCCTCATGATTCCTACGGGCGAGCTCCTTCGGTGTCTTGCTGACGCGATGGCCCGGAGGACCGGGTCGCTAGAGGTCGCGTGGCTTGCGTCACGCGGCGCGGCAGACACTATAAGAATAACTTCTCGCGCTTCGCTCGTGTGTCAATCTACTAAACATAAAAAACGGCGGGGGGGCTATTTGCGGATAACCCACCCCGCCGCTTTCATCAAAAATTAACTAATCGACAAGCCGACTAGCAAAATGACCATCGCTCAGCCGTTGCGACGACGACCGATCATACGGGTGGCGATCAGGCCGGCGAACACCAAGCACATCGTCGGCTCGGGAATCACCGGGGCCGAGACGTTGGCCGTCAGTGTCAGGTCGTCGAACGCGAACGCCTCGCCGCCGCCGTTGTTGGCTGCGGCCGTGTAGGTGATCAAGAGCGAGGAGCCCGTACCGCCGATGGCGGCTTCACCGACGGTGCTGAACGTGTTGTCGATAACACGCGTCCCGAGGTCATCACTGATGGTCAGCGGGTCATTGAGGTTGACCGAGGCGCCGCCTTCCATCGTGTAGGTGTGCGATGCGGAGTCGTCCGAGTCGATCGAGAAGAGCGTTCCCGAGCCACCGGCTCCGCCATCGATGGACCAAGTGAAGCTGTGCGCGTTGTCACCTTGTTCGAAGTCGCCCATCGCGCTGAAGACCGCGTTCAGCACAAGATCCGTTAGACCGCTGATGTCGAACTCCCAGGTGGCGCTACCGGTGCCGCCGGGGTTGTCGCCGTTGTCGAGGTCCTCTTCTCCGAAGAAGAAGTCAGTCGCGTCCTTACCATTCGGTCCGCCGAAAGGGACGATTCCAAAGGTGTCGGCCGCGAATTCGTTGGGGTTGCCGATGCCGGTCGCCGAGTCGTCACCGAAGTCGAAGTTGACAGTGCGATTGGTCGGCCCAAACACGTCGAAAATACTTGTGGAGAAGTTGGGCGAGCCGTTGTTCGGACTGATCGACGTCATCCCTGAGCTGCGAACATCCTCCCCGCCATCGAAGTCATCAACTACATAGGTCGCCGCGTTGGCGATGCTCGTAAAACCGATCGCTCCCGCGATGGCCAAAGCAAAAAAACTCTTCATTTCGATCCGACTCCTGAAAAAGAGATACAAAAGATTCAATGGGTACTAGGCCGAGACGGCTCACACCGCAATAACGCTAGGGCAGATCCTGCAGCCGATATTGACGCAGGGTTCACGGCCTAGATTTCATGCACAGAAGCTTCTATCGAGCGAGCCCGCCGCAATTGGATGATGGATGTCAACAGGCGGCCTGTGGCAACCCGTCGCAAATAGCCTGCATGGCCTGCGGCAGCCGCTTAATCGCGCTTACTACCAGATGTGGTCCGCCGTTGACGGGATCCTGACTCTCGGCCGCGATATCGAACCAGCATCGCGTTTGACTTTGCCCGCCCCTGCCTAGCGGCTTTGCGTTCTCGACCGCGTGTAGGCTGCCTGGGTCGAGTTCTAGCGTGCGAGCCATTACTCGCTTGTCGGCATGCTCGATACACCGAGCGAGAAGCGATGAGCGCAAGAGGAACTTGCCCATCGCGGCAAAGCCTGTTTGGCTAGCGCGGGAAGAACGAGAGTTGGCATTTGCTACCGCGATTTACGATCGAAGATCGCGTGGATCGCTTGACGCTGGTTGTCGCTCCAGCTTCGGTGGGCGGCCCGCGGTCGAGGGGGCCAAACGGCGTCGATCACGGCGTAGCGTCTGCGCTGGGTGAAGGCGACCCATACCAGTGTGAAGCCCATCACGAGCACCCACGCCATGTGCGAGGGGGGTTCCGGCACGCGGCGGACCGAAGGGTCGACCAACTCTCCATCAATGACGAGCCGATCGAGCGGGAAAGCGTCGAGATTGAGATCGGCGGCGTGCGGCCCCGCGGTATCGGCGAACGCCCCCGCGGCTGTGAGTCGCAGCTCAACGACTCCGAGAGACAGGGGGGGGAGTTCGCCTATGGTTACTTGCCGGCTCGATCCGGGGCGTACGTCGGCAACCGCGCGATGACGCACCGCGCCGCTGCGGTCGAGCGCTTCGATCGTAAACGATTCGTAGCCGCTGTCTTGCTCGGAGAAGGTGAGAGAGAGATTCGATAGCTGCATCCGCCGGTCCGAATCAGGGTCGAGCGTGATGACGAGCTGATTCTTGGGGCCGGATTGCCCATGGAGCAATAGGCTAGAAAGCGAGGCGTCGCAACCGTCGAAGGGCCGCTCGATCACCCAGCCCTGTGCAGTCGATGCCCCAGGGTATCCTGGGGGGAAGTGCTCGGTTGTCATCGCGTGGGCGTCGGCCGAGTTGGCGTTGCCCGAGTCAGGCAGATTGGTCTGCTGCCTGAGAATCAGCAGCTTCGCTTCGCAGGGGGCGTTGACGCCAACAGCGGCGAACGTGAGTGCGGCCAAAGCGGCGAGGCGACTGAAGGCAGGCATGGCGTACTTCGATACGGAAAAGGCAGGCATGGATTGCGTGCGGAGATGAGGGCCAGCGTGCGACCAGTTGCCTTGAGCCAAAGAGGGCTTGGCCCGATGGCTATTGGGCTTGCGCCACAGACTTTTGGGCCGAAGCCACAAGGTGTAACGCAGCTGGCTGCTGAGGATCATACCCGATTGACGCGAGAGCGACTTGGTTGGTTTCGCCGATTAGTCGAAAAAACTGACTGCATGAAGTGTGTATTAATATCGCATTAAAGTGATCCGCGAGAGATTCCAAAAAACGGCGCCTATTGCCGCATGCCGTGTCAGGTCGGCTCCATAGTCAGGGGAACCAATCCGGCTTAGCCCTCGCTGCTGCCAACTAGTACTCTAAGTGCAGTTGCAGTTTCTCACGGATCCTGTGACGGAGCTGCCAGAAGTTGCTCTTGGTGTACTCGTCTTCCTTGCTCTCTTCGGCGCCCCCCTCCGGGACGAGCACCTCGTTAAAGAACTTGCGTTCAGCGGGGGTGAGTTCGCACAGGAACTCGTCGAGCCGAGCCCACAGGTGATGCTCTTCACAATCGATCCTAGGCCGCGCGGAGCCGACGGTGAGCTCACGCTGCTTGCGGCGCCCTTCGGAGCGGAAGTGGCGCTTCAGTTCGTCACGCGCGATTAGTCTCAAGAACGTGATGAACCGCGCGCCGCGCTGTGGATCGTAGCGATCAAGCAACGCGCCGTCGTTCTCCGCCAAGGCGCACCAGACACGCGAGGCGACTTCTTCGACAAGCTCTTCTCCCGTGCTGCCCCTAAGCATCGCTGCGATCGACCTCAGCAGAACGCTGTGAAACTGGTCGTAGAGCGTCTGCCAGGCGTCGATGTCACCGCGGACACAGCGGTCGATCATCTCCCGGTCGATTAGGCATAAATCACTGTGCCGCGTGGTGCTGAGGCTGTTGGCAGGGGAAGGGCTGGCGGTGCGAAGCGGCCAGTTGCTGCTGGGCAGGGGGGCCTGCTTGTAGTGACGCTCGTTGACCTCCTCTAGCAGTTCATGCTCGTGGTGCTTCCCGCTCGATTCATGGGGCGATAGCCGCTCTTCCTCACGCTCGATAACCAACACGTTTTCTGGCACGTCTGTCCTCGTCCCGTTGCTGACAAAGCCGGGGGCGTACTCGCCCCATTACCGACGGGATGATTGTGGACGGTTGCCATCGCTTGTGGGTTAGGTTTGCGTTAACAAGCCAATAAGATTCTTGCGCGAGCACAGGGCTTCTCACCTTACAGGGTGGGAGGGTAGTCGTGCGCTCTCTTCGACTCGCCCTGAGGTTTGCCAGGGACGGGGCTCGCGAAAGCTGCTGACAACTATTCTTGACGATTGCGGGTAACTCTCGGCGAGTTCTTGGGCTTCTCCCCCTTTTGTCGAGTCTTTGCTGCTGCCGCACTGCCCCCAGCCTGGGCGAGCGAGACCATGCATACGCTTTAGCTGTGGTTGGATGCGAGATACCGCTAAACAAATTCATCGCAACTTCATCATGCGCATCGGATGAAATGAGCGAGAGGCTGGATGCGATCGCTCGCCGTCTTGCGGCACGAGAGCTTCGGGGTTTGATGAACGCGTCTGCTTTGGGCCTAGAGAAAAAAATAGCAGTGACACGTTCGGTGGCTCATATACACACAAAACTCACCGAAGCAACACCAGCTATTCGCGGAACGTTAATGAGGCGGTGGTAGCTTGTCTCTCGTTGAACGGCCACGATGGCGAGACGCCGTCGTGCGGCCATATTGTCAGGCGCTTCGCAAACGACGGGTGCGGTAGGAGGCTGAGTTGCAGAAGAAGACGACGGAAGAGGGGTTGGCGAACAACAGAAAAGCGAGACCCGATGACCCGCGGCTACCGGTGGATTGCACGGCTCCGCTGGAGAACCGCCATTGGGCGCAGGTGTCGAAGCACATGCCGGAATCCTCCGCCCGATCGCGTGGCAGACCCAGCACGCCCGACCGCGATTGCTTCGAGGCGTTTCTTTGGTTGCTAGCCGGGAGCCAGCGTGAATGGGAGTGCTTGCCTAAGGGCATGCCCTCACGGGCCGCGTGCACCAAGCGTCTGGAACACTGGCGTCGGCTCACGAGTTGGGAGTCGATCATGCAGACCTATCTCCGTAGCCTCGACGACCAAACCTTGATGGTGCTCACTTCGGTGCTGAGCAAAGCTCTTGAGGCCGCCGTCGGCTCCCGACAGTTGCAGATCAGACGTCGCACCGCCTCGGCCCTGTGCCGCGTGCGTAAAGAAACGTTGGGTTGGGGGATTGAAGAAGTACGCCGACGCTCCAAGCAGGGCCGTTCCGACGCCCCAATCACGAGAGTTGACCCCGGAGCCTCGGGGGATGAGGCAGACCCGACCTCTTAACCGTCCCGATCGATCGGCGTTGACCATGCGGAGCGTCGCTCTGCCATCCCCAAGACAAGAACGGACCCGTCCGCCCGCGCCACCCGTCCCACCCCCTCCCGCACGGCGCCGACCCACCTTCCTTGCCTCCGATCCGAGCAATTGTATGAACAGAGATACGTCTGGTGAGCACGCGTTCAATCCCTTGCGGCCGGTGACACTAGCGATCTGCGCTGTCTTCGCTATCGCGTTTGGGTGGGCCTACTGGCCGACGATGACGGAGCTGATGGAGGCGTGGCGAACGCAGCCCGACTACTCACACGGTTTCATGGTCTTCCCCGTGGCTTTGTACTTGCTGTGGGTGAGGAGGGATCAGTACCCCGGCGCGGACCTGTCGTTCCACTGGGGGGGCGTGGCTTTGATTGCGGCCAGCCTCGTGCTCCGTTTTGTCAGCGCCTTGCTCTTTATCCCCGACCTGGACGGCTGGTCGATACCGTTGTGGGCGGCGGGGGTGGTTTGGCTGATCTGCGGCCGCCGCGTTGCGCTGTGGGCGGCCCCCGCCATCGGTTTTCTGATCTTCATGGCTCCGCTCCCCTACAAGGTTGAGCGGTGGATGAGCCTCCCGCTGCAAAACGTATCGACGGGTCTTAGCACGTGGGGGTTGCAGCTGTTCGGTCAGCCAGCCTTGGCCGAGGGGAACGTCATCATGATCGGCGACTCTCCTTTGTTCGTTGAGGAGGCGTGCGCCGGCATGCGGATATTCGTGGGCATCGTCGCCCTGGCGTACGCCTGCGTCGTGATGGCGCGTCGCCCCTTGTGGCAGAACGTGGCGATCGCGCTGGCGACCTTGCCGATCGCCATCATCGCGAACGCCACACGGATTATTGTCACCGCCACGATCGTTCACTGGTCCGGGGAGTCTTCCGACGAGGTGTACAAGTTCGTGCACGACTGGGCCGGTATCGTGATGATCCCTTACGCGGCCGGGCTGTTCGCCTTGTTCCTGGCCTACTTGTCGAATCTGCTCCGCTACATCGAGACCGTGGAGGTCGCCACGTTGACGCGTCGCCGCAAGACCGCTCACTGAACCTGCGCGGCCCTCGCTCTGCTCGCAGCAAGCGTTACCAGGCTTTATAGGCAAATCGCATGAACAAAATGATCACTCCACCGACGCAAGATCTGACGGGCGCCGCCATACCCGCGCCGATGGTCATCGACGCCGAAGGCGATGATCAATCGCACTCGGCCCTGTCGGGCCAGGCGATCGTCGGCGCCGTGCGCCGCTGGTGGGTCGTCGCCACGCCGGTCGGGCTGTTCCTATCGGTGGCTGCGGTTGTGGCGATCTGCTTGATGTCGCAACCGGTCTACCGCGCCTCGGCTTGGTTGAAGATCAAGGCCGAGTCGCCGTACGTGGTGTTCAAGGACGAAGAGACCGCCCTCGACGCCAAGCGGTTCGTCGAGACGCAGGTCGAGCTGATTCGCAGCCCGATGGTGGTGGCCCCCCTGCTCGGCGACCCGGCCATCGCGCAGCTCGAGATACTGCGCGGCGAGCTCGACCCGATAGGCATGCTGGGCGAGTTGGTGCATGTCTTCCAACGGGGCGACTCGGAGCTTTTCCGATTGTCGATGGAGAGCACCGATCCGCAGGCCGCCAAGGACGTGATCAACGCCCTCGCCCGCAGCTACCTCGATTTCCGCTCCAAGCAAGAGAGCGAAACCAAGCGGCGGGTCATCGCTCTGCTCCAGCAGCAGAAAGAGAAGTATTTCGAAGACATCAAGCGTTTGCGGGGCAACCTCGTGACGGTCGCCGACCAAGCGACTAAGAACGATCCTTATGGCGGCCTGATGTCGGGCGGGGGGGGCGTCAGCCCGCTGGTCGAGGACAGCGTGCGCCGATTGATCGAGATCGACCTCGCCCGCGTGTCGCTCACCGCCGAAAGAGAGAACCTCAAGCAAGACACCCCCAATCACGCCGCCGATTACGCCGCCGCCGAGGCCGCCGTCGTGGAGCTCATCGGCCGGGACGAGCAGTTGCGAGCCTGGCGCGAGCAGCAAATGCTGATGGAAAGCCGGGTCGAATCCTACCGTCAGACCATGCGACGCCCGGAGCAATCACGTGAGTACCGCGATCTGAACGCCGGCTTACAGGATATCGTGTCCGCGATGGCAGGACGCGTCGAGATGCTGCGTTCTCAGGTGATGTCGGAGTCGATCGGTAGCATGAAACCGAGCGGCCCGAGCGAGGAAAGCGAGGCGATCGACCTGCGGCTCGCGGCGCTTGACCTGCAGGAAGACTACCTGAGAAAGTCTCTTGAGGCCGAGCAACGCAAGCGGCGAGACAACGCCGGCGGCCTGCTGGAGGTCGAGTTCATGCGCGCCGAGCTGACTCTCGCCGAAGAGATGCAGCAAGAGGTCGCCAGCCGGATCACACGCATGCAGGTGGAGTCGCAGGCGATCGACCGGGTAGAGCTCTTGCGTGAGGGCGAGATCGAACAGACCCCGGTTGTGGGCATGCCCTGGAAGAAAATGGCGGCCGCCGCCCTCGGTTGTTGGTTCCTACCGTTCGCCGTCGCGTTGATCGCCGAGCGTTCGCTCCGCCGGGTGTGCGACGTTCGCTCACTCGAGGCGCACGCCAACGCCCCGGTGCTTTGTGAGATCGCCCGCCTGCCGTCGCGCCCCAACTCAAGCGGGCGCCGGTCCGAGTACCGTCTCGAGCAGGCATTGCGCGTTTTCGAGGAGAGCACCAACGTGCTCGCCACCACGATCCGTTGGGCCGACGGGTTCAAGGGCATCCGCGTCGTTAGTGTGATGAGCGCGATGAAGAACGAGGGCAAGACTAGCCTCTCCTCGCAGTTGTCAATCTGCCTCGCCGAGGCGGGCGGCAAGACACTCTTGATCGATGGCGACCTGCGATCGCCTGACATCCACTCCGCCTTCGACATCGACCCCAGCCCTGGCCTCGGCGATGTGTTGGACGGTCACGCGTCTCTGCAGCAAACGGTCGTCGCGGCGGAGCAGCCCGGCCTGTGGGTGCTCCCCGCCGGCAAGGCGGTCAGCACCCCGCACAGGAAGCTGTCTTGGCTGCAGGAGCGAGTGCTCGCGGCGGCCCGAGAAGATTACGACTATGTCGTGATCGACACACCGCCCCTGCTGGTTGCGAGCGAAGCGCTGATGCTGGCGCGGGCGGCGGACGCCTCGATCCTCTGCGCGATGCGCGACAAGAGCCGGGGCGAGCAGGTCCGCGAGGCGGGCCAGCGGCTCCAGGCCGCCGGCGTTCGGTTGGCGGGGGTCGTGCTGAACGGCGTGCCCGCCAAGCAGTACGCCACCCGCTACGGGCAGCCTTACGGCGACGAAGGTGCGGAGCCGGTAGGCGCCGAATCCTATGCAGCGAATGAGACATCTGTTTAACACGCTCCAACCGGGGCGCCTTCGCCCCAGGACTGTTGGGCAACACTTTGGAACACAGCTAGCGAGATTGTTGGATGGCAGATTCTGTGCTGAGAACCAAGCGGCAAGAGTCCGGCAACGCCGCCAAACCGCAAGGCGATCAAACCCAGACGGGCCGCAAGGATTCCTCGCGGGCTCGGCAGGGCCGTATGGTGCTCAACACCCGTCAGGTTGTCGTGACGGTAGTCCTGATTGTCGTCGGAATGCCTTTGCTGCACCTGCTGCATGGGTACCAGGTGCATCGCACCGCCGATGCCTTTCTCCGGCGTGCGGCCGAATTGGAGCGTGAGGGCAACCATCGTCTCGCCGCCGAATACGTCGACCGTTATCGCAGGCTCCGCCCGCAGGAGACTGAAGTGGTTATCGAACTGGCCCGGGCGTACGACCGCTCCGCCGATAGCCCCAGCGCTAAGAACCGCGCGACGCAGTACTACTACCAGGCCCTCGGCGTGGCGGGCGAGCGACCCGAGCTCAAGCTCGCCTTGAACCTGCGGCTGGCCGAGCTATTGCTCGAGGCCTCGAGAGTTGACAACGCGTTGCTCGCCAAGTCCGCCGAGGAGTCCGCCCGGCTGTCCGCCGGCAGCGCATCGCCCGAAGTCGCACGCCGGGCCTGGCGTGTGATCGCGTTGTCGCAGTACTTGCAAACCACGACGGGCGGCGTGCCGGCCGCGCTGCCCGACGCCGAGGGCACGATCGGCGCGGAGGCCGCCGGCATGTCGGTGGGCGAGTGCTTGGTCCGGGCCTTCGAGCTCCAGCCCCATGACCTCCAGCTTGCCTCGCTGATCGCCAACGACGTCAACCGCATGCCGGATCGCTACAAGACTCTCTTGGGCCCGGAGCATGGGGCCGACGAGGAGCCGCAGTTGGCGCAAGAGGCCGACCATGTGATCGAGACATTCATCCGAACCCGTCGGGAGAGACTCGCCGAGACGCTCACTCGCATCGGCGCCGCCGGAGTTTTGCCCGCGGGGCCGGACCTGAGTGAAGCCTACGAGAGCACCCTCGCGGCGATCCAGACTCCGGGCGACGGAACGACGCAGCTCAGCCGGGGAGCCAAGCTCTGCCTCGCCGAACGGGCGGCTGAAGAGTTTCGCTCGGGGGCGTCGAGTTGGTTAAGGTCCGCGGCCTTGGAGGCGTTTCCCCAGGGAGCCGATTCCATGCGGGCCCCCTTAGCCGTGGACCCACTGGACGACGACCTCGCAACGGAGCTCGCAGACTGGCTGATCGCAGAGGACGACGAAGCGATCGAACGCTTGTTGGCGGCGCCGCTTATGGCTCTCAACCAAGAGTACGGCGAAGCGTTGGTCGCTGAGTACGACTATCGATTGCGTAACGACCTGCCGGTGGCGTCGGAGAAACTCTTGGCCGCGGTCGCGCATCTGCCTGACGCCCCCCCCACGCTCTTGGCCGCCGGGCATTACTTCACCAAGCAGGCCCAATCCGCAAAGGCCCAAGCCGCGCAGAGCCAGCAGGCTCAATCGCACCCGACCACCGATCATTCTGTCGGCGCCCCTCAAGGGGTCGGCAGCCCGGGGGCTGGCAAGGAGTTTGCCACCCAGGCCGAGCGGTTGCTGCGTCACGCGATGGAAGAGGCCCCTCGAGACGAGCGTCCCTTTATTTTGTTAGGGGAGCTGATGCTCACGTGCCCCGACCTGTTCGCCACGCAAGGCACGGGCCGGGTGATCGTAGCCGAAGAGGCTGCTTTCCAGGCGGGGGCAGACCGTTCGGTCCTGCTGCACTTCGAGGGAGAAGACAACGATGTGCTTGTTGAATCGACCGACGAAGACCGCCCGATCCGCTACGTGGTGTTGGAGCGAGGGGCGGGCCAGGCGACGGCGCGATTCGACGCATCGCGCAACACCATCCGTGTGCAAACGCCGCGCGATGGGATGCTGGCCAATGATCTAGTTGAGTTGCTCAGAACAATCGATTCGCTGTCCGTCTCTCACGACGGTTCGATCGATCACGCCGTTGCGATTTGGCGTGCTGGACTAAGGGCCACGCAGGGCAAGTCTCTGAGGATCTCTTTGCTGCTGGCCGAGACCTGGGCGTCGCGTCAGCAGACGGCCGCGGCGGAGTCGGCGCTGGCCGATTTCGACCAAGCTCTCGAATCGGCCCGGTCGTTTAGTTCGACGCCCGCGGACGTCGCAGAGCTCGTCAACCGCCGGACGATGCTCGAGGCGCAGATCGCTCTGAAAAGCGATCACAACGGCACGGGGGTTCAAAAACTTGAAGCCATGCTGGTCGACGCCAACGCGAAAGGAGACGCCGCGGCGCTTCGCAAGGTGTGGTTGGCTCTGACCGACGCCTACTCGGCAGGTAGCAATTGGGGCAAAGCCGCCAAGGCGGCCGAAGAGGCCGCGGTGCTCACTCCGAACGACGCGTCCTACCGGACCCGCGCCGGGTTGCTCTGGGCCCGAGCGGGCAACTACCAGCGTTCGGCGGGTCAGTACCGCCGGGCGCAAGACATCGAAGACAACGCGGAGGCGCGCCTCGCGTTGTCTCGCGTGCTCTTCGAGCAGCAGCACGCGAAGCCCAATCGTGACCGCGATTGGACGGAGTTCGATCTCGCGTTCGAATCACTGCGTGAGTCGGCCAAGCAGGGAGAGCTCGAAGATCCTTGGCGGTACGAGTTGCTGTACGTCGATTCGATGCTGGAGAAAGCGGGCGACGACCGTGGTCAGGAAGTAGTGGAGCGGATTCTCAGCGGGCTGCGGGGCGTGGAGAAACGCAACGCCGATTCGGTAGCCCTGCTGAGGCGGCTCACCTTCGTGTACGAAGACCTCGGCGCCACTGCCGACACGGACCGAGCGATCGAACTGTGGGGCAAGGCTTCGGAAGAGCCCGTCGGGACGATCGCCGTGGCGCTCCGACACGCCGAGGTGCTCCAGGCGCGCGACCAGGGCGAAGCGGCCCGCAAGGTGCTGCAAATCGCCATCGCCTCGTCGCCGGCCCGGCACGCCCAGCCGCTCAAGAACGCCTTGATGCGGGTCGAAATGCTCAGCGGCGAAACGGGCCTCGTCAGGGATCGCTTGCTCCAAGACTACGACAAAGACCCCGCCAACGCCGAAACGCTGGTCAAGCTAACGCGACTCGCCATGGCCGCCAAGCAGCAGGAGGAGGCCGATCGTTGGTTCGGTGAGCTGAAGAAGCTGCTCGGCGAGGGCGACGCGAGAGTCCTCTACGTTGAGGCCGAGCGTTTGCTTTCCCAGGGGGAAAAGCTGAGCGAGGAAGAATTGGGCCGGGCCAAGGGGCTGCTCGAGAGCGCGTTGGCCGACCGCCCGTTGTGGAACGCTCCCCGCTGGATGCTGGTGCAGCTGGCCATGCGAAACGGTGACCACGACTCGGCGGTCGCCGATTGCGAGAAGCTCCTCGCCTCGGGCGCCCGCTCCTTGCCGGTGTACGAGATCCTCACTGCGCTCCGTTGCCGTCGGGGCGAGTTCGACAAAGCCGAGCGTTTGCTCGTCGAGGCCAAGTCGCTCGGCTTCGAATCGGAGAAACTCGGCACGATCCAAACGCTCGTCGCCGCGGGTGTGGGCAACGTCGATGAGGCGATCGCCCGATCGAGGGCCGCCGCGATGGCGGCTCCCGACGACGCGAGCCTTTGTCACCAGTACGGGCAACTCCTGGCGGCCTCGCAAGACCGCTCCGAGAAGGTGTTGGCCGTGAAGGCTTTCCAACGATGCATCCGACTCGATCCTGAGGGGTTGGAGCATTGGTGCGCGCTAGTAGTGCAGCACGCGCGTCTGGGGGCGGTGGAGAAGGCCCGCGAGGCCATTGAGCAGTTGCAGGAAAATTTGGCCCCGGGAACACCGGGCTTAGCGGAAAGCCTCTCGCGCAGCTTCGAGGTGATCGGCGACCTGGGGGCGGCCGAAGAGCAGTGTCGCATCGCCCTAGAGGCGGAGCCCGACGACATGGCCGTGCGGCTGCGTTTGGCCAGCTTGGTCGGCCGCCACGACCTCGCCGAGGCCGAGTCGATCGCCCGTGAGGTGCTGGCCGAGGCGCCGGAGTACGGCCCCGCGAGGCGTTTCCTAGCGGCCTTGCTAGGCTCGCTGGACGACACGGCCTCGGTCGACGAAGCGATGTCGTTGCTCCAGGGAGCCGAGGAGTCGTCAGCCGACGAGGTCCGTCTCAAGGCACAGCTGCTGGTCAAGCGCGGCGGCGACGAGCGGCGTCGGGAGGCGCGGCAGGCGATCGAGTCGATCGCCGCTTCCGACGGAGAGATGTCCAGCTCGGACCGCCTGGCCCTCGCGTCGCTCTACGAGTCCGAGGGGCGCTTCAACGACGCGAGGCGCGAGTACCTGGCGCTCGTCGAGCGGTCCCGCCCGCAAATCAAGCACCTGAGTCTGTACGCGAAGATGTTGGTGAGACGGCAAGATTACCAGGAAGCCGAATCGGTGCTCGAACGCCTGGAGGAGCTCTCGCCGCTCGCGCCAGAGACAGCCGAGACGACGGTTTTCTCTATGACTTCAAGGGGCAAGCGGCGTGAGGCGGCGGACTATCTCAACGGGTTCGTCGAACGCGTCAAAGAATCGGAGGGGGTCAACACACACGCCTTGGCGAAATGGGCCGCCGACCTCTGCACGGTGCTCCGGCTGCACGCCGCCGCCGAGCCTTACTTCCGCGAGTTGCACCGGCTCGACCCCGCCTCGTACGAAGGCTTGGCGCTCTGCCTCTCGCAACAGCAGAAGGTCGACGAAGCCGTCGACCTCTGCCTGGAATCCGTGGGGGAGGGGACGCCCCAGGGCGCCATCGCCCTTTGCGCCGTTCTGCAGACTGGCAAGGCGAGCGTGGAGCATTACCAGCGGGTGCGACCCTATCTGAACGAGGCCGAGAGGCGGTTCCCCGACAGCACGAAGCTGCACCTGATGCTGGCGAACATGCGCCTCGTGCTCGGCGATCAGGACGAGGCGATCCGCTTGTACCGCAAAACGATTCAGATCGACCCGCAGAACCTGCTGGCGCTCAATAACTTGGCCTCGATGCTGTCGGAGCACGACGAATCCAGGGCCGAATCCATCGAGCTGGTTGACCGCGCCCTCGAGGCGGCTGACGCCCAGGGGGCCAGCCCCGCGGTCGAGGCGTTGTTGGCCGACACCAAAGGGTCGGCGCTCTTGTACCGAGGCCAGCACGATCAGGCGCTCGAGCTATTCCGTCACGCCACCACGCTCGGCCCCCGAGAAGCCGTTTACCAGTTGCACCTTGCGGCGGCTTTCCAGCGGAAAGACGACCTCCAATCGGCGAGGCTCGCGTTCGAGTCCGCCCAACGCATGGGGGTCGAAGGGCTCGTGCTGTCGCAGGCCGACCGCGAGCTCATCCGACAGTTGCAGTAGCTGTTGCTGCGAGTCTCCAAGAATCACCCAGCACAACTTAACATCAAGCAGATATCTCATGTCCCATCGCAACGGGGTTGCTTACTCGTCGGTTATCACAGCCATGGCGCTGACCCTCTTTTCAGGAGCCATGTTCGGGGCGATCACCCAGCGGTGGGGCATGTCGCAAGACTCGATCGAAGCGGCGAGCAAGCTGGCCAGCATCCCCCAGCAGTTCGGCGATTGGCAAGCGATCGAGACCGAACCGATCGACCAGTACGTTTGCCAGGTGCTCCGTCTTCAGGGGCATCTCAAGCAGCAGTACCGCAACTCGCGCACCGGCGAGATGGTCGAGGTCTACCTGGTGCTCGGGCCTGCGGGACCGATCTCCGTGCATCAACCCGAGATCTGTTTCAAGAACCACGCCTACAAGCAGCGGAGCGAGCGCGAGTTGGTAGCCGTGGGGTCCGATCAGAGCCAACAGATGTGGTCGCTGATCTTCGATCCCTCGGAGTCCAATCTCGACGGCGAGATCGTGCGGGTCTACTACGGCTGGACTCATGGCGGGGAGCTACGCGCGCCCGAAGACGCCCGGCTCGCGTTCGTCGGCAGCTCGCACTTGTACAAGCTGCAGGTGACATGCCAATTGCCCCCGACCGCCGATCTCGAGCGCCAAGACCCCTGCGGCTCCTTCCTGCGTGATTTCCTGCCCGTGCTCAAACCTTGCCTCAACCCCGCGGATTCTTTGGTTGCTTGGAACTAGCGAGATATCCCGCCTAGCACGCCCTTAATAAACGTTAGCGACGAATCAATGCTGATTTTTGTTGGATGGTCGGTCGCGACTCTGTGCATCGTGCCGAGCCTCGTGCTCGCGGCGGAATGCCTGGCGGCCATGACAGCCCCCCGGCCGCAGGGCCGCAACGCCGTTGCACCGCAAGCCGATTGGGCCGACTCGAATGGTCAGCGACCGCGGCTCGGTGTGCTGATCCCTGCGCACAACGAAGAGCTCGTGCTGCGAGACACGCTCCGTTCGTTGAGACCCCAGCTCCTGGCGGGCGATCGCTGCCTCGTCGTCGCCGACAATTGCGAAGACTCCACTGCGCTGATCGCCGAGCAAGAAGGCGCCGAGGTGTTGGTGCGCAACGACTCGCAGCGGCGCGGCAAGGGCTGGGCGCTTGACGCTGGACGGAACGCCTTCCGGGATTCGCCGCCGGAGGTATTGATCATCGTCGATGCGGACACACGCGCCGAACCCGGGGCGCTCGACCGCCTCGTGAGAGCAGCCCACGCGACCGACCGACCGGTGCAGGCGACCTACCTGATGCCCTCCGCGACCCAGGGCGGCGCCGACGGCGTTTCCGCATTTGCGTGGACGGTCCGCAACTTGGTCCGTCCACTGGGCCTGCACCGCATGGGCTTGCCTTGTTTGCTCAACGGCTCGGGCATGGCGTTGCCATGGCGGCTCGCCGATCGGGCGCCGCTGGCGGGTGGGCACATCGGCGAAGAGTACAAGTTGGCGGTCGACCTGGCGCTCACCGGCTCGCCTCCCGTCTTCTGCCCCGAAGCTGTGGTCCTAGGTACAATGCCAAACGAGCAGAAGGTGGCTGTCGCGCAACGCCGCCGCTGGTCGCATTCGCACCTGGAAATCTTACGGACCTCGGCGCCCCGGTTGCTCGCCCGCTTTCTCACGTCGATGCGGATCGCTCCGCTCACCTTGGCGCTCGATCTTGCCGTGCCGCCATTGATCCTGCTGCTGGCTTGCCACCTCGTGGCGATAACGCTTTTCGCGGCGATGTCGTACATAACGCCGGCGGTTGTCACGCCGCTCGCAGCGACTGTGGCAAGCCTGTTGCTAAGCGGCGTATCGATCCTCGCCGCCTGGCGCCGGTTTGGCGGCTCGCACTTGCCGAGCGGCCAGTCGCCCAGCAACCTGTTGCTTGCGGCGCCCCGGTACGTATTGCTCCACGCCCCGCATTACTTGTCCTATTTTGGGCGCCGTCACACGGAATGGACGAAGACGCCACGCGACACGCCCACCGGGGTCGAGAAAACCAGCGGGGTAGGTCAATAGCGGGGCAAGGCGGTAACGAATTGGCGGGCGGGCGTTGTGGTCGCGATGCTTACGCCGACGCGCACTCGCTGGCGTTGGACTTGTACTCGATGATGCCGGTTGGCTTGTTCTGAGCCCGGGTCCGGATCGACTTGAACACGCCCCACGAAATCGCTGGCTTCGAGAGCATCGTGAGCCAGCCGTACTCGAGACTTGCGAGCCAACTATGGCCTTGGCGACGCGCGTGGCGTGCTATCCTAGCCGATTGGACCAACCAGCCGAGGCCCGCTGCGAACAAGACGGTGACGCACCCAACGGCTCCGAACATCCACGCGGCGAGCATCGAGGCGACGAGGCTTACGAACGGGTAGGCCACGCCCCACACCATCGCGCTGCGAAGCATGCGGTCGAACACGCCCAGCCGGAAACGCCGTTCGACGTCCCATCCGCCGTAGCCGCTGCGGATCTGTCGTGTCCACCAGGGGCGGAAATGCGTGATGTCGGCGTCGTGGAGCGTCATCTCTTGATCGAGGCGATGGATCGTCCAGCCGGCGGCTCGCAAACGTTTGCAGAACTCCGGCTCTTCGCCGGACGGAACCGATGCGTCGAACCCACCGGCCTGTTCGTAGGCGTCGGCGCGGACAACAAAGTCGCCCCCAATCGCCAGAGCTTCGCCGGTAGGGGTGTCCCATTCGATGTCGCACAGCCGATTGTAGGCGGAAGCCTCGGGACGACGCTCGCGGCGTCGACCGCCGACCACGCCGACGTCTTTATGCTCATGCAAGAAAACGGTCGCGGCGTTTGGCCATCCTTCAGCGATCTCACAGTCGCCGTCAACGAACATCACCAGCTCGGTCGAGGGCGACAGCTCCCGCAACCTTTGAAATCCCTCGTGACGGGCGCGGGCCGCAGTGAAAGGCTTCGCAGGATCGAGTTCGACGACAGCAAAGCCAAGCGGCGTGGCCGCAGCCACACTCGTGTCGGTCGAACCCGAGTCGACGTAAACGCCCGTAAGCCCGCAATCGCGGATAGATTCGAGGCAGCGTATTAGCCGGGCGCCTTCGTTCCGGCCAATCGCTACGACAGCCAGGCTTCCGGTCATGGCGTGTACGTTCTTTCTGGCCGTTCGTGCCGGTATTTGACAACCTTGGCGGGAACGCCCACGGCGACCGCGTCGTCGGGTACGTCATTCAAGACGACCGCATTGGCGCCGATCACGGCGTTCTTGCCAACACGAACTGCGCCGAGGATCACCGCTCCCACGCCGATGTCAGCGCCGTCGCAGATGACCGGCAGCTCGAAATTGTGGTTGGTGCGGACAACGCCGAAGGTGGTGTTCTGGCGGATCATCACGTCGTCACCGATCGTCTCGGCGTGCAAGATCATGCCGCCGTGGTGCCAGATCCGCACCCGCCTGCCGACCTTAACCGTGTAGGGCAGGCTGACGCCGCAGGTCCATTCCACTACGCGGTAGAGCAGCTTGTAGGCGATAGAAAACGGCGCCCTCAGCAGCTTGCTGCGGATGCCCATCCTCCAGTTGCCGAAGCGGTGGACGGCCAACGCCCAGAAACCTTGCTCGAGCGCGAGCCCGTCGTGGGCCCGCAAGTCTTCACGCCACAAAGACCATAGACTCATGCCCAACGGATTGAGATTCGACTGGCCCATGTGCGCCGGAGGTGCGGCCCGCAGTGGTGCGCCGGAGTCGGGGGGGCTCTCTAACGCTTGTCGAGCGAGTGGGGCGGGGGCGATGCTCATCGGCTCTCAAACCATGGACGGAACGGACTCGTAGAACTCCGCGACCTCGTCCCAAGCGCGGCTCTCGTCCCAGCCGAAATCGGCGCCGTTGAGCGGCTCGGTGTTGACCCGCACCCGCGGCTCCGCGAACTCGGTTTGCGACGCCAACTCCAACTCGCAAGGAAGGCCTAGGCGTGGACGCATCTCGCGGGCGAATCGCTCGGCGAACGCGCCCTGTGCCTCGGCGTAGCCGCTCGGGCTGCAGTGGGTGTAGCCGTTGGCGGGCGGGTTGGTCACAAAGCGAGCGTAAGCCGCGGCCAGCAAAGAGACCGGCACGTTGTCGCGCACATAGAGCGGCGTCCGCACGCCGGCCGTTTCCTCGGCGCGCCAGGTCTTGATCAAGTAGTTCGTGAACCGCGGCTCCTCAAGGGGACCGAACGGGTTGGGGATGACAAACTTGCCGAGATCGGCGCCCTCACGCCGGGAGTAATGGCGGAACAACTCTGCGGTGAACGCCTTGCTCATCCCATAAGGGGAGAAGTGGGGCAGCCCCTCTGACCCGGCGCCCTCGCCACCCTCAAAAACGCTGCCGGTGAGCACCACCCGCATCCCTTTCTCCGCCGTGGCCCGGAGGACTCGAGTCAGACCCAACGTGTTGTTGGCCACCGCCCGGCAGATGTCGAAGTCGGGGCTCTTGTACTCCGTCACGTCGGCGCCGTGGGCGCAGACCGCATCGTAGTGCTCGTCTTCGATTGCGCTGGCGAACCGCTCGTCGCCAAAACGCACGCCGAAGCGCGGCTCGACAAAGCCGAGCAGCGACGCCACTCGGTGCGCACGTGGCTCGCCGTCGTACTCATCCGCTTTCGGGCGAGTAAAGGTTGCGACCACTTCGTGACCATTCTCGGTAAGTTGCTTGGCAAACCAGTACCCCGTGAAGGAACTGGCGCCGGTCATCAGAATGCGCATGGGGGGGAACGCCTAAGCGATGCGGAGGGTCTCAGACCAAGTGGTAGGCTTCGTCGAAGTCGGGCCAGCTCGCGTCTTTTTCAGAAAGCACGACGGGCTCGATCGGCCATTCGATGCCGAACCTTGGGTCGTTGTAGCGGACGCCGCGCTCGGCCTGGGGGGCGTAGAACTCGTCGACGAAGTAAAGCGCCTCGGTTGACGGCTCGAGCGTGATAAAGCCGTGGGCGAAGCCTTTCGGGACGTAGAGCATACGGCGGTTCTCGGCCGACAGCTCGATCCCATACCATTCGCCAAAGGTCGGCGAATCGAAGCGGAGGTCGATGATGCAGTCCCACAGCGAGCCCTTGATACAACGCACCACCTTGGTCTCGGCGTGGGGAGCGAGCTGGTAGTGCATCCCCCGAAGGGCGCCGCGATCGGTGGTGAGCGAGTTATTCACCTGCAAGAAGTTCTGCGCGAGGTCCAACTCGCCGAACTCGTTCTCGCAGAACACTCGGGCAAAGAAACCACGGTCGTCGCCGCGTTTCTCCAGGTCGATCACGTACGCGCCGCTAAGCGGTGTCTCTTCAAAAATCAATTCATTTCTCCTTAGACGGCCGACGCGGGGGAAAGCATCTCCATGCGATCGCGGAGCGTGCGGAGCCGCACGAACCGGTCGCCCTCGAAGTCGATCTTGTTGAAGCCGTGGTCGACCATCGCCCGGTGCAGCTCTTCCATGCCGCTGGCGAGCGTGTACTGGAGCTTGAATCCGGGGAGCAGCTTGCCGAGCTTGTCGAACTTCACACGGTAGTTCCGCGGGTCCTCGCCCACCTCGCCGGTGTAAGCCACCTCGGCCGTGGGAATCAGCTGCTTGACCAAGTCGCCGACGTCGCGGACTTGGTAGTTCTCCTGGTTGCCGCCGACGTTGATCGCTTGGTTGTGGATCGCCTCACGCGGCGCCTCGGCGAACGCCACGAAAGCGCGAGCGATGTCGCGACAATGAACGAGCGGCCGCCACGGCGAGCCGTCGCTCTTGATGCGGATCTCTCCGTACGAGAGAGCCGAGCCGAGCAGGTTGTTCACCACCAAGTCGATCCGCAGCATCGGCGAGTGGCCGTAGGCCGTGGCGTTGCGCAGCGAGGCGGTCGAGAAGCCGTCGTCCGACAACTCCCAAAGCCGCTCCTCGGTCTCGATCTTGCTCTGGGCGTAGGCGGTCAGTGGGTTGAGCGGGTCGGTCTCTTCGAGGTCCAGCTTCTCACCGGCGCCGTAAACCGAGCAGGAGCCCGAGAACAGGAAACGCCCCACGCCGGCCGACTTCGCGCGGCGCGCCAGCTCGACCGACTTGTCGCGGTTGACCGACAGGGTGATCTCGGGGTTGAGGTCACCCATCGGGTCGTTGCTGATCGCCGCCAAGTGACAGAGCGCGTCGTGACCCTCAAGGTCGCCTTCGGTCACGTCGCCGACGTCTTTGAGGAGCTCCACGTCGGGCCGAACGAACGGCTCCCACTCGCAACCCTCGAACAAGCCGAGGTCGCAGCCAGTGACGCGATGGCCGGCCGCCTTGAGCAACTCGACCAAGTGGACACCGATGTAGCCGAGGTGGCCGGTGACAAAGATGTTCATCGTGTGCGTTGCTTCCGTTCAGGCGTTGAGTGTGGTCTGGGAGGATCGCGTTGCGTCACCGCTCGCGTCGACGTCGGTCGGCTTGCGGGCCCACGGCGCTTCGCCGCTCGCCCACAAGCCTTCGAGAGTTTCTTTGTCCCGCTGGGTATCCATGCACTGCCAGAAGCCCGGGTGCTTGTACATCGACAGCTGGTGATCGGCCGCCAGGTTGACCAGCGGGGCGCGCTCCAGCACACACGCCTCGTCGGCGCTGAGGTATTCGAGGAAAGCCCTCCGGAAGAAGAAGTAGCCGCCGTTGATCCAGCTCTCCTCGAATTCGGGCTTCTCGGAGAACTCCAGCACGTTGTTGCCTTCGAGGCGGATCTCTCCGAACCGCGAGGGCGGGTTCACCCCGAGCACCGTGCCGATCCGGTCGTGCGTCAGATGGCAACGGAATTCGTCGCCAAGGTCGGCGTCGCAGACGCCGTCGCCGTAGGTCACGGCAAAGTGCTCGGCGTCGCCGAGGTACCGCTGGGCGGCCCGGGCGATCCGGCCGCCGGTCATCGTCTTATCGCCGGTAAAGGCGAGTGTGACGCTCCAGTCGTCCTTGTGCTCGACCGAGTGGATCGTCGCCTCGTTGTTCGACAGGTCGACCGTAAAGTCGCTGTTGAGCGACGAGTAGTGGAGGAAGTATTCCTTAATCACCTCTGCCTTGTAGCCGAGGCAAAGGACGAAGCGTTTGAAGCCGTGGGCCGCGTAGGACCGCATGATGTGCCATAGGATCGGCCGGTGGCCGACCTCGATCATCGGCTTGGGGCGGAACTCGGTCTCTTCGCGAAACCGGGTGCCGAGACCGCCGCAGAGAACAAAGACCGGGACATCCGCGAGCGAAGGGGGCGAGTCTGCTGGCATCGGGGGAGGGGCTCTTTAGGAGGGGCTCGTGTCGGGCCGGAGGCGATCGGCCAAGGCGGGGTTCGGCACCGGACGGATCCGGAAGCCCGTGACGAATACGCTGTTGCGAATCAAATCACTGAGCATGTATGGGGGGTCATTGTCAACGCGGTTTGTTAAGCGCGTGCGAAGCCTCCATAAACATTGCCCTGCGATCGCCGCCGCGTCGGCTACCGTGGCGTGCGCAACACCGAAGTTTTTTAGGAAGTAATGCCGACGCGCTAGAAACCAATAGCGCGCCACGCGTTTAGGCTTCGCGACGGTGTCGGTGATGCCGGTGGTCTGGCCCACCAGGTGCACGATGCGGCTCTCCGGGACGTACCATGTCGTCCAGCCGGCCCGCTTGGCCCGGAGGCAGTAGTCGACGTCGTCAAAGTAGGTGAACAGGTCTTCGTCCAGGAGCCCGACCTTCTCTATCACATTGCGACGGACCAGCAACGCGGCGCCAGGCACCCAGCCGCACTCGTGCGGCTCTTCGCGGTCGGGCGGGGCGATCACCCACGGCGAGAGAGCCCTCGACGCCACCCCCAGTCGCAGCCGCGATTCGAACTCGTTCACGGCGTTCAGAACTCGCCGTGCGGCCCGCTGCGATTCGCCGTCGGGGTACTCCAGCCGGCTGCCGCACAGGCCGACCTCGGGCCGCTGACGCATGAAAGCGACGAGCTTCTGGATCGCGCCCGGCAGCACGACTGTGTCGTTATTTAGCAGGAAAACAGCGTCGGGGGGCGTAGGCCCCTCCATCGCCGGTCTGATCACGGCGTTGTTGCCGCCGGTGAAACCTCGGTTGGGGGAGATCGCAGTGAGCGTCACACGCTCGGCGAGGCCGAGCTCGTTGATCGCCTCGCGAAGACGCTGGGTCTCCTCGTCGCCCGAGCCGTTCTCGCAGAGCGCCACGTGTGCCTCGGGCAGCGCTTCGAGCTCGGGCTTGAGGGATCGTAAGCAGTCGGTCGTGAGACGGCTGCCGTGGTAATTGACCAGGACGATCAGCAGGTGCATGGCGGGGAGCGGGTAGCAGAGGCTCGCGAAAACGGCGAGACGCGAGTCGACGGGGCGGTGTCGCTGGTCTCGGTTGCTGTCGCCCTGAAGATACTGCTGGAGCCGTCATGCTGGAACCATCTGTTTAACAATTAAGCGGCATAAAGCACCAGAAAGATGGTCGCCGACCAGGCCCATTTCATGGAATGTTAACGCAATTTGCGGGTATCCAGTTCGGCGAGACCCTGACAGAAGAGACGTCAAAAAATGTGTATATGAATACTGCAATAGGAACTTGAAAAGGCGATTGCTCGCGCGTCACATTTCGGCAATGATCTCCGCCTCTCTCATTGTCGTGCGCGCCCGTGAGCAGGAGTCGCACCCCACCCAGGACGAGCGCTCCAGTGCGGGCGTCCCCCCCCCCACACACTTTGCCTCGTAGCTTCTCACCGGAATACGAGAAGAGTCCCAGCGTTGCGGTCGGATCGACCAATCGCAGCGCGCCCAAACCATTCGGAGTATTTGTCGTATGAAGTTCTTTCGAAGCGCCGCAGCAGCCCTGTCTCTTTCCCTCTTAGCCTTCAGCGGCGCGGCGACCGCTGACCAATGGGACTCACCCGCGTCGTACTACAACGCGGCCTCCGGAAGCGGATCGACTCTCAAGAATCAGCTCCGCTCGATCATGTCGAGCGGGCACATCCTGCGTTCGTACGGCGATTTCCGATACTCCGCGGCGATCACCGATCAGGACCCCAACAACCCCAGCAGGATCTTGCTGGTTTACAACCGCGCGTCGGTGCCGGCCACTTGGAACAGCGGCAGCACCTGGAACCGCGAGCACCTCTGGCCGCAGTCGCGTCAGCCCGGCAGCGCGTCGAACTCCTCACGCAACAACCTGTCCGATCCTCACTCGCTCCGCCCGTCGAACCCCAGCATCAACAGCTCGCGCGGCAACAAGCCGTTCGGCTACGACAACACGACCGGCAGCTACGGCAGCCAAGGCTCGTACTACTTCCCCGGCGACGCCGACAAGGGCGACGTCGCGCGGGCGATGTTCTATCACGACACCCGCTGGGGCTCTTACGGTTTGTCGCTCACCGATGGGTTCCCCGGCGGCAACCAGATGGGCGACTTGTCATCGATGGTAGCCTGGAACTACCTCGACACGCCCGACGAGTTCGAGCGTCGCCGCAACCACACGATCTACAGCTCGTCCTACAACCCGTCTTACTACACGAACAATCGCAACGCCTACGTCGACCATCCGGAGTACGTATGGTCGGTGTTCGTCGACCAGCAGAACGACAGCCGGCTGTACGTTGGCGGCGGCCCCGACGCCAACGGCGGCTCCTCGCTGGACGTTGACCTCGGCCCCGTCATCGTCGGCGCCACGCCGGGCTCCACTTCGCTCTCGCTCAACAAAGTCGGTCAGGACGGCGTGTACTACGAGGTGACGGCGAGCGGCGACGCGACCTCCTCGGTCAACGGCCGCTACAACGCCTTCGCCATCAACTCTTCGGGGGCCGACTCGCGTTCGCTCAATGTCGGGCTGAACGTTCCGGCCTCGACGCCCGGCGCCTTCGCGGGGCAGGTGACGATCGACAACCTCGACATCACGACCGGCGGCGGCGCCGGCCGCGGGGCGAACGATCAGAACGACGTGATCGACGTCTACGCCACAGTTTACGATCACGCCTCGCCCTCTTTCGCTTCCGGCGTGGAGCAGACGAGTCTACTCTTCGACTTCGGCGTCGTCGCGCAGGGCGCCTCGCTCGCCGATTTCGAGTTCGACCTGTTTAACTACGAAGCCCTTGCGGGACTGACCGCTGGTCTCGACCTCGACGGGTTCTTCGGCGTGGGCGACACCTCGGCGTTCAGCGTGGACGGCTCGCTCTTCAGCGGGTTGGTTGCCGGCGCTTCGGAGGCGTTCACCGCCTCGATGAGCACCTCGGTCCTCGGCTCGTTCAGCGCCGACTACACCTTCAGCTTCTCTGACGAAGACCTCCCCGGCGCCGCTTCGCTCGGCGATCTGACCCTCACCCTCACCGGCGCCGTGGAGGCGGCGGGCATCCTGGGAGACTTCAATGGCGACACGCTGGTCGACGCCCTGGACATCGACATGCTCTTCGCCGCGATGCCCGACACGGTCCCACCGGGCGACGCGATTTACGACCTCAACAACGACGGCGCCATCGATGGCGACACCAACGGCGCCGACGACACGGACCTCGAGGTGCTGGTCCACGCCTTGCTGGGAACGGAGTTCGGCGACTTGAACCTAGACGGCTCGATCGCCATCGATGACTTCTCGACCCTGTCGGCAAACTTCGGCATGACCGGGGCTGGTTGGGCGGATGGCGACCTCAACGGAGACGGCCTCGTCACGATCGATGACTTCTCCTTGATCTCGGCAAACTTTGGGTTCTCGGGTTCCGCCGGCCCTTCCGTTTCCGTGCCCGAGCCCACGGCGTTTGGGGTTTTGCTGGTCGGCTGTCTGGGAGTCGTGGCCCGCCGGCGGAGCTGCTAGATCGGGATTCGAATTGGTGTGGACTCTCGGCCCGTGGGGCTCGTGGGGGCTGTGGGCGCGAGTCGCACGGCGGCTCGGCGTGCGGCCCATCGCAAGAGAAACGCGGCTGTCTGGCTGAATCACGCCATAGGCCGACACGCCAAAGGATGACGCAACACACAGGCGTGCTAGGATCGTGGCGACACGAACCGGCACGCCTGTGTTTTTTATGGCGCATCGCGGACGCTGATCGCTCGCGTCGGCGGTCCGGCTGGCTTGACGGGCCGGCACTTGGTCCGGAGAGACCGCTTGTACTCTAGGCCCGCGTAGCGGAACCGGACACGGTAGCGACCCGAGGCGGGGTCGATTTCTAGATCGCACTACCGCTAGCCGTAGCGTTGTTATCGCCATATCGACGTCGAATCACACCGCCACACACGCTACGTATCCGTGCGATTCGCACTAGGCTGGCCATTTGGGGGCAGTGGGAGCGGAAGAGAGCGTTCTTGTGACGCAATCATCCTTTCCTACTGCCCAATGACGGGCCACCAATGTGACCGCCACACGGGCGCCACGGTGTGTCAGACCCGTGTCAGGTGGCCCAAGGGGCCGGGGGGCCAATCGACGTAAGTCGTTGCCAGATAAAGGGTGGCTGAGGGGTCTCGAACCCCCGACCTTCGGAATCACAATCCGACGCTCTAACCAACTGAGCTACAGCCACCGTAGGGCGCCGCCCCGGGGGGCGTCGCAATCACGCGATCCTAGCCCATCGGAGGGGCGATCGTCAACGTTTGGGCCGCCCGCCAGGGGGGCGGCCCCGGGATGCTCAGGATCGACGGAAACGAGCGGCTACGGCCGTGGCGCCACACGCGGCGCCTGCGGCGAAGGCCAGCAGCACGGCGGGCCAGTCCAATGAGGTCATGTGGGCGAGGATGGTCGGCATGGCGGGCTCCGTCTTGAGGGGGCAGGCTCGGTGGGGGGAAGGGCGGCGGGCTGGGTAGCAGCGGGGGGCGCCGGCGGCTCTTCTGGGAAGTTTTCGGACGCAGCGGCGGCCGGCATCCAACTTATCCGGCGGCCCTTAGGGCGACAAGTTCCGTAGGTAGTTGCGGTAAGCCCGGTCGAGCTCGTCGCCGCTGGCGTCGGTCGCCCGCAAGAGCGCCTCGGAGTCGGGGCGACTGCGGTAGAGATCGCCCAGGAAGCCGACGAACGGCTCACGCCAGCGGCCCCCTTCGCCCTGCATCAGCATGCCCGCCAGGGCGGCCGACTGGCCGTAAACCGCGGCCAGGTTGGGGCGCCGCTGCAGGTCGGCCTGGCCCAGCGCCGCTAGCTGGGCCACGGGCATGGGCCCCTCGCCGCCGAGCAACCTTCGCTTGGCCGCGGGCAGACGGCCGGAGTCGCCGGCTCCGAGCCGGTAAGTGAGCCTCCCGTCGCTGTCGCGTTGGGGGGTCAGGGTCTCCAACCAACAAGCGACCCCTTCGACGGCCCAAAAGTTCGCGTCGAGGCCCGCCGCCTTGCCCTTGCCGCCCATCTCTTGGAACAGTTGATGCCCCGCCTCGTGGTAAACGGTGGGCAGTTGCAGGGCGAGGCCCGCGCCGTCGCCGGCGTCGTAGAAGTGCGCTTCGCGCAGCGTGTCGAAGTAAATGCCGAGCGTCTCGCCGATGCGCGGCTGGCGGCGGCGGAGGTGCTCGACGTAGCCGGCTCGGTCGCGGTGCAAGAAGACGTTCATCGTCGCGCTCGTGTCGCGGGCGTCGCGCTGGCCCTCGAACCGCAGTCGCACTTCGCGCTCGCTGAGGCAGTAGCCGGCGAAAAGTTGCCGCCAGGCTTGGCAGTAGCGCTCCAGTTCCTCGGCCAGCGCGGCGGCGGCGGCGAGCGAGTGGTTCGTCGTCACGACGAAGTGGTCGCTGCGGACTTGCCAGCCGTCGGCGATCTCGGCGTGCAGCTTGGCGTCGGTCTCGGCCGAGACCCACCGCCGCCCGTGGCGTCGCTCGCCCGCCTCCAGCCGTGGCAGGTCCTCGACAGCCGACCATCCGAAGCGCGGGTCCCACGCTTGGCCTCGCCCGACGAGCCGCTCTTGGTAGGGGGTCAGCCAGCGGCCGTCGACCCGTTCGTAGCCGAGCACCCGGCGGGCCTCGGCGTGGTCGGGGTCGAGAGCCAGCGTTTCGGTCGCCAGCGAGAGGGCCCGCGACGGCTCGCCCTGGGCGGCCGCCCGGGCGGCTTCGTCGAACCGCAGGGCGGCGGCTTGGGGATCGGCCGGGGCCGCGAATCGCGTGTAGGTGTCGGGCGCTAGGTAGACGGTCTCGGCCCCGGTCGCGCAGCACGCCACGCAGAAGCCAAGGCAGCAGAGCAACGCACGGAGTGTGGGGGGATGGCTAGCGGGCATCCCTTTAGTCTAGCTCATGCGCGGCCGGAGCGACGCCGCACGGCGCCAACCACCGCCACGATTCCCAGCAGGGCGACGCCCGCGGGTTCGGGTACGGAGGCGCTCGATCCGGGCGACGACCAAGTCTTGCCGAAGTTCGCCACCCACAGGTCGTAATCGAGTTCGTCGACCACGCGGTCGCCGTTGCCGTCGGCGTTGAGGCGGTAGCCCTGTTGGCCGTAAGCGTCGCGCCACACCGTGAAGTCGGCCGCGTCGACGACCAGGTCTTGGTTGTAGTCTCCCGCCAGCGGGACGGTGTTGGTGACCAGATAGATCACGCCGTTCTCCTTGGAGGAGATGTACATCTCGCCGAGCAGCCCCTCGGCGAAGCGGGCGTCGTTGCGGCCACCCCCAACCACCTCATGGAAGCTCTCCGTCAGCACCGGGGGGGTCTCGGGGTCGTTGTCGTGGTCGTACGAAACACGCAGTCGGAGGTTCTCCGCCTGGGTCAACTCCGCCGGCTCGTCGCGGCTCGGGTCGTTGGGGTCGAGCTGGGTGACGGCGCCCAGGATGTCGTCGAAATCGTTATGGTAGACGTCGCCGTGGTTGTTGGCGAAGTTCAGGTGGATGAACTGATTGTCGAGCGCCGGGTCGCTGCCGTTCTGGATGACGAACGATGAGGAGATCGCGTTGCCGGTCCACCAGTCGGCGCCGAGTTCGACATTCACGCCGTTGTGGTCCCACTGGGCGACCGGGTAGGTGTAGCGTTCGCCGTACTCATCGACGCCCACGGTCGCCTCGTCGGCGGGCAGGTCGTCGACGCCGTAGTAGTAGCCGGTGTCGGGGTGGGGCTCGGTGTGCTGGTGGTGGACGAAGGTTCCTTCCCGCTTGGTCCAGCCGTAGTTGCGCCCCGGTTGCACGAGGTTCACTTCCTCGATGTTGTCGCGGCCGATGTCGCCGACGAGGATGTGCGTGTTCCCTTGGTCGTCGGGATTGAACGAAAAGGTGTGTGGGTTGCGGAAGCCGTAGGCGTAGACTTCCTTGAGCACGTCGGGGTCTTGGCTTTCGGCGAAGGGGTTGGTCGGCGGGATCGTGTAGCGGTCCGTGCCCGATTCGAGTGGATTGATGCGGATCATCTTGCCCATCAGGTCGCCCCGGTCTTGCGGGTCGTCGTTGCGGGAGTCTTGGTTGTTGGAGTCTCCGTGCGTCATGTACAAGAGGCCGTAGTCTTCGTCGCCGGGCGTGGCGTGCGGGTTGAAGCTCGCCATTTTGATCGGGTGGTCGTAGTTGGGCATGTTGACGCGGAAGAGCTCACGGTAGGAGTTGGTGGCTACCCCGCCCGCTCCGAAGTCGTAAGTCCATTCGGCGAGCACACCGTCGGCGGTGACGTAGCTGTGGGTGCTGTTGCCCAGGTACTTGAATTCCGACGCTCCAGGATTATCGGGGCGGTCTTCGAGCATCGTCGTGTAAAGCTTGCCGTAGCCGGGGGCGCTAGCGTCGCCAAACTCCGGATGGAACGCGACCGACTGCAGCCCTCTCTGCGAGGTAACATCGTTCATGGAGCGTCCGGTGGCGGCGAGCACCGCCGCCCGGGCGTCGAACCAGGGGGTCGCCTCCCTCTCGCCCGAGCCGAGCTCGTCGATCGCGAAGACCGTGCCTTGGTTGGTGGTCACGTACATCCGGCTGTCGTCCGGACGGTAGGTCATTCCAATGATCTTGTCGAATCCGGCCGGCATGGCGGCGTAGGGCTCCACGTGCAGCGTGGCGCCCGAGAAGGGGAGGGCGTCGCCCAGCAGGTCGAAGGCGGCGGCGGGGGCGCGGCTCGTCGCGGCGAACGGGGAGGTCAGTAGGGCCAAGATCGGCAGCCATCGACATAGCGGGGGCGTCATCGTGCGGAGAGCTCTCTGCTGGATCGGATCGCCGCGCCAAGGCATGATCGAGCGCTGAGGCTCAAACAAAAAAAATGTGGCGCAGCGGTGCGACGATGGGAGTGTGATGAGATACGCAGAAAAGATTGAGCGCGTCGCTGGGCGACGAGCCAGCGCCACACGATTACTAGGCGCTTCGGGCGTCAATCTTACACCAAACGCCTGACAATTTCCCAAAATCGCCGAGATCGGCAAGAAACCCGTCCCCCCATCGCTCATTCGGCTGAGGGCTGCGGGTCGACACGTACGTTGACCCGCCCGCCCACATGCAAGCAGCCGCCACGGCCGGCGGTCAGGCTTCCGGCGAGCGCGGCGACCGTGAGCCCACAACTCCGCGCAGCGAACAGGTCGCCCACCACCGCGGCGCCAGCCCGCTCGTGGGCGCGACGCGACGGCTCGTTGCCGCGGCTCACGCCTAGCAGGATCCGGGTGAGGCCTTCCTCGGCAAGCGACCGGCCGGCAAAGCCCAGCAGTGCGCGGTAGACGCCTCGCCGCCGATGCTCTGCGAGCACGTGCGCCGAGTGCAGCCACGCCTCGGTGGGGGCGAGCTCGAAGCTCAAGCCCAGCGAGGGTTCTTCGAAGCGACCGGTAGCGATCCAGAGGGCGCCGAGCGGAACGCCGTCGGGCGACTCGGCGAGCGCGGCACGCGCTGTCACGCCGTCCCAACGGTCGAGATTCACCCGGTCGGCGATCCCGTCGAGACGGTCGAGCTCTTCGCGGTTGGCGATCCAGCGAGGGTGGGCCGTGCTGCTGGGATCGACCGGCGTGGGGTTAACGCCGAGCGGCAGTTCGCACACCCGCATCGGCCGCAGCCGCAACGCCCAAGCCGGCAACGCGTCGACCGCTCGCTTGGCCGTTCGGTAGACCGCGGGTGAGATCGTCATGCCCCCAGCTTAGCCGCCGTGGCGTTTCAATGCGTCGGCTCACGCTTGAGGAACTGGCCCTTCCCCTCGGGCCCCACAAACTCGCCGCCGCGGACCATCACCTCGCCGCGCACGGTGACCGTGTCGGCCCGGCCGACCTGCTCCCAGCCCTCGAACGCCGAGTAGTCGGTTTGCATGTGGTGCGTGTCGACCGACAGCACGCCCTCCCAGTCGGGGTCCCAGACCACCAGGTCGGCGTCTGACCCCACGGCGATCGTTCCCTTCTTCGGGTAGAGCCCGAACAGCTTGGCCGCCTGCGTGCTGGCCGAGTCGACGAACGTCGACAGGTCGATCCGCCCGGTCGTCACCCCGTGGTGGTAGAGCAACTGCACACGGTGCTCGACGCTCGGGATCCCGTTCGGGATCATCGTGAAGTTGTCGCGGCCCATCTCCTTCTGGCCTTTGAAGTCGAACGGGGCGTGGTCGGTGGCCACGGTGCTGATCGTGCGGTTGGCGAGTGCGTTCCACAGGTAGGGCTGGTGCTGCTCGTCTCGGATCGGCGGCGACATCACGTACTTGGCGCCTTCGAAGCCGGTCTGCTGGGCGTAGGTGTCGTCGAGCACGAGGTACGGGATGACGGTCTCGATCCACGCCTGCACGCCGCGGGCCTTGGCGGCCGCGGCCGCCTCGACCGCCTCCTGGCAACTGGTGTGCACCACATAGACATGGGCGCCGGTCAGCTCGGCGAACGTCATCAGGTGATGCACCCCCTCGGCCTCGACCCGCACGGGCCGCGACGGCTCGTGCCATTCGGGCCCGGTCTTGCCGTCGGCCAGCAGCCGCTGCTGCAGCTCGGAGACAAGCGACTCGTTCTCGCAATGGGCCGTGACAATCACGCCCAACTCGGCCGCCAGTTCCAGGGTGTTGAAGAGCTCCTCGTCGCTCACCCCCAGGGCGCCCTTGTAGGCGAGGAACACCTTGAAGCTCGCCGTGCCGTCTTCGACGATCTTCTTGAGCTTGTCCGGGGTCGACTCGTCGAAGTTCGTCACCCCCATGTGGAAGCCGTAGTCGCACGACGCGGCGCCGGCGGCCTTCGACTTCCATAACTCGTAAGCCTCGACCGGGTCCTCGTCCGGCCCGGGGCAGATCATCTCGATGAGCGAAGTCGTGCCGCCGACCAATGCCGCCTTGCTGGCCGAGGCGTGGTCGTCCTTGGCGTGCGTTCCCATGAACGGCAAGTGGATGTGCACGTGCGGGTCGATGAACCCCGGCAGCACGAGCTTGTCGGTCGCGTCGAGCACCTCGGCGCTCGCGGGCGCCGCCAAATCGCGGCCGACCGCCACGATGGTCTCGCCCTCGACCAGCACGTCGGCGACCGCGTCGCTCCCCGCGGTCACGACCCGTCCGTTCCTAATCAGCAGCGCCATGTCGCACTCGTTTCTCACATAAGACATTTAGCCGCCGGCCTGTGGCCGGCGGGAAACCCAGGGACCGAGTATCCCAAATCAAGCGGCAATGTCCCACCACCTCCCCCACGGTTTCTGCGCCGCCGCGTGGCGGGAAAGCGGAATCGCAAGGAATTGACGCCTTCTTTGCCGCGGCCTTGCCGAATAGAATAGGAGGTTCGCCCCGCCGCCACGCAAGCGGCGCGGGCGAGACGCGTTTCGAGGGGGCGAACTGGGTTCGACCGGATTGTCGAAGCGTAAGTGGCGTGTCGTGGTTGATCGGTGGCCCACGTAAAAAGCCGATTACAACCTTCAATTGCCGAAGGTAACTACGCTTTGGCTGCCTAGTTTTAATTAACTAGGACTCCCAGTCACGTACCCCCGCGGGTCGCCGGAATCTGCGGACGGAACGTATAACCCCCTCCGGATCGCTTGCGGGTCAACCCTCCGGGCACGCCCGCTGCTAACTGAAGTACCTGGATAGTCCGACGGTAGCCGTGTCAGGAAGGGCGCCCGTCGTGCGAAACCAAATCGCCTGACTACACACGTAGAAGCTTGCGTGGAGCGGTCGCGGGACGCGGGTTCGATTCCCGCCGCCTCCACTCTCTTTGCCCGTTGTGCCAAGCAGGCCCACTGGCGTTACTTGCGGCGTGTCCCCTTTTTCTTGGTGGGGACGCGTCGCCACTCTGTGTGGCTCTTTTCGGCTGCGCGGTTTTCTTGTGGCAATCGGCCTGCCCCGATCTGCTGCCCTCGTGCCGCCCATAGCGTTGAGCGCGATGAGGCGACGGCGGAGTCGCGCCTCCTCTGCTTCGAGCCCTGATGCGAGCGACCGGAATATGTCTCCGTCGTTGCGTTGCTGCGCCGTGGTTCTCTTGCTTCGGAACCATCCGAACGACTGGTTGGAAGCCTTCTTGCGTGAGTGCGTTCGCTGCTTGGACGTGGACCGACGCTCACGAGCGATCGTTTCTACTTTTATCCACCCGCAGGGGGGGACGCTATGCGCTGCCGCACTCTGCCCATGACTAGAGCGGTTTTCGAATTGGTGTGTACGAGCGGGGAAGCGATTGGCGGCGTGGCGAGGAAGCCGAAGCAGGCAATGCGGTGCATTGTCGATGCAGGCTGACGAAGCCATGACGCCGATCGCGAGCCGAGCGTCTACACCTATGAGTAAACCGCTCTAGGCTTCACGCTAGCACGGGCCGCCAGCAGGGCGCTTGCCTGCTTGCTTACGACAACATGGGGTGACTCGGCGCCTTGGGGGATGCGGCCCGCTGTCGGTCGTAGCGTGGTTGCGGAAAATCGCCACCGGTTGGGCGTACCCCCTTTGGAGTTTATAGGTAGGACCGGAGAAGGCTGCGAGATAAGCGATTGTGCTTGCTAAGCGGTGATCCGCCCCAAACGCGATGCTGCGTTGGGCACGTCTACTCATCTTTTTTGTGACTTTTCTTGTCAAATTATCAGCCGCCCTCGGACCGATTCGTGGGGTTCTTGACCGCCAGTCAAGACCGGTTGCGGGCGTACATACTCGCTTGCGTCGGCAACTACAACGACGCCAGCGACATACTGCAGAAGACCAATGTCGTTTTGCTCCGCAAGTCCAAGGATTTCGCGGACTCCGGAGAGTTTGAAGCGTGGGCTTTTTCCACGGCGAAGTACGAAGTGCTGTCGCATGTCCGAGATCGCCAGCGGGACCGCCTGGCGTTTTCGCCAGAACTCGTGGAGGTGATGGTCGAGGCCGCGGCTGCCCAGGTGGGAAACCTGGCGGCTCGACAGGCCGCGCTGAGCGGCTGCCTGTCAAAGCTCTCCGCGGACAAGCGGCGGCTCATCCGCATGCGGTACGCCGAGGACCTGTCCATCACCCAGGTCGCTTCCGGCGTCGGCAAGTCGACCGGCGCGGTCAAAGCGATGATGCGGCGGCTGCGCGGCATGCTGCACGAGTGCGTCAAGAAGCGTTTGTCCGAGCCCGACCCCTCGGGCGTGTGAGTCGAAGCACGAGCCGAGAGGCTCGGCCGTGTCCGTAAGAGCCTGGCGGCTTGAACCTTGCCTGTAGCCTTGAAGCGATCAGCCAAAGCACATGAACTTCGAGAAGCTAAATCGATTGCTGCTGGCGGCGTCGGAAGGCGAGCTGTCGGTGCGCGACCGCGCTGAGCTGAACTCGGCGTTACTCGCCGACGCCGAACTCCGCTCGCAGGCGGTCGAGTGGCTTTGCGAAGAGTCGCTGCTGCACGCCGAAGCGACTTCCATGATCACTCCCACGGGCGACCTGCTGGACCTGGCGGCGCTCAAGGCGTCGCACGCCCCTCCTTACACGCGCCCCGTTGCGCCGGCGACCCGATCTTTTTGGGCCCCCTTGGGGGCGGCGGCCCTGGCTTGCTCGTTGCTGCTGAACGTCTTCCTGTGGGGCGACCCTCAGGAGCCACGCGTCGCCGACGCTGAGGCCGCGACGGGGTTCCAAGGCGCTCGGCTCACGAAGGTGACCGGCTGCATCTGGGAGCCCTCCGCCAGCACCTCACCCGCCCGCGGCCGGGTGCTGCAGGGCGGCGAGACTCTCAAGCTGCAGCAAGGCATCGCCGAGATCGACTTGCAGGTGGAGGGGGCGAGGGCCTCGGTTCGCCTGCTCGGCCCCTGCACCGCGATCGTGCGTCTGGGGGAAATCCCCGAGCTCGTCTCCGGCCGGATGGTCGCCGACATCAGCGTCTACGGCCAGTCGCTGCGCGTCGAGACGCCCGTCGGCTTGCTGGAGCTGAGCGACGACGCGTCGCTTGGGATCTTGAAGAACGACAGCGGTTACGCCGTCCACATGCTCGATGGCGTCGCGGTCTGGGCGGGGCCTCCTCACGCGCTGGGCGTCGAGCCCGGTGTGGAGGCTGGCTACCTATTGGAGGGAGAGGCGATTGCGCGACGCTTCGCGGGTACCGAGGAGGCGGGGCTGCGGCGGGTGTCGGCCGACAGCGACATGTTCGCCGAGGAGCTATCGATGGCGACCGACAGGTTGTCCGCCGGTCCCCGCTACGCTCAGCTCGTCATGGCGTCCAAGCCCGCGGGGTTCTGGCGGTTCAACCGCAAGTCGTCGGGCCTGCTGGTGAACGAGGTCGAGGGCGGCATCGAGATGAAGATCGGTGGCGAGGTCTCTTCGGTCACTTACGGTGAGAACTACGCTCTTGAGTTTGGCATGACCCGTCGTGCGGGCTACCTCTACGCGGACCAACCCTGGCCCGCCGCTCCGCTCAAGGAGTTCTCCGCCGAGGTGTGGGTCAAGCCGAGCCACTTCCACAACGGGTCGATCTTCGCCCTCACGGTCGAATCCGAACTGCCCAACAGGTTCGCCAACCACGCCGTGCTGGTGGAGCTCGGCGGGTCCGAATTCCACTGGCGGTCACGCACGCCGCTCAACTCGCTCCGTTACCTGTTGCGCGACCCGCCATCGAACGTGCCGGAGGGCGAGTTCGGAACGAGCATCAACCACGGCTACGAGGTGCGTCGCTGGCATCACTTGGCTTACGTGAAGCGGGCCGACCGGCTCGAACTCTACCGCAACGGTGAGCTGATCTCCAAAGACCCTTGCAACGGCGAGATCGCCAGCGGGATGCAACTGGTGTGCGGCCGGCTTTATCCGCATCTCGCCGAACGGTTGTTCGTGGGGCAGCTCGACGAGTTGGCGATCTACGAGCGGCCGCTGAGCGAGACCGAGGTGCGTGAGCACTACTTTGCGGGCGACATAGACTCGGAGCCGAACGATGCGATCTGAACGCCCCAGAGGCTGCGGTTGAACCGTTGCCTTGCTGACGGTCCGGCGACGCGATGAAACGTTGGATTCGAGACTTCTTTTCTCTCTACCTCTCTTCTTCACTTCTTGTCTTTCACCTACGGAGTTGCTAACGATGAAACGTCTAGCACACGGAGCCCTGCTCACGAGCGCATGCGCGCTCACATCGGTCTTGTCGCTAAGCGGCGCAGCGGAGGCCGGCGCCCTGTCGATCAATAACGCCGGGTTCGAGACCGACTTGGCGCCGGCCGTCGGCGCGACCGGCTGGTCGATCAGCTCCGGCGGGACCGATTGGTTCACCACGACCGCCGGGGCGCCCGATTCCGCCAACGATCCTGCCGCAGCGGCCGGGGGCGTGAATTGGCTCTCGGGCAACCGCTTGGCGACCGGGGCGGGTGCGAGCAACAACCCGCAGATCATCGAACAAGTGGTCGACATCTCGTCCGACGCGGCGCTCATCGATTCGGGAGACGCACTGCTCGATTTCTCGTTCATGTTCTCGGACAGCGACCAGAACGACGAAGGGTTTGTGAACGTGAGCTTCTTCTCCGATGTCGCCGGCACGGCGTTGCTGGCGGGGGATCTGACCACCGGCGTCATTGCGCCAACCGCCGCCGACGGCGAGCCCCGCGCCCCATGGGCGCTGCGTGGCCTGTCGGGCGACGTGCCCAGCAGCGCTCGCTCGCTGAAGATCGAACTGGTGATCAATCGCCTCGGCGGCTCGGCGGGCAACGCGCACTTCGACGATTTCAGCGGCGAGATCACGCCGATCCCGGAGCCGGCCGGGCTGGCGATGGTCGCCTTGTGCGTTGGCTTGCTCGGCGCCTTCCGCGCCCGCCGCTAAGGCCGAGCCAGAACCACCGGTCGCCTTGGCTGCGTAGCGGGGCAGCTGCGCAGCCTTGGCGTCTTTGAAGCCGGACGGGGCGTCGTCGCCCCCCCCGCGCTTCAGCAAACGTTCAGAGCTCATCAATTGCTGGATGGCGGCTGCGCCGGGCCGAACAGGCGGGCGGCAGCCTCACCTGCCTTTTATCAGACATTCCCTTTTCTCGGAGAGCGGCGGTGGAAATCACAACAACGAAAAGTGTTTGGCGAAGCGCGTTTGCGATAGCGGTGATCGCCGCCGCCACGGCGGGCTCGGGGCCAGCCCAGGCGGGGGTGCTGGACATTCTGAACGGAGATTTCGGCAGCGGGCTGACCGAGGCGTTCCCGGGCGCGGACAACTGGGACATCGGCACGGGCCCCTCGCTCAACGAGTTCTACACGACCGACGGCACCGGTCAGGGAGGCGCGTTTCTCTCGGAGGTTGACCCGTTCGAGGGGCAGGCGGGATTCGGCGATCGCTTCCTGACCGCCAACCGGCTAGCCGGCTTCATCGGCGAGGGAGAAGACGACGAGATGAACCCGGCCGTCTCGATGGCCCGGCAGTTGGTCAGCATCCCCGCTTCGGACCACGCGCTGATCGACGCGGGCGAGGCCCAGATTAATCTCGACTTCTTCTACAACATGAGCGTTGCGGAAACCGCTTCGATCAACGTCGAGTTCTTCTCCGACCTCGCCGGCGTCTCTTCTCTCGGATCGGTATCGACCGGGGGGCTCTCGGCCACGCCGGCAATCGACTGGAGGGCCGCCTCGCTGATCGATCTCGTCCCGGCGAACGCCCGGTCACTGCGGATCGAGCTCAATGCGAGCCGCACAAGCGGCACCGCGACCAACGTGCACTTTGACGAGATCAGCGGCCTCATCGAGACCGCTCTCCCGCCCGCCCTGGAGTACCCCTTCCGTCCGCTCACCATCGCGAACCCCGGGTTCGAGGACGACGACGTGACCGCTACCGGTGGCGTGGCGGGTGCGTCGAGTTGGACGCTTGGGGGCAACAGCCAGTGGTACACCTCCAACGGCGACAACCACGCCGACGTGGGCGACATCTCCGAGCCCGATCCCGATGCGGGGCAGGGGGGCAGCGAGCAGTATCTGGCGGGCAATCGCTTCGCGATCGTGCCCGATGATCCCACCGCGACCGAGACCACTGGCACGCTTCGGCAGCTGGTGGATATCTCTTCCGCTTCGGACCTTATCGACGAGGGCGACGGTCGTGTGAAGCTCGACTTCTACTACAACCAGTGGGACGCGGCCGGGCCTTTCGGGCCGCCGCTGACGCCGGAGAATGTAGGCGAGCTGCCGTCATCGGGCGACCTTGTGCGGGTGAACTACGAGTTCTTCTCGGACACCGAGGGGACCGAGTCTCTAGGGGTCGTTAGCGGCGACCTGCTGCCGATCACCGACGTGGACGCCTGGGAGTTTGGCAGCGCCATCGGCCAGGCGCCCGTGGGAGCCCGCTCGGTGGCGATCGAGTTGTCCGGCGAGCGAACCGGCTCGGGTAGCGCGCTCAACGTCGGGATCGACAGCCTCTCTTTCTTCGTGTCAGCGGAGACCCTCTTCGGAGACTACAACGACGATGGCGCCGTGGACGCCGCCGACTTCACCGTCTGGCGGGACAATCTAGGAACGAACACCGTCCTGCCGAACGACTCCACCCCCGGCGTGGTGACGGAAGAAGACTACGCCGTGTGGCGCACGAACTACAACGCGTCGATCCCCTCGGGCTCCGCTTCTCAGGCTGTACCCGAGCCCAACGGCCTGCTGCTGGCGGCTTCGCTAGGGGCCCTGGTTCTGCTGGGCCTCGGCGGGCGCACGCGGGGCTCCTGGGGCGCCGTCGCCGCACATGCGGCCGACGGGCCCCGTCGGGGCGGTCCCCAACACCGGACGGCCGGAAGCCGCCGCTGTTGATCCATACCCCGCCCCCAGGGGCAGGGCGTCTCACACGGGTGCAAACGCGGAGTAACGTTATGAAGTCATTGTTGATCTTGGGCAGCCGCCCCCCGAAGAGGGCCTTCACGCTCGTCGAGTTGCTCGTCGTGATCGCGATTATCGGGATCCTTGTCGCGCTGCTGCTCCCCGCGGTGCAGTCGGCGCGTGAGGCCGCCCGCACGGCGCAGTGTCGCAACAACATGAAGCAGATCGGGTTGGCGATGCACAACTACCACACCACCAATCGGTATCAGCCGATCTACCACGACGTCGAGGGCGACTATTACTGGACCAAGCCGGGCCCGACATGGACGATGCTGATCTTGCCCTACATCGAAGAGACGCCGTTGCACGACTCCTTCGATTTCACCCAGAGGGTCATCGCGGCTGCGAACCGCGAGGCGGTCATGACCGTTGTCGCGGGTTACGTCTGTCCCTCGGCCGAGAGCTCTAGCTCGCCGATCTTCGAAGACCGGGCGGACGTGGGCGGCAGCAACCCGACCCCCGCGCCGGGGTTGTACTACCCGGTGTCGATCGGGCCCACTGCACGGGCTTGGCCGAGCGAGCCGGGCGACTGCGAGTTCTGCGTGAATCAGAGGCCGTCGGGCGACAATTTTTGCTGCCAAGGGAGCAACTACGGAACCTACCGGCCGACCTACTCGAATCCTCGACCGCCCAACGAGCGGGTCCTTGAGGCGAGCTCGACCGGCATGTTCGGCCGATTCAACGACCGCCGCAAGTTTTCTCAGGTGACCGATGGCCTCAGCAACACGTTCTTGCTCGGGGAGACCCTGCCGAGGCAGTGCGTGTACGGCGGGGTCTGGGCGCCCAACTTCTCGCTCGCCTCGACGGGCATCCCCGTGAACGAGTTCCAAGAGTGCTTGAGCCCGCCCGGATGCCACACCGTCGGCTGCGGCTTCAAGAGCGACCACCCCGGCGGCATCAACATGACGATGGCCGACGGCAGCGTGCGGTTTGTTGCCGAAGCGATCGATTACCGCCTCTACAACCACCTCGGCACACGCGCCGGAGAGGAAGTTATTACCAGCCTCTGATGAACCAACCACAGCCAGAATCCGAAGCCCGATCTATGTGCGAGCAGGTCAACAGCAGACCCCCTATCCGCGTTTCACCACGGCCGCGTCTTTCGGCGTGGTGGTTGGTGCTCGCTGCGTTGTTCGCCCCTGTGGGGTGCGGGGGCGAGGGGCCGAGCGTGGTGCCCGTGTCCGGGGCGATCGAGTTCGCCGGCCGAGACCGCCCGGGGGTTTGTCGCGTCAGCTTCGTCCCCGAGGCGTCGCAAGGCCCCATCCGGCCGCGTGGCGGAACGATGGGTTCGGACGGCGCGTATCAATTGACCGAGTACCTCGGCGTGCGGGGCCTGACGCCGGGGACTTATCGGATCCGCTTGACCTATTACGACCTCAAGCCGGGCGGAGACGCCGCCAACGAATCGGATTGGATCGGGAACGAATACGAATCTTCGGAGACGCTGACGATCGAGCCCGGCATGCACAGTGTGACCCACAACATCGTCGTCAGCGGAGAATGACGCCCGGTCCTAGCCCGTTGGTTCACGCCCCGCGGGCCACACACGGATCGGCGTCGCCACGAGCCCACAAGAAAGCAACCTCTGAATGACCACCCTGCAGATCATCATGATACGACTGAACACGAGCGGAACCACGCGACTGATTGCCTCCTCGATGCTTGCCGCGTTGCTGGCCGTGGTGATCGCAGGCGTGGCCAGCCGCGCGGGCGCTCAGCAACCCGTCTCCTTCGCGAACGCCGATTTTGAACAGGGGTCCATAGGCGTAGTCCCCCCCGGTTGGCAAACGAGCCCCGGCATGGGGCTGCTCTACACGACGGATGGAGCGGGCCTGTCGGTGATCGATCCCGAGAACGCTTACTCCGGGTCACAGTTCGCCACGGCGACCTGGCAGGCCACAGGGGCGGGGCAGTCGCCGTTCTCCACCGGGCAGGAGATGAGCGTGTACCAGGACGTCGACCTGTCGTCCCACGCTGCGCTGGTCGACACGGGGAGCAACGCGCTCAATCTCTCTTTCGCCTACAACGACGCCGACCCGAACGATGTGGGCCACGTGCGGCTAGAGTTCTTCGACGACGACTCGGAGCCGATCGGGTTCACCTCCCTGTTCACATCGCTCGGCTCGCAGTCGGAGGAGCAGGGGTGGAGCTCCAGGACGCTCTCGGGCCAAATGCCGGTGGGCGCCCGCGCCGCCCGGATCACGCTGGCCGCCGAGGCGGTGGGGAGCGGGTCTGCGAGGAACATCAGCTTCGATGCGTTGTCGGCGGAGATCGGCCCCCACATCGCCCCGCCCGCCTCCGACGTCGTGCACGGCTCGCTGATCCAGTTCAACCAGAACGGCGCCTGGAGCTGGTACCAAGACGAACGCGCGATCGTCGACCGCGAACGCGGCGAGCTGATCGTGGGCTCGACGCCCAACTTCGCCGGGCTCGGCGGCCAAGGGGTCGACGGTCAGATCCAGACCGTCCACGTCAATCTCTCGGACCGCTCACGCACGCTGCACGTGCACAACGACATCGAGTCTTACGGCGCCAGCGACGACCACAACGTCCCCGCGCTCCTGAAGAAGGAGGACGGCGACATCCTCGCCTTCTACACCGGGCACAACAACCGCTTCGGTGTGGAGGACGACCGCAGCTCCTTCCGCACCTACGACACGGCCAACGAGTCGTGGGGCGCCGAGCGCGAATTCGACTGGTGGGACGCCATCCCCGACGACGCCCCGGGGTCGGGCGGCACAACCTACTCCAACTTGTTCCAGCTGGCGGACGAAGACCCCGACGGCGACGGCAACGGCCGGCTCTACAACATCGCTCGCACGCAGCAGAGCCCGCACCTGATGGTGTCGGACGACAACGGCCAGAACTGGAGGTACGGCGGGCAATTGACCGAGCAGCCCAACGACAAGCCCGCCAGCGGCAATTACGTGAACGGCTACTACAAGTACGTCTCGAACGGGACCGACCGGATCGACTTTATCGCCACCGAGTACCACCCGCGCGACTTCAACACGAGCATCTACCACGCCTACATCAGCGGCGGCAAGATCTACGACAGCGAGGGCAACGAGGTCGACGCGGACATCTTCAGCGCGGCCAGCTCGTTCGACCCCAGCACGGTCCCCTCGACCGACGACTTCACGCAGGTCTTCCAAGCCGACGGCGAGGAGCACTCACGCGCCTGGAACACGGACGTGCAGTCGTACAGCGACGGCACGGTGACGGCCCTCTTCAAGACCCGCGCCGTCCCTTACACCGCCAACCAGGGCGTGGGCAACCACGACCACCGGGTCTGGTTCGCCCGTCTCGACCCCGCGACCAACGAATGGACCACGACCGAGATCGCGCAGGCCGGCGCCAACCTGTACGGCACGTCCGAGAGCGACTACACGGGGCTGGGGGCGCTCGACCCCAGCGACCCGAACACGATCTACATCTCGACCGAGGTGCACCCCACCACCGAGGTCAAGACCGACCACCACGAGATCTACAAAGGGGTGACGGCGGACGACGGGGCTACGTGGTCGTGGACGGCGGTCACCGAGAACTCCACCTACGACAACCTTAGGCCGATCATCCCCTCGTGGGAAAGGGGACGCACCGCTCTGCTGTGGTGGAAGGGAACGATGTCTTCCTCGCAGAACTACGACACCGCCGTCGTGGGCCTGATCCTCGACGACCACGAGGCCGTGGGGCCCGTGACTTACGTCGACGCGAACGGCGCCAACACGCGGCTCGCCTCGGGCGGCGCCCTCGACTTCACCACCGGCAATAGCTCCGGCCCGACCGACGACGCGTGGCATTACCGCACCCTCACGGGCAACGGGGGCGGCGTGTTCACCGCCGACGAGTTGGCCAACGAGAACGCGCCTATGATCAAGACGACCTCCGAGGGCGTCGACGCCGGAGCCTACGACGTGTTCGCCTACTTCTGGGTCGAGGAGTCGACCGACTGGCGTGTGAGCGCCGGCCTCACGCCGGACAACCTCGCCGTGTACCGCATCCGTGGCGCCCAGCACGCCAGCGTGGACGAGTTCGACGGCACGGTCGTTGTCGACGAGGGCAACCGCAGCCTCTACAAGGCGTACCTCGGACGCGTCGAGCTGTCCGACGGCGAGTCGGTCGTGGCCTACATCGATGACTACAGCGCCTTCGGGTCGGGCCGGGTCTGGTACGACGGGCTCGGTTACGCCCCGGTCACTCAGATCCTGCCGGGCGACTTCAACGACGACGGCATCGTCGACGCCGCCGACTTCACCGTCTGGCGCGACAACCTCGGCTCTCTCATCGCGTTGCCCAACGAAGACCCCTCCGTCACACCGGGGGCCGTCACGCAGGAAGACTTCGACACCTGGCTAGACAATTACGGCGCCGTGAGCGAAGCCTACGCACAAGCCGCCTCGGCCCCGGAGCCAGCGGCCGGTTGGCTGCTGGCTGGCGCCTGGCTCTGCACGGCGGCGGGGAGGTGGTCGGTTTGCCCGGCCAGGGCGCGGGCCGAGTGAGCGACGGCCGCTTCGCGTAGTCCGCGAAGCATCGCCCGTGGTCAATCGGCGAACACGCGATTCCAGTCCTCGGCCATGTCGACCACCACCCAGCCACGCTGCGGCGCGTCGTCGAGCGCCTTGTCGAACTGGCCGATGTGCGACTTGCGGTCGTAGGCCCACTCACGCTCGGCGTCGGTGTGGTGGACGAGCAAGCCAAAGCGGGCCGTCGTGTCGTCTACGCCGCGTGGGATGGTCGTGTACTGGAGCATCTGCTTATCGCCGTCGGAGTTGCCCGCGGCGAAGACCGGGCGGCGGCCGATGCGGCCGTAAATGTTCGCCGGCTTGCCCTCTTTGTCGTCGACGAACAGCCCCTCGGGCAGCTTGACGATCGTGGGGACCCCGTCGCGTAGCTCGTACTTCGCGGCGATGCTTGAGCCGATCACCTGCTCGGGCGGCACGCCGTAAACCCGCTCGGCGAACACCCGCATGAAGTCGACGCCGCCTCCGGAGACGATGAACGTCTTGTAGCCGTTGGATCGCAAGTGGGCGAGCAGTTCGAGCATCGGTTGGTAGACCATCCGATAGTACGGTTTGCCCGTCGTCGGGTGCTTGGCGGTGCGCAGCCAGCGGCGGACCGAGCCGGCGAACTCGTCGGCGGTCATGCCGGCGTGCGAGACCGCCAAGACCTTCGCCAATCCCTCCTTGCCCGTGGCCAACAGCCCCTTCATGTCGCCCGCCAGGGCGCTCTTGAACGGCTCGGTGGTCTTCCACTCCGGGTGATCATCGGCTTGGGCCTTCACCCGATCGAGGGCGAACAGCAGCTGGAAGTACATCGGCTGCTCGGCCCACAGCGTGCCGTCGTTGTCGAACACGGCGATGCGCTCCGACGGCCGCACGAAGTCGGTCGAGCCTTCGGTCGTGGTTGTCTCGACGAAATTGAGCACCGCCGTCTTGGCGGGGCCGTCGTTCCACGACGGCAGCGGGTCGTCGGAGCCGAGGGCCAGTGAGGGCGACAGCAGGCAGATAGCGGCCAGCGTGGCTTTCAAGGCAGAGTTCTCCGGTGGGTTGTGAAAAAGGGCCGCCGGCTCTAGCGATACACGGCGGCCCTTCAGATCGTTTGGCGACATCACTTGCCCGTGGCGGCGTTCTCGATCTGCTCCTGGATCTTGTCCAGGTTGAACGAGCCGGGCGTCTGGCTCGGCGGGTACTCCTTGAGCGTCTCAAAGAACTTGCCGGCGATCTGCTGCATCGGCACGATCACAAAGGGCCGGTCGAGGAACCAGTCGTGGTAAACGTTCGCGTCGATCTGGGCCTTCTCGAACGGGTCGCGGCGCAGGTTAAAGAGCAGCGGGACCCGCAGCTCGGTGAACGGCTCACGCCAGATCTGGAAGGCGCTCGCGCGGTTCTCCAAGAACACCGCCTTCCAATCCCCCAAGCGGATGGCGACCATCTGGCCGTCGTCGTTGACGTAGAAGAACTCCTTGCGGGGCGACGCCTTAATGTTGTCGCTGTAGCTATCGAACGAGTCGGCCTTGGACAGGTACTCGTTCATGTCGTAGCCGTCGAGGTGCTGCTTGTACGTGCGGCCGATCGCTTCGTAGCCGTCGAGCATGTCCTCCTTGAGGTCCTTCTTGCCGGCGGCCGACGCGAACGTGACCATCCAGTCCTCGTGGGCGACGATGCCGTTGACCATGGCGCCGGCGGGGTACTCGGCGGGCCAGCGGACGAACGCCGGGACGCGGTAGGCGCCCTCCCAGTTGCTGTTCTTTTCTTTGCGGAACGGCGTGTAGCCGGCGTCGGGCCAGGTGTTGAAGTGCGGGCCGTTGTCCGTGGAGTACATCACGATCGTGTTCTCGGCGATGCCGAGCTCGTCCAGCAGGTCGAGCAGCTCGCCGACGTGCATGTCGTGCTCCACCATGCCGTCGTGGTACTCGTTGCCGCTGGGGCCGCTCAGGCCGGTGTGCTCTTCCTTCACGTGCGTGCGGAAGTGCATGCGAGTGCCGTTCCACCAGCAGAAGAACGGCTTGCCGGCGTCGTTCTGACGCTTGATGTAATCTTTCGCCTTGGCCACCGTCTCATCGTCGATCGTCTCCATCCGCTTCTTGTCGAGCGGGCCGGTGTCTTTGATCGACTGCGTGCCGTCGTCGTTGGCCTTACAATCGACCACGCCGCGCGGGCCGTACTGCTCGAGGAACGTCTTGCCGTTTGGCAGCACCATGTCGCCCGGGTAGTCACGGTTCTCGGGCTCTTCCGAGGCGTTCAGGTGGTACAGGCTGCCGAAGTACTCATCGAAGCCGTGATTCGTGGGCAGGTGCTCGTCGCGGTCGCCGAAGTGGTTCTTGCCGAACTGGCCAGTCGCGTAGCCTTGCTCCTTGAGCACGGCGGCGATCGTGATGTCCTGTTCTTGCCAGCCTTCGGCCGCGTTCGGCAGGCCGACCTTGGTCATGCCGGTGCGGACCGGCACCGTGCCGCCGATGAACGCCGCACGCCCGGCAGTGCAGCTCTGCTGGGCGTAGTAGTCGGTGAACGAGACGCCTTCTTTAGCGATGCGGTCGATGTTGGGTGTCTCGTACGCCATCATGCCGCGGTTGTTGTGGCTGATGTTCCACGTGCCGATGTCGTCGCCCCAGATGACGAGGATGTTCGGCTTGTCGGCGGCGCAGGCGGTTACCGCCGTCAACGCTAGAAGCAACAGGACCGGCAGGGTCAGACGGGACTGAATCATCGGGCGCCTCAAGGGTTGCGAGAAGAGCTGTCTGTAAGAACAGAAGAGCAGTCTTTAAGGGCTAGAGAACGCGACGTCTTCACATGAATTTCATGTTTTCGAGGGGTCGCGTGCTGAAGCTTACCCCCCCCTCAGCGGGTTAGTCAAACATTTCTAGATCTTCGGATTTCAGGACTGCGTAAGCCGATGAGGTCCGTGGTTTGATGACGATTAAAACGGCCTGAACCAGCGGGCTACATGCGGGCAGCAGCGTGCGTCGATGCCATGCAATAAGCCCAGGTTTACTTCCAGCCAAGGAGTGGCGGATCGATGCGTCGCAGTCGCAGCACGTCTCTTGCATTTACTTTGCTGATCGCCACGGCATGCCAAGGGGCGATCGGGCAGGGGTACACGGGGCAGGGGCTCACCGGCGACTGGTGCGGCAACCGCGATTGGCTCGCCTGCCAAGGCGTGACGTTCGATCTTGACCACGCCCACTTCGGATTCGGCACGGCCTCGGGCGGTCTCGACGAGCGGTTCAACTATGGCGGGCATGGCGACTACGTCATGAACGCCGACCTCGGCAAGCTTGGCGTCCAAGAGGGCTTGTTCCTCAAGATCCGCGCCGAGCACCGCTGGGGCGAGTCGATCAGCAACGACACCGGCGCCCTGCTCCCCGCCACGGTGCTCGCCGACCTGCCGATCGCCGACAGCGAGCAGCTGTACATCACGAACTTCCTGTTCACCCAGATGCTCAGCGAAACGACGGGCGTCTTCTTCGGCAAGCTCGACACGCTTGACGGCGACTTGAACGCCTTCGCCCACGGCCGCGGCAAGACACAGTTCTCGAACATCGGCTTCGTCGCCTCCCCGATCGTCCTAAGGTCGGTCCCCTACGCCACGCTCGGCTGCGGGCTCGTGGTGCTCGGCGCAGAAGGCGAGCCGGTCTTCACCTACACCCTCTTGAACGCCACCGACACGGCCGACAGCGCCGGCTTCAACGAGCTCTTTGAAGAAGGGGTCTCGATGTCGGCCGAGGGGCGGTTGCCGACCTCGTTCGGCGGGCTGCCGGGGCACCAGCTGTTGGGCGTCAGTTGGAACAACCGCGAGTTCGTCGAGATCGGGCAAGACCCCCGCTTCGTGCTGCCCAACGTGCCGATCAACCGCGTCGACGGCTCTTGGTCGGTCTATTGGAACTTCGACCAATACTTGCAAGTCGACCCGTGCAACCCGAAACGCGGCTGGGGCCTCTTCGGCCGCGCCGGCGTGGCGGACGGCGACACGAACCCGATCGAGTGGTTCCTCAGCTTCGGCGTGGGCGGCAACAGCCCGGTCCGCGGCCGCGAGGCCGACACCTTTGGCCTGGGGTGGTTCATCTCCGGCACGAGCAGCGAGGTCGGGACTCCGTTGCAGGCGCTGCTCGGCCCGATCGGCGATGGCCAGGCGGTCGAGATGTTCTACAACTGGCAAGCCACGCCGTGGCTCAACATCACGCCCGACTTGCAGGTCGTGATGCCCGCCCGTGAAAGCACCGCCACGGCGTTGGTGCTCGGCGTCCGTGCGGTGACCACCTACTGAGGCGGCGCCGAGGCGGGCGGGACGTTTCAGCGGCTTACGCGACACGGCGCCGGCGGCCCAGCAGCAACGGCCCCGCGCCGAGCAGCAGCAAGAGAACCGACGAGGGCTCCGGCGTGTTGGCCCCATCCTCGGCGGGAGCGAACGAGGTCGAGAACTTCTTAGCCGCGGGCTTTTTGGCTGTGGGCAGCGGTCCCAGGTTCGCTAGCGACTCCTCACGGAGCCGCTCGAGCCGCGCTTCTAGGGCGTCGCGACCCTGGCGGTCGCGTTCCAGGCGTTGGGCGTTGCGTCGGTCGATCTTCCACCGTTGGTACTCCGCGTCGTTCTCCAAGACGATGAACGAGGTGTACTCGGTCACGATCGAGTATGCCTCGGCCAGGTCGACGATCCGGTCGATCACTGCGTCGCGCTCGTCGTTGCGGTCGGCGTCCTTCAGCAGCGCGGCGATCGTTTGCTGAGCCCACATCCGTTCGATCTCCGGGTTCTTGCCGTCGCCGCGGTCCTTGGTCGCCGTCAGCGCGAGAGGCTTGCCCCGCGCCTCGGCGTCGACGCGCACGCCGAACGGCCCGTCGCCCCGGTAGCGGCCGTACACTCGGATCGGCGCGCCGTGGTAGAGGCTGGGCAGCAGCTTGGGCGTGACGTCGTAGACCTTCGGGCCGTCGATCGTCAGACGCACGTCCGTGGCGGCCGGGTGGGTGAGCTTGCGGCGGAAGGCGAGCGCCTGCCGCTGGGCGTCGTCGCCCTCGGAGAGGAACGCGGCGATCCCGCCGGCGTCTTCGGCCAGCTGCCGCAGCAGCGGCCGATCGACCTCGTTGCCCACGCCGACGGTGAACACCGTCGCGTTGGCGGGCCGTTGGCCGATGAGCTGCAGCAGCTCGGACCGCTCGCCTTGTTCGGTCATGCCGTCGGAGAGCACGACCACGTTGAGCTGCCGATCGGGCTCGCCGTACTTGTAAGCCGTTTGCATCGCGTGGCGTAGCACGGTGCCGCCGACCGCCTGCTGCGACTGCAGGAACTCGCGCGCTCGGCTCAGCGTCGCCTCGGAGGCGGGGGTGAGCTCGCCGAACAGCGTGGTCGGGCGGACGTTGAACGTCATCACCTCCACGCGGTCTTGCGGCGAGAGGGTCTCGACGAACGCCGCGATCGATTCACGCGAGACGCCCAGCTTGCGGCCGAATCCCATGCTGCCCGACACGTCGAGCACGAAGACGTAGTCGGCCGGCTCGTTGACCTCGGAGAGCTCGTCGCCGGCCGTGACGGTCAGCATGAAGTAGCCATCTTCGCCCTGCGGCTTTGAGGTGATCAGGTCGACGCCGGTCTGAGCCTTGTTCACTTGGTACGAGAGCACGAAGTCACGCGACAGGTCGCCGTCGCGGGTCTCGTAGCTCGCCTCGTAGAAGTGGGGCGAGTTCTGCGCCACGACGAACGCGTCGCCGTGGCTGGGGCTGTCGAGCGCGACGATCGGCGTCTCGCTCAGCACACGCACCGTCAGGCCGAGCCGAGCGGCCGCCGAGTCGCCGTTCTCCTGCGCCTGAGTCGAGAGCGGGTAGGTGTAGGTCGCGCGGTCGGCGTCGAAGCCGAGCTCCTGGTAGTAAGAGATCCGCACCCGCTGCTCCGCTCCGGCGGCGATCGGGAAGATGCGCATCTCGAACGTCTTGTAGTCCTTCTGCTCGAGCAGTCCCGGGTCGGTGCGAGTCGCCTTGTAGCTCTCGTAGATCTCGCGGGCGCGTTGCTTCTCGACCACCTCGCCGACCATCTCCTTGCCGCCGATCCACATGCTGAAGTTGGCGACCGACGCCCCTTCGGGGACCGGGAACACGTAGAGCGCCTCGACCGCCCGGTTCTCGGTGTTGAGAAAGACCTGCTCCACTTCGGTCACGGCGACGCCGTTGTTGATCGTGACCGTGGCCTGGTGCTCGAGCACCTCGAGCCGGCCGCCGAGGCCGCCGTCGGCGATCAGCAGCCCCGCGGCGTTGGCGGTCGAGGGGTAGCAGGCGACGGCCCCGATCGCCGCGGCGAGCAAAGCCGTGGACGAGCGGGTGAACAGCCGATGGCTAAGGTACGGGCGCAGCATTCCTACACTCCTTGCGCTGTCCGGCGCGTGGCCGGGGGGCGTGAAAAAAGAAACGGCGGCGCCCCGATGGCGCCGCCCAGGCAGCGTTTCTACCGTCGTCAAAATGCCACGATGGCGATGGGCCTCAGGCGTAGAGCCTGTCAGTGATGGGCCCGATTAAGGGTGGCCAACTCGGCACTCGCTTGTTCTCACCACTGAGACGGCGCGCGGGGGGAGCGAGTTCCCCGCACGTCCATAGAAATGCCACCCCCGCGCAAGAAAGTCTTGCGGGGGCGCCCAACGCGATTCGCCCACGCCGCTCAGTGCGGCCCGCGATCAGAACTCGACCTGGTACTTCTGCGTGAGCTCGCGGCGCATCCGCGAGGTGTCTTCCTGCATCTGCCGGACGACGCCGCGGACCGTGGTCGAGCTCTTGGCCCGCTCCTCGGTGCGGATCGCGCGGCGTTGCGACTCCTGGCCGCGCACGGCGTCGACTTGGTCGCCGTAGCCGCCGCCGAACAGCGAGTTTCCCGAGTTGCCCGTGTCGTCGCTGCTGTAGTAGGAGCTCGAAGAGACGCTCGCCCCCCGCGCGCCGCTCTGGATCCCCGCGCCCTTGATCGCCTCGACGCAGTCGCGCATCTGGCTGACGATGTGCGCGCCGAAGTCGACCACCGTGGGGTCGACGCCCAGGATCGGCATGCGGTCGATGCGGTTGGCGTACTTCTCGAACCAGCGGCCGATCGAGTAGTACGACTTGGCGCCGTGCTCGCGTTTCAGGTCGTGCAGGTGCTCCTCGATGCCGTGGAAGTAGTCGAGCGTCGCCTGTTGCTGAGCCTGGTAGTCGGGGTCGGTCGCGATCGACTCGCCGCCCTCCTGGGGCTGGCCGATCGCCGCGGCGTCGAGTTCCAGGAAGCTCATCAAGCGACGCAGGCTCGCGACGCTCATCTCGCCCGAGATGCGGACCGACTTCTCGGCCGTCCCCGGCGCCCAGTCGTACGCCTCTTCGAAGGCGACGCCCCCCTCTTCCAGAACCTCGATCAGCAGCGGCTTCGCCACCGTGGTGATGGCGTCGACCGGCTCGGCGAAATCGAACTTCAGCGAACCGACCACGCGTTCCGTGGTGCGAACGCCGAGCGTCATGCCGCGCACACTGGCCAGCACCCGCGCCGCGTCGTCCAGATCGACCCCGCCATCGGCCAGCACCTTCGAGCCACTGAGTGCTCGCCGCACGGCCGACTCGCCGAGGGCCCCGGCGAGGTCGAGCGCCAGGATGAACTCGGTCCCCACGCGATCGGGATACTCGGCCGCTTCGGCGAGGTACGGCGAGAGGTCGGCCCGCGCGCGACCGCTCGCCTCGCGGACCCAGCGGGACGCCGCCTGGCGGTCGCTCGGGGCGGTGAGCCCGTATTCGTGGGGACCGAATTTCACCAAGTAGCCGCCGCGCGGCATGGCCAACGCCTCGAGCCCGCCGATCTTGTCGGCCACGCCTTCGGTCAGCCTGGCGACCACCGTCATCGGCAGGTCGCTCTCGAGCCGCGCGACCGCGGTCTCGCGCCGCGGCGAGAGCGTCGCCAGGTCGATCGTGGCGGCGAGCACGTACTCGCTTGCTTCGGGCGGCATCCGCAGCGGCGCTTGGTCGGAGTTCGATCGGTAACTCTGCCGCCACCCCTCCGCCACGCCGACTTTACTGCCGAACGCCTTCTCGGCGTTGACCAGAACCACCAGGTTCGAATCGCGGGGGACCTTGGCGAGCAGGTCGGCGAATTCGGCCTGGGCGGCGCCCGTCGTCAATAGCGTGCACCCCATAACCAACGAGGGCAGATGGCGTAAGAACATGGCGAAGCTCCTGATGAGAAGGGCGTCGGCTGAGATGCCGTGAGGCTGGCGCGGCTACCAAGGACTGAGGCTGGCCGCCGTGCGAAAACCGCAAGAGGAAGGCGACCGCAAGAGGAGGGGGATATTCGGCAGGCGCCAAAATACCACCCCGAGGAGGCGACGTACACAATTGCGCCGCGGCGCCCCAGGACACTTTGGCGGCCCTCACAGGGAAAAACCGCGTTGCGCAGCTCCCTCACGTTCTTGCGCAACGCCGTTCTCCGCCGCGTAAGGCTTACTTATAAAGGAATAGTCGGGGCGTCCGTCCCCGCGATAGCGACCGGAACCGCTAGGAAGAGTATGACCTCGCTGCATTGCACCCGCCGGCACACCTGCGCGCTCGCCGCCACCGGTCTTCTACTGATCGTGTCCTCGGTCGGCGCCCCGGCGATGGCCGCGGGGTTCGCCGATTTCAGCGGCCTGTGGATCAACCGCTACGAGTACAACGGCGACAGCGTCTCGAGCATCCGCTCGCGGATCGAGAACGCCGCCAGCCTCGGCATCACCGACGTCATGTGGCAGGTGCGCGGCCGGGCCGACGCCTACTACGACAGCGAGCACGAGCCGTGGGCGCAGGGCCTCTCCGAGTCCGTCGACCCGCTGCAGGTGGCGATCGACGCCGCCCACGACAACGGCATCAAGCTGCACGCCTGGATGAACACGATGCCGCTGTGGAACAGCTCGCAGCTCCCCTCGGACGGCGACCACCCGATCTACAACGATGACCCCAGCTTCCGCGTCACCGACTACTACGGCGACCTCGAGCCCTCCGATGGCTACAGCGGCAGCTCGTACGCCCGCGTGAACCACCTCTTGCCCGAGGTCCACGACCACATCAACGACGTGGTGCGTGACCTCAGCGAGAACTACGACGTCGACGGCGTGCACCTCGACTACATCCGCTGGATGGGGCCGACCTCCTCCAGCCAGGGCTACCGGCCCGACTGGTACTACCTGCCGCACGACGACTACTCGCACGACCTGTTCTTCCAGGCGACCGGTCTCGACGGGTCGAGCTTCTCGAACGCCACGGCCTACCGAGACTGGAACCAGAGCCGCATCACGGACCTCGTCGCCTCGGTCAAGCAGACGGTCGACGCGGCGGAGGTTTCGACCGGCCGCACGATCGATCTGTCGGCCGCCGTGTGGAACAATCCCGACACGGCCGAGCACGACTACCTGCAAGACTACCGCAGTTGGCTGGAGCAGGAGCTGGTCGATATCGCCATGCCGATGCTCTATCTCAGCAGCAGCAACCACGACCGGTTGTTCGACGACTACGTGAGCCGCATCACGTCGATCGAGACCGACTCGCGCATCGTGGTGGGCCTCGGCAGCTACCTGCACGACGAGGACGGCGGCGGTCCCGAGCTGACGGTCGAGGAACTGCAGGGGCTCTACGACGCCGGCCTCGACGGCGCCGCCTTCTACGGCTACGGCTCGTTCTTCGGCACGGGGAGCCTGGGCGTCGCACGCCAGGAGGCCGTCAAGGACTTCTACGAGAGCATCGCACCCGTGCTGGTCGGCGACTACAACAGCGACGGCGTCGTCGACGGGGCCGACTTCACCGTGTGGCGTGACTCCTTCACTCAGGTAGGCGAGGGGTTGCCGGCTGACGGCAACAACGACGGCTGTGTCTGCATAACCGACTACCACCTGTGGGTGCAGCACTACGGCGAAACACTCGCCGATCTGATCGCCGCGCCGGCCGAGGCCGCGGGGGTTCCGGAGCCGGCCACTTGGTCGCTGTTGGCCCTCGCCGGGCTCGTGGCGGCCCGCCGCGGCGCCGCCCGCCGTGGGTGATTCTCTCCCCGAGCGGCTAGCACGCCGCCGCGGTTCCGCACTCTGATAGGGCATTTTGGCCGTCGCGGCTGGCGGCCTCGGGCCCCGTGGTTCCGCATGATCCGTACAACCGGCGGGGTCGGTTCGGCTTCTTTCTGTAGCGGGTCGCTCTGACGGGCGGACGGCAGCGCATTGTGTCCCATGCTTTAACCATGGCTCCCTGCGCCGGGGGCCGGTGTTTCGTCCAACCCCCGTCCTGCCCAATCCCACCCCATGTCCGACGCCATCAACTCGTTCGCCGAGTGCTCCGCCGCGCCGGACGACCGCAGCACGATCCTCAACCCCGCGCTGCTCAACGACTCGCTCGACGACGCTCCCGACTGCTGCCTCGTGCAGATCTACCCGGCCGACATCATCGACGGCATGCGCCGCGTGGAGGGCCGGTCGCTGATCGTGGGCCGCGACCCGCGGTGCGACCTCACGCTGGACGACAGCAGCGTCTCGCGGCGTCACGCCGAGTTCGCACGCGTTGACGGCGGCTACGAGGTGCGTGACCTCAGCAGCACGAACGGCACTTACGTCAACGGCGAGGCGGTCAAGCAGCGTGTGCTGCGCTCGGGCGATTGCGTCAAGCTCGGCGGCTACCTCTACAAGTTCCTGTCGGCCGGCTCGATCGAGACCGCCTACCACGAGACGGTCTACACGGCCCTGACGATCGACGCCCTCACCGGCGCGTTCAACAAGAGCTACCTGCTCGACAACCTCGACCGCGAGATCGCCCGCAGCCGCCGCCACGGCCGGCCGCTGGCGCTGGTCATGTTCGACATCGACTGCTTCAAAGAGGTCAACGACACGCACGGCCACCTGGTCGGCGACGAGGTCCTCAAGGACTTCGGCGGCCGCGTGCGAGAGGTCTGCCGCGAGATCGACATGTTCGCCCGCTACGGCGGCGAGGAGTTTGCCCTGCTGCTGTCGGAAACGCCCGCTGATGAGGCGCTGGCCATCGCCGAGCGTTGCCGGCAGGCGATCGCCAATGAGCCGTTCGCCACGGCCGCCGGCCCGCTGCGCGTGTCGTGCAGTTTCGGCTTGGCGGTGCTCGACGGAGTCCGCTCGGTGAAGCCGATCGAGCTGATCGGCGAAGCCGACGAGCGGCTCTACGAGGCGAAGAGCCAGGGCCGCAACCGCGTTGTCGGCCCGCGGCTCTGATCTTGAATCGGTGGCTGCGGTTTGGCCCAAGAATAAATCGCAACCGCCCCGCGATTGGCCTCTCAGAAAAGTTTCGCGCGATCGGCGGGGCGGCAATCGCCCCCATAACGCAGCGGCGCGTCTTGTAAACTTGCTGTCGTCCGTTTTAGCGCAAGGCGCCCGCGCGACGGCGACACCCTGCGGCGCCCAATTATCTTTGTAACGGGCGTTTCACCTAATTTCGACAATCGCTTTTGGCCGCGCGCGCAGCAGCGATTCTTGGCCACTCGCCATTTTGTTCTAAGTCGTTGCCATCAAGTCGATTAGCGGAGCGCAGCGGAGTCCGCCGAAGGCGGATAAGTCGCGCAAGAAAATTCTTGGGCCAAGGTTTGGAGCCCGTTGACCGCGCAGCGTCGCAGCGACGCAAGAATCCCCCTCCGTGTCTGGCGGATGGGCCATCCTTGGGGGCGCCGCCTACAATGCGGGACGTCTTCCCGTGGCGGGCGCCGGCCCACGCGGAGTTGGCCAAACGCATCCCTCTACCGGGCGAAGCCAGAATGAAAGCCGTAGGACTCACACGTTACTTGCCGATCGACGATCCCGAGTCGCTCGTCGACTTCGAGGCGGACAAGCCGGCGGCCGAGGGGCGTGACCTGCTGGTCGAGGTGCGGGCCATCGCGGTGAATCCCGTCGACACCAAGGTGCGGGCGCCGAACGATTCGAATCGCGATGTGGTTGAGAAGGACCCGCGTATCCTCGGCTGGGACGCCGCCGGGGTGGTCGTTGCCGTGGGGCCCGACGTGACCCTGTTCAAGCCGGGCGACGAGGTCTTCTACGCCGGCGACATCACCCGCCCGGGCGGCAACGCCGAGTTCCAGCGCATCGACGAGCGGATCGTCGGCCGCAAGCCTTCGTCGCTCGGCTTTGCCGAGGCGGCCGCGCTGCCGCTCACCACCATCACCGCCTACGAGGCGCTCTTCGAGCGGCTCGGCTTGAGCGCGGACAGGCAGAACAGCAGCGAGTCGCTGCTCGTTGTTGGCGGCGCCGGCGGGGTTGGCTCGATCGCCATCCAGCTGGCCAAGCTCGCCGGACTGCGGGTGATCGCCACCGCTTCGCGGCCCGAATCGGCCGACTGGGTGCGCGAACTCGGCGCCGACGACGTGATCAACCATCGCGAACCGCTGCGGCCGCAGGTCGAGGCGCTCGGGCTGAAGTGGCTCGACCACATCGCCCTGTTCAACGACACCGACGGCCACTGGGACGCCGCGGCCGACCTGATCCGGCCGCAGGGGCGGATCGTGGCGATCGTCGAGAACAGCGGCCCGCTCGCCCAGGGCGTGATGAAGAGCAAGTCGGCCACGCTGGTCTGGGAGTTCATGTTCACCCGCTCGATGCACGAAACGCCCGACATGATCGAGCAGCACCGGCTGCTCTGCCGCGTGGCGGTTTGGATCGATGGGGGCAAGATCCGCTCGACCGTCGGCGAGGTGCTGTCGCCGATCTCGGCCGAGAACCTGCGCGCAGCGCACCGCAAGCTCGAGTCGGGCCGCGCGATTGGCAAGCTGGTGCTCGAAGGCTGGCGGAGCTAACCGGATGGCGAGCCGGCGGCGTAAGCCGCCGGAGTCTTCCCGTAGCGATCCGTTCAATCATGCAAGAAGCAGTGCATCCCTTCGTGGTGCAGCTCTACACACGCAAAGTGGTAGCGCGAGACTCTTCTGTTGTTCCGGTGGTCCGCTCGGGTGTTCCACTCCGGCGAGTCATGTCGCCGGCTCGCCAAGGTTGGCTTGGTCGTCTTAGAATGGCGGTTCACGCTTGCCGCGACGCACCTCAGGGAAGAGCCCGCCGATGACCGAACTCGCTGACGACCAACCGAAGTGGACCACGCTCGCCTCGCGCGAGCGGCGGATCTTGGGCGCCTTGGTCGAGAAGGCTAAGACGACGCCCGACGCCTACCCGCTGTCGCTCAACGCCCTGCGTTCGGCCTGCAACCAGAAGAGCAACCGCTCGCCGCAGATGACTCTGGACGAAGACCAGATCGACGAGGCGATCGACGCCCTGCGCCAAAAGGGCGCCGTGTCGGTCGTGCAGGGCGATTCGCGTGTGGAGCGTTATCGGCACCTGGCGTACGACTGGCTGGGCGTCGACAAAACGGAGCTCGCCGTCATGGCCGAGCTGCTGCTGCGCGGCGAGCAGACCGTCGGTGAGCTGCGGGGCAGGGCGGCCCGGATGGAGCCGATCAAGGGCATTTCGGAGCTCGAGCCGGTGCTCGTTTCGCTTAAAAACAAGGGCCTTTTGCTCTACCTCTCGCCGCCGGGCCGCGGCGCGGTCGTCACGCACAACCTGTACGGTCCGAGCGAACTGGACCGGCTCAAGCGCGATCTGAAGCTCGACGACGGGGCGCCAGCCGCGGCCGCCACGCCCGCTGCTGCGAGCAGCGCGGCTCCCACGGCGCCCACGCCACAAGCCGCGCCGCCGGCGCCAGCCCCGGCGGACAGCGATTGGCGGCCGGAGTTCGCGGCCCTCAGGGCCGAATTCGAGGAGACCATCACCGAGCTGCGCGACGAGATCGAAACACTCCGCCAGCGCGTCGAGGGCTGACGCCAACACAAAAACGGCGAGCCGGCGACGTAAGTCGCCGGCTCGCCGTTCGTATTAAACAGAAAAAGCCCGCGGCGTGCTGGAGCGCGCCGCGGGCTTTTGGGTGATGGGGATGCACGGGCCGCAGGCGGCTCGTGGTCAACAATTATCCAACGTCCGAAAAAGCTCCAACTAGGAACGGTTGAGTCACGCCCGGCATGGTTGGCGTGCGATGGACGGTTCTGCGATGGCCGACCGGCGCCGTGGTTTTGTTTACCAGCGAGAGGGGGCTCACTCGGCGCCGGCTGGGCGGTCTTGCCGCTCGCAACCTGGCTTGTCGATGCCAGTGAGTCGTCTCGGTCAGTAGAGGTCGGGGTACGGTCACAGCAGAACCGCGGTCTCGCTCGTCGAGGGCCAGGCCCTAATCACGCTCGTTAAAGGGTGCAAAGAGTACGAGTGACCAACGATTCGTCGTGAGGCTCCTTTCGCTTGAAGGGAAGCGGATCGCTTGAGGGACATGGGATCGCCGGAAACGCTTGAAGCAGCCCGGTCAGTCCCACGCCCAACGAAGTCTCGTGTCGACAAGTGTTGTGTTAACAACTTAGACGCAGGCGAATCAACGCGATTCCCAAGAATCCGACGCACGCAACAAAAAAAGTTGCCCGCAACGGTCGCTTTGCAACGCCTTTGCCGGGCGTAACTTCCCAGCGGTGCGGGTAACCCTTTGGCGCCGCGGATAGCCGTAAGCAGCCGCGTGGGAATAGCCGGCGCTCGTGCGCCCGAACTCCCCTGCAGACGCCGGCGGCATCCGGCCGCTGGTGGACCGGAACAAGCGTTCGCAGCGCCCCAAACGGCCCCAAAGAGGCAAATCGGCCCGTTTGCTCCGCTCAGCGGCGGTGAATATCGTTGTGGAGGTCGCGCCCGCTGATAAACTGCAAGACGGGCGGAATGCACGGATTGGGGCAACGGCGGCGAGATTGCGGCGTGATGGCCGTCTTCGCTCGCTGACCGGTCCACCGCTGTTCGGCCCTACGGAACAAGAGACTCTTTTAGACCCCCAGGCCCTCGCCCGAGCCGGCGTTGGCTGTCGCACTCACCGCCTGGCTCGCCCCCAGCCTTTGTCTCGTCCGGCCTTGCTCGCAAGGCCTAAGGCGTGCAAAAGGGCCGGCGCCGGCAAACCCCAAGATCTTCCCGCTATGGCAAACGCTCTTAGAAGTCTGCTGCGTGCGATGACCCGCCCGGCCGCACTAGTAGCCCCCGTGGCGCCGGCTGTCGCCCCTCTTGCGATCGCTGTGGTCGTGCTCGTAGCGACTTCCACCGCCGCCCTGGCGGCCCAGATCGATCTGAGCCTCAACCTGCTGCACAACGGTGCTGTGGCGTCGAACGGCGGCAGCTGGGAGCTGGTCGCCAAGGCCGACGGTGGGGCCGCCAACTTCGGTCTGATGTCGCTCTCCGTGCCGCTGCGTGGCGTCAATACGACGATCGCTTCGGGCCTGCCGAGCGGCACGGTCAACGGCGACGATTCGGCCGGTTTTGGCCTGTTCAGCAACACCCCCACGGGATCCGGACGACTCATCACGGCCGCTCAAACCCCGGTCATGCCAGACCCCGACAGCCGCGTGTTTTTCGGCGTCGGTACGGTCGAAAACGGGACGCCGGCGCCGCGCGCCACGCTGGCGGGCCTGATCAATTCGCCGTGGGCCACCGGCGACACGTTTGGCGACTCCGACTGGGACGTTGCGGTTACGGTCGCCACCGGCACGTTCGCGGCGGGCGCCGACCCGCGTTTTGGCCTCGCCTCGTTGTTCGACGCGTTCGTTTTCGACGACATGAACAGCGTTCCGTCGTTCAGCAGCGACACGATCTTCTCGACCCTCATCCGCACCAACATCTCGGGCAGCATCGCCAACGGCGACTACAACGAGAACGGCTTCGTCGACGCGGCCGACTTCACCGTTTGGCGCGACGCCATGGGCACGGGCGTGGCCCCGGGAACGTCGGCCGACGGCACCGGCGACGGCATGATCGACGACGACGACTACGACCTGTGGGTGGCGAACTTTGGCTTGGAGATCCCGGCCCCGTCGCTGGCGACATCGAGCTCCTCGTCACTCGCCGTTCCCGAGCCGGGCACGGCCTGGCTGACGGGGCTGGCGGTCGGTGCGATAGGGCTGCTGCTGCGTGAGAAACGAGCCCCTCGGGCCGCTTTGGCGCCCGCTTGCGTGCGTCGCTGAGGCGCCCCGTCACAGGTGCGCCATACCGTCAAGGCCGTTTTTTAGGAAAAAGCCTTGGAACCTACTGAAGTTGCTTGACACGCCTAGAAACCCCCAGCATAATGCGTCCATCCAAGTGGGCTGTCTTGGCTAGATATCGACCAGATTTCGTCGTCTTATCTAGCCGGTCGTCCGCTCGGACAACGACCGAACTTTTCCCAAAGCACCGGCCGGTTTGTTTGAAGCTACGTCACGATTCGCGGCGGTGTTTCAAGCGAGTGAACCGCTTGGTAACCACATGAGATATTGCTGGCAGACCCTTACGGACGGGGCGCTAGATGGCCGGAGTCGCCAAGCGTCAGCATCGTTGCCAACAAGATCGGCCTGCTTAGCCGGTTGGTCTTCGAGGCTCAGAGTCAGCCAAACGGCGTTTGCCTTGTGCTCGTCGTCTGGCGCCTAACCGCAAGTTGATTGGCCCCAGAGAGTTTTATTCCTCATCGCGGATCTTTTCGAAAATCTCACCTAGCCGGCGCCGGTTTTAACCGGGCATCGCCCGCCCTTATTGAGTGAGCCTCGGATCGTGAAGTTTTTGAGATAGTCTCGCCAAGATGCTTGCTACGTAGTTCGATTCCGATCAGACTGTGAGAATCGGTAGCCGTTCCGCCGCAAGACGAGATCAACCACCGGGCTGATTTCAGGCGGATTAGTTACTCAGGTTCGCTCAACGTTTTTCTGCCGCCCGGCGGCAGCAACTCGGTTCAAGCGTCAACAAACGTCAAGAAGTCACGTTCGTTTTTTATTGGCGTCGCCCCTCGTCGGGGTCGCCAAACTACTGTGAGTTACATAAGGGCGTTGAGCTGCGATTCTCGCTCGGCAACTCTGTTCAATAACTGTCTTTCTCAAAGTGGGTGGAGAAACACGAATGTCCTGGAAGAACATCACGTCTGTCGCGGCCATGGTCGCATTGCTTGCGTCGCCGGCTTTTGCCGATCCGACCTTCAACTGGGTCGACAACGGCACCTCGGCGATCCTGCAGATCGTGCCCGACACGACCGGCTCGCTCGAAATCGAAGTTAGTGTCGTCGCCGACGCTGGCGTCGGGATCTCGGCCGTCAACCCGCTCAACACGAGCATCTTCGAGTACGATGACAACCCCGGCGTCAACACGCTCGAGGGCAACATCACCACGCTTGGCCTTCAGACCTACCTGGCTGGTGAACTCGGTGGTGAGGACAGCGCCTTCGCCTCGATCGGCTCGAACCCGCTCGCCGGCACCAGCGCCATCGACTTCCTCGAGTTCGTCTTCGACGGCTCGGCCGGTGGCCTGACCGCCTCGGGCATCATCGCCCAGGGTGGCACCAACTTCAACGACGAAGCTGTGTTCGAAGTTGCGACTAATGTCCCCGGTGACACGAACGGCGACGGAGCTGTTGGCCCGGACGACCTGAACGCGGTAAGCTTGAACTGGGACCCCAGTGGGAGCAACGGACCTTACACCCTAGCTCAAGGTGACTTGAACGGTGACGGGGCGGTTGGCCCGGACGACCTGAACGAGGTGAGCCTCAACTGGAATCCGTCTGGTTCAGCAGTCGCTGTTCCCGAGCCCACTTCGCTCCTGATGGTAGCTCTTGCGGTTATCGGCTTCGTGACGACTCGCCGTAGCTAAAGAATCATATACAGAGTTGCATGCAACGCGACTCTGTACATCGTATAAAATCGATTTGAAACTTGGGACGACACACTGCTAATGCATTGAACGCAAGTTGCTTATGATTGAGTTTGCACCGTGTAATTACCAAGAATTAATCTAGAAGGATTTCGAATATGAACCGTATTTTTTTTGCACTACTGACCATCGCTGCCTTGACTGCCTCGCAGGCTCAAGCGGCTACTATCGAGTACTCGCTCAACATTGCGGGTGTTGACCCAGCCGATTACCTGACGATGCCGGCCGGAGAGTACACGCTCGAAGTTTGGGCCCAGGTCTCTGACAACGACATTGGTGGCGGCTTCAATGGTGGCCTCCTGTCCTACGCGTTCCAGCTCAACACCGAAGAAGATGCTGTCCTCGATTTTGTTGAGGGCATGAGCGGTCCTCCCGTCAACCGTGTTCCTTCGGGCAAGTGGGATAGTGTCACTCCCAACTCGCTCTTTGCGAACAAGTTCCAGGGTGAGCTCGATAGTGGTCTTGGCTCTGTCTCGGGTGACGTGTTCGCCCAGACGGGATCCATGGGCCCTGGTGACTTTGATAACAACTTCGACGCTATCGGCGTGGGTTCTCCGACGCTGCTAGTGTCGGGTCCGATCGAACTCGGCCTGGGTATCGCGACGATTGAGGTTTCGGGTTTGGCGACGCAGCACATTGTTTACGGTGCCACCGGAGCCACCGAGTCGGACGATGTGATTCCCGCTTCGATCACGATTGGTAATATCCCCGAGCCCGCCTCGGCGATGCTCGCCGGTCTGGCCGTTGCTGGTGTCCTCGGATACCGTCGCCGCAGCTGCTGAGCTGAACGACTACACCTCGGTGTACACACGCCGAGTTGATTTACAAAAAGGCCCCTGGGTTTACCCAGGGGCCTTTTTTATTTACATCAGGATTCAAGAAGCATAGGATACGGTAGGCCGCGGCATTGATGGCGTCGGTTGATAGCCATCGCCCTACTGAAAATCGTGATTGGTGGAATCACTTGCCGCCGAATACTCTTCCACTCTTCTCAGTGAGTTCATCATGCATTGGCTCTTAAAGTCATTCCTTCTAGGAACCGTGTGCGGCTTAGCCGTCACCTCGCACGCCGCGACTGTTGAGTATTCGCTTCGGTATGAGGGTGTCGATCCTGAGGATTACACTGTTATGCCACCAGGTGAATACAATCTCCAGGTTTGGGCAGAGGTTACCGACAACGATATCGGAGGCGGATTCAACGGCGGACTGCTTTCCTACGCTTTCCAACTCAACACCCATGAGGATCATGTCCTAGAATTCGTCGAGGGCATGAGCGGCTTTCCCGTCAACCCTGTTCCCTCGGGCAGGTGGGACAGCACCACGCCGAATTCGCTTTTCGCGATCACGTTCCAGGGTGAGCTTGATAGTGGCCTAGGCGCAATCACTGGCGACGTTTTTGCTCAGACGGGCTCCATGGACCCCGGCGATTTCGACGACAACTTCGACGCCATTGGTGTGGGCTCGCCAACCCTGCTTGTATCCGGCCCAGTGATCTACCATGGTGGGGCCTATCTCGTGACAGTATCAGGCTTGGCATCCGAGCACATTGTTTATGGCCCTACCGGAGCCACGCCAGCGGATGTGGTGGAGTCTTATGCAATTGCTGTATTTCCGCCTGAGCCTACCTCAATGATGCTTGCTGCTCTTGCATGCTGCGGCGTTATGGGCCGTCGGCAACGCATTAGCTAGCAACCTGCTCGGCAGACGGGGTAGTTGGCGCCGACCTTGCCGGCTGCGGTTGGTTCGCCGCGATTGCGGGCCTCAGCGGTTCGATAACCGTGACAGGTCCGCTCGGTCGCGTTGGTTGACAGCATTGCAGGGGCTGCATGCGTCGACGCGTCTCTTGGATCGGGAGCGGACCGGCCCCGAACCACCCTCTAGCCGCCGATGCGCCGAACGGCCGACCGCAAGTCGCCGCCACGTCCCCGCCGCGCCGGCCGGACGCAGGCCCCCGGTGCATTTGCCTCCGGTTCAATGGGCACGGGTAGAAAGGCCACGGGCGTCAATCGTCGGCCCACCGCCGCACAGGAGGCCGACGGCGGGCTCGATGCGCTCGGCCGATCTCTAAGACGAGCGTGCATGGCGGCGATCACCTGCACCGCCGTGGCGGCCGCCTGCTACGCCGCCCTGCTTGCCGCAACGGCGTTGGTCGAAACGCCGGGTAGTGAGCCTCGGGTGGCGTCGGCTGCTAGCGAGGCTAGCGGCGGGTCCGCAAGCGAGTGGGCCGCGCCGGCCGATCTGGCTGCTGCGGCGGCTCTGCCCACTGATCGCCCCGATCTTCCCGACGCTGGCGGCGGCCTCGATGCGGAGCATCCCCCGGGCGCCGGCAGGCGGCTGACGGCCGAAGAGTGGACCTTCCTGTCGAACGCCTGCCCCACGGCGCTGGACGCCCTGCCCGCTGAGCTGCTTCCGGCCGGCATGGCGCCGCTGGGCGCCGTTGCGGGGGCGGCCCCCCCCACGGCGTTTGCTCCGGCCGTGACCAGCGCCGAACGCAACACAAGCAGCACGCCCGAGACCACGGCGGCTGCACGGGCCCGGATCACGGGCCTGCGCGTCGCTTCGCGGACCGACACGCCTTGGCCGGTGGGCCATTCGCTGCGGGTGGCCCAGGCGCCGGGGGGCGGCGATCGTGGCGAGTGGCTCGTAGCGCCCGAGGCTTGGTACGCCCCGGAAGACCGCCAGACGGAGGCGGCCGACGCCGCGGCGCCCGGCGAAGAGCCGTCGGCGGACTCTTCTGACGAGACTGCCGTCGAGCACGAGCCGGCCGTCGAGGCTGCCGATGCTGCGGCCAGTGGTGCAGCCGGTGAAGCCGACGAAAGTAGCGGTCCCGGGGATGCAGCAACCGAAGAACGCGAGACTAGCCAGCCGAGCGGGCCGCTGTTTGGCGCTCCGATGCTGCCCGCTCCCAGAGAGTCGGCCACTGAGACGCCCGCGACTGCGGGACGGCAATACCCAGGTGAAGCGACACGGGAAATCGACCCGCAAGTCGATCTGCAACTCGACGAGGTCGAGCGTCGGTTGCAACGCGCGGTCGAGCGGATCGTGGTCGGCGTGGAGGAAGTCCCGTCCGACGACGAAGTGGAGGCCAACGACGCCCAGCAGCAAGCTGTCGAGAAGCAAGCTGCCGAGCAACAAGTGGTCGAGCAGCCGCAGCCGCAGCCGCAGCCCCAGCCGCAACCCGGGCCGCAGTCTCAGCCATGGCCCCAGCCGCAACCACTAGTGCAACCCAAGCCGCAACAGCAGGCGACCCCGCCCTCGCCCCGGCCACAGCAGCAGCTTGCGCCTCGGGGCCAACCACAGGCGCCTCAGACGCGTCGAGCGGCGCCGCCGCAGCCGGTAGCGCCCGAGCCCGCCGCGCCGTCTCTTAACACTGCGCCTCAAAACACTACGCCTCAGAATAATCCGCCTCAAAGCGGACCCTCTCGGGACGCTGCCCCCGCGCGGGCAGTGCGGCCTGCGCCGCGGCCTGTGACTCCGGAGAGGATTCCTGGGCCGGCTTCGGGGGGGAATCGTTCGGTGACGCCGCGTCCTTGGGGGGCGCCGACTGCGCCGCCGGCTGCGCTGCAGAAAGCTGCGCCGCTGAAGACTCCGCCACCTTACGGTGGCGGCTCGCCTCAAGTTGGAAACTCGCCTCTTGCTGGGCACTCGGCTCATGCGGGGCACTCGCCGCAGGCGGCTGCGGCGGCGCGGGCGAAGGCGGGGGGCAAGACGGCTGACGAGTCGCACGCCGAGCTGTTCACCAAGAAGCGCTACCCTTCGGCGCGTGACTGCGCGGAGTGCCACGAGGAGATCTTCGAGCAGTGGAGCGTGTCGAGCCACGCCTACGCGTTCGTCTCGCCGATGTTCCACAAGTTCGAGCAGCGGATCAGCGAGCTGAGCCAAGGGACGGTCGGCTACTTCTGCTACCGCTGCCACTCGCCGGTGGCGACCACCATCGCCACGGCCACGGGGCACACCCGGGCGACGCCGATCGGCGAGCTCCCGGCGGCGGCCCGCGACGGCGTGGGCTGCATCGCTTGCCACCGGGTGAACGAGCGCTACGGCAAGTCGAACGGCGAACGCCGCATCGTGCCGGGCGACAAGTACGCGCCGGTGTATGGCGGCGTCGGGGGCGACGGCGTGGCGGAAGTGATCGCCCATGCGGACAAGTACAAGGTGAAGCTCTCGGACGAAGCCAAAGGGCCGGGGCAGGGGATCCACCGCGAGGGGCGGTTCTTCGACCAACTCACCCGCGCCGAGGCGTGCACCAGCTGCCACCAGGTGGCGGTGCACCCGGGCATCAAGCTCGAGGTTGTGTGGGAGCAGTACCGCGCGAGCCCGGCGTGCAAGAAGGGGGTGAGCTGCCAAGACTGCCACATGGGGCGCGTGCCGGGCGTGCCGGCGGGCTACGACTACGGCCCGATCGCCAAGGTCGGCGGCAAGACGGTCAACGAGCACCGCAAGAAATCGAACCACACGTTCTACGGCCCGGGCTACTCGATCGCCCACCCGGGCGTGTTCCCCCAGCACAAAGACGCCGATCGCTGGACGGTGGACGAGTGGCTCGATTACGACTGGCGCGCGGGGTGGGGCACGGACGAGTTCGAGGAGGCGGTCGACGAGGGCCGCGTTCGGGTGCGGTTCCCGAGCAAGTGGTCCGACGCCGACGATCGCTACGACGCCCGCGACGTGATCGACGACAACCTGGTGAAGCTCGCCCACAAGCGGCGGCTGCGCGAGGTGGTCATGGAGAACGGCTCGAAGGTCGAGGGCCCGTTCTTCCGCGAAGCGCCGCAGCGCGGCAAGGACCTCAAGCTCGACTACGTGGTGACCAACCTGAACGAGGGCCACAACCTGCCGACCGCCTCGCTCGGCGCCCAGCCGCAGTTGTGGGCGAACGTGGTGCTGATCGGCCCCGACGGCCGGCGCTTGTGGGAGACCGGCTACACCGACTCGAAGGGCGACCTGGCCGACATCCACTCGGAGGACGTGCGCAACGGCGTCGTGCCGTTCGACTCGCAGCTGTTCAACTTGCAAACGATGTTCCTCTACACCGGCGCGACGGGGACCGACCGCGAGTGGACGCTGCCGGTCAACATCAGCATCGACCAGGTTCCGCACCTGCGTCCGGGGGCGTTGCCGATCAGCGTGCTGAACCACCCGCCGGCGATCCGCATGGAGATGCGTTCGATCGCGCCGCTCGGGTCGAAGCGGGTGAAGTACAAGATCCCGGGCGAGCTCTTGCGTCAGCCGGGCCGCTACCGGCTGAGCTTCCGCATGCGGAGCCGCGTGGAGCCGATGTACTTCATGCGGTTCTGCCGGGCGACGGCCGAGATGCAGCGTGCGATGGTCGAGGGGACGCTCGACATCCATCCCTACTCGGTCGAATTCGAGGTGCGGTAGGGATGCGTCAACCGAGCGAACTGCTGGCGTTTTTGACGGCCTGGTTGGTCCTGGCGGCGGCCGCCTGTGCGCAATCGCCGCTGCCGTCGTGGGAGCCGCCGGCCGCGACGCACACGCCGCTGTTCGCGCCCCCCAGGTCGGGCGAGATGGCGCTAGGCTACGAAGACGGCGGGCCGGTGGGGCGCGTGTCGCGGGCCGAAGATCGGATCACCCGGCTGCCGCCGGTGTTCGAGCCGCCGGCCGATCGCGGCGGCGGAGCCGACTCGCAGGTGGGCTACGAGCCGCTGCGCACGGCGATGACGTGCGGCGTGGGCTCGTCGCCGCAGCCGATCGTGGGGCGGTTCGGTTTGTTGCCGCCGGCGCCGTTAGAAGCTTCTCCATTGCCGACCGAGGCGCTTGCGTGTTCCCCTCCCCATCAGGAGAAAGGGGGGGAAGACTTCCCCGAGGTCGAGTTCCACCCGCCGCACACCGACCCCCGCGCCTGCCTGGTTGGCTGCGACGATGGCGACTTCAGCGCGGACGCGTTCTACGCCCCATACGACCCTTGCGCGGAGCGCGATGTCTACCACGGCAAGTCGCTGATCCCCACGCAGCGGCCGTGGGTTGAGCGTGGGCTGCCATTCTACGCGGCGGGGCCGATTCCGGTTTCGGGCACGGAGTGGGGCGCGACGAACCTCTCGCAGAAGAAGTTCTACGTCTACGGCGACTTGCGTACTGCGATCGCCGAGAACGGCAACGTGGGGCCCGACAAGACGATCTTGGCCAAGCGGCTGAACCTGGAACTCGACTATTGGTTCACATCGACCGAGCGGCTGCACGGTTTTGTCGGCCCGCTGCAGGACGGCGGTAATTTCACCCGCATCGAAGAGGGACGGTTCGAGAGCGAGTTCGACCTGTTCAACGCCGACACCGACACGCTCTTCTTCGAGGGCGACCTGGGGCAGATCCTCGGCGGCTTCAAGGGCGAGTACGCCCAATACGACCTGCCGTTCACGGTGGGCCTCGTGCCGCTGCTGTTCCAGAACGGCGTGTGGACGCAGGACGCGATGATCGGCGGCGCCGTCACGCTGCCGGCCAAGAACTCGGCGCGGCTCGACTGGTCGAACTTCGACGTGACGTTCTTCGCCGGCCTCGACCGCGTGTCGAGCGGCGCCTTCGGCTTTGACGAGGGGGCGGGCCACGTGCTGGGGGCTCACACGTTCGTCGACGTGCGGGGCGGTTACCTCGAGATGGGCTACGGCTTCGCCGACGACGGCCGCGGCCTCGGCCGCTCGTACCACAACCTGGGCGTGAGCTACACGCGGCGTTATCTCAATGCGGTGTCGAACTCGGTGCGGGTGATCCTCAACACGGGCCAAGACCCCGTGGCCGGACCGCAGACGGCCGACGGCGTGCTGCTGCTCGTCGAGAACACGCTGATCACGAAGAACCCGTACAACGTGTTCCCGTACATGAACTTCTTCATCGGCCTCGACCGGCCGCAGCCGCTGGCCCGGGCCGGGGCGTTCGGCGGGGTGCTGTTCAACACCGGCATCTTGTTCCAGAGCGACGCGCTCACCGGCTACCCGACGCTCGACGCCACCGGCAACAACACGATGGGCGTGTCGCTGGGCCTCGATCTGCTCGCGCCCGATTACAACCAGCAGCTGATCGTCGAGGCGGCGTTCCTGCAAACCTTCGGCGAAGACGCCACACGCAACGCCTTGGGCGACCAGGTGGGAGTGGGCGTTCGCTGGCAGAAGCCGCTATCGACCGCCACATTGATCCGCGCCGACGCGATGGCCGGCTGGCTCGACAACTCGGAAGATATCACCGGGGCTCGGGTTGAGTACCGCTGGAAGTTCTGAGGGAGAGGCGTGGGGCTAGGAGTTTGGGGCTAGGGGCTAGGGAAAGCAGGTGACGAGCTGCGCTCGTTGATGATCGTTCGTAGCCCCTCACTCCTAACCCCTAACCCCTCCACGTGGTAGTGATGACACTGCGTGCAAGAGTCGCCCGCCAAGTGGGGCTGGTGGCAAGAGACGCACGCCTGTTTGCCCAGCGGCGCGAACTGAGTGACGAACTGCGCCGGGTGGAGCGACGCGTAGTCGGTGGCGCTCGCGGCGGCAGCGTCCACCTGGTGGCACGCCGTGCAGTCTTCGAGTTCCGGCTGCACGACGTGCGGGCGGTGCGAGAAGTGGGTGAAGCCGCGCGGCTCGGTCGTGCGGTCGCGGCCGAGCCAATTGAGGGCGAGACGACCGCCGGGCCGTTGCTCGAGGCTGTGGCAGGTCGCGCAGCCGCCGGGGCTCGTGGGGCCGGCCAATTCGGCGAGCGCCGCGTCGCGCAGCGCGGCGTGCTCATCGGGCAGAGCGGCGATCGTGTCGAGCCACGCCCGCAGCATCGGGTCGGCGTGGCCGGTGGGGCGGTACTTCAGCGCAAGGCCGCGGCGGTCGATCGACCACACACCGGGCGCCGCGGGCGGATCATGCGGGGCGTCGGCGTCGTCGTTCCAGAGACGCCAGGCAAGAGCCGCCATCTCGCGCGGCAAACCGGGGGCAAGGCTTCCTTCTCCTAAGATTCCCTCCCCCTGCTGGGGAGGGTTAGGTAGGGGGGACGAAGCGGGTACCCGGCTCGCCCTCAGCCCGGCCGTCCCCCCGAGGGGGAGGGAGACCAGCGCGGCCACGCGTTGGGCGACCGCTTCACCGCCATGCTCGGCGAGGTCGGCAACCAACGCGCGGGTGGCGTCGACCAGGTCGGCCGCCGCGGCGACCTGCTCCTCGTTGCCGGGGTCGACGTCGAAGAACGTGAAATCGGCGCCCAAGAGCTGCAGCGCCCGCCGCGCCTCGGGGTCGCTCGCCAGCAGCAGCTTTTGCAGCGCGGGCATGTCGCCGTCGAAATCGCCCTTCGCGGACTCCGGCCACAGGCCGAGCGGCCGGCCGGCGTCGGCCAACGCCGCGTCGTCGACCATCGGCAGGGCGAGCAGCGCCACGCCCGTGGCCGAGGTGGCGTCGATCGACGCCTCGTGGCACGACGCGCACGAGGTCTCGAACGGCGCCAGCGCCGTCAGGTCGCCCGTGGCGTCGGCGGTGTGGCAGACGCGGCAGTCGAACGTCTCCGATTTGGACGGGTGGTGCTTGGTTTGGTGCGAGGCGTGGTTGAAGGCGATCCGTTGCCGGCGGCCGTGGGGCCAGACGCCGAAGTCGGGGTGGTCCGATGCGAACGACTCGAACCGCTCCTGGTGACACGCCTGGCAGCGGGCGTCGGTCAGCCGCGCGAGGTTGTGGTCGGCGCCGTGGTGCTCTTGGTGGCAGACCGCGCAGGCGACCTCTCCTCCGTGCGCGCCGCTTGGCGTCATGCCCGCGAACGGGGCGGATGAGAGCGACGCGTTCACCACGCTGTCGCTCTCGACGGGGGGCTTGCTCGAAGGGAGCGATTGGGCCGGCAGCCCGTGGGCGAGCATCGCGGCGCCCGCGGCGTCGAGGCCTTGGTGGCACTTCAGGCACAGCGCGGACTGCGTCGGTCCGCCCGGTTCAATCACGCCGTGCCCGAGCGCCGCCCGGCCCACGACGCCCAACGCCCCAGAGGCGCCCGCCGGGTGGCACGCCGCGCAGCGATCGGCCCAGTTCTCACGGCCGACGATCTGGGCGTGGTGCGAAGTGAGCGGTCCCGGCGCCACGAGCTCGTTGCGCTGGGCCGTGCCGAGCAGCATGAGCACCGCCCCCAAGGCGAACGCCGCCGCGCCGAGCGACCAGCGGCCGCGCACGGTGCGCAGGCTGCGCTTCGGCTTGCAGGTCGCCACGCGGCAGCAGGCGCCCTCGGGCGAGGGGCCGCCGCCGCCCCCGGCGCCGTCACAAGGCCCGCCGCGGTGCGTCGAGCGGTTGCAGACCCAGCGGTCGCCCTGCCGCACGGGCACACACTCGGCGAGCGCCGGGCAAACGCCGCCGCGGGTCGGGCCCACCGGGCAGGGGCGGCCCTCTTCCGAGAGGCCGCACACCCACGGCTCGTTGGGGCGGTCGTAGCGCTGGGCGCCGAAGTCTTCGAGCGGGCGTCTCACGCGTGCCCCCCGCTGAAGCCGAGGGCCAGCACGCCGTGCAACGCGCCGAGGAGCAGCAGAGACCAGGTCAGGCAGAGGTGCACGAAGATCCATCCCTTGAGCAGGCCCTGACGCGACTGATGGAAGTCGAGGTCGTCCTTCTTGCGCACCAGGGCGAACAGCTTCTCGCTCGCCTCTTGCTCGGGTGGGGTCAGAACACGACCGAGCGCGGTGATCTCGCCGAACAGCCGCTTGCGCGTTGAGCTCGTCGGCCGCACGGCGTAAGCGAGCGGCCTGCCGCCGAGCAGGAATCCTTGCACGCGTTCGGCGTAGAACGATGCCAACGTCGTGGCGCCGCTCGAGTCGACGGCGGCGAGCACCGCGGTGTCGGCGTCTTCGAGCACCCGCCGTCGCAGCTGCGGGATCCGTTCGTACACGTACTGCTCACCGGTGCGGGCTAACTGGCGGGGGAGCGAGCGGGTGAGCCACAGCCCCGCGACGCCGCTCAGGAACGTCGCCCAGTAGCTGGCGGCCAGCGCCCCCTCGAGCCAACCGTCGGCGGCAAAGCCGCCGGTGTGCAGCACGAACAGCGGCGCGGTCATCGCCCCGACCAGCAGGTGAATCTGCATCCACGTGGCGCTGCGTCCCAGCGGGATGCCGGGCAGCTTCTTTCGCAGGTGGTAGGCGGCGAGGAACAGCACAGCCGCGTAAAGCACGTAGCCCGTCGCCAGCGCGCCGCGGTAGAGCGACGCGTCCATCCACCGGACCCACAGCACCAGCCCCGCGGCGCCCAGCGTGGCGGCGAAGAGGTGTCGGATACGGCGGTTGGCGAAACGGTCCAAGGCTCTGAGAGATGCTTTGCGATTTGGTGCGTATAGCCGACAACCTACGGTCGTCGGACGGCGCGGCGTTTGATTGTGATTCGGCCCGACGACCGTAGGCCGTCGGCTATTGCCTGATTGCTAAACAGCTTTCGTTAACGCGTTACACTCGACGGCAAGCCGCTCACGTCGCTCAGGTCCACACGCACCAGCGCGTCGTGCGGGCAGGCGTGTTGGCACGCGGGCCCGGTCAATTGCCCCGCGCACAGGTCGCACTTGGTCGCTTTGACGATCGGCTGGTTCGTCTTCTCGTCGATCTGGATCGCCCCGCCCGGGTCGCGGATCTCGACCATCTGGATGTTCTTGTAGGGGCAGCTGTTTGCGCAGGTCGCGCAGCCGACGCACGTCGGATCGTTGATCGCGACGACGCCCGTGGCCTCGTCGCGGTGGATCGCTCCGGTCGGGCAGCCCAGCAGACAGACCGGATCGACGCATTGCATGCAGGCGTTGGCGAACTGGTAGCGGTCGTGCACGGCGCCTTGGCGGACGAACCGCGGGTTCCCCTCGTGCGTCGCCGCGCAGGCCCGCACGCAGTCGTCGCAGCGCGTGCAGCGGTCGAGGTCGATGACCATCGCCCGCGTGCCATTCATCAGCCGGTGGTCGACCAGGAAGTCGAGCGTGTTCGAGTCGGCAACCGGTTGCTCGGCGGTGGGAGACGCGGCCCAAGCCGTCAGCTGGCTCGCGTTGAGCGTGGGGAGCACCTCTTCGACCACCACCGCCGTGGGGATGCGGATCAGGTCGAGCCGTCCGACGGCGTGCAGCGAACGCCGGAGCGGCGCCGCGTCCTCGCCCGTCGCAGCGGCGGCGATCTCCTCGGCGCCGAACTGTTGGCCCTTGCCCAGGTAGGCGACCGTGCGTCGGCCGGCGCCCTCGCGTCGCGTCACCCGTCCAAAGCCGCCCCGCACGAGCAGCAAGCCGCCCGGCGGCTGTCCCTCTTCGGCGGCGATCGGCTCGCGTTCCACACGCTCGAACGGCGTCAGCTCACTCGTGGCCGGGTGGTCGGCCTGCCACTCGAACGAGCCGAACGACTCGAACTCCACCGCCTCGGCGACCCGCTCCAACGCCTCGGCCGAGAGGCCGCGAAGCAGCGGGGTCTCGCGGAGGTGAACGGCCAGGCTGTTCTGCCGGTAGAGCATGTCGACGTGCGCAGCCAACGCCGGCGTGTAGCGCATCAGGTCCCGCAGGCCTTGCCAGCGGATCTCGAGCATGACGACCGGCGACTCGGCGAACACCGTGGCGCTGCGCGGCGAGCGGGTGAGCGCCGAGAGCTCGCCAAAGATCTCGCCCGGTCCAAGCCTAGCGGTGCGCGTGCGGTCGAGCACCGCGGGCACGTCTTGCAGGAAGACGGTCGCGTGCTCGCCGTCGCCGCGGGCGCCGACGCCGGGCCCCAGCACGGGCGGCAGACCCGTCGGTCCACGCGTCTCGGGCGCCTTGGGCGGGCTGAGCAGCCGGGCCAGCGCCCGCCGCAGCTTGCCGCCGCTCGCCGAAGGGCGATCGGCCTTGGCTTCGGGCAGGTTCTCCAGCGCCACGCGCGCCACGCCGTCGAGCACCAGAAACGCGCTGCCTCCGTAGTCCCCTTCGCGGACGATCAGGTCGCCGTCGGCGTAGCGAATCACGCGCGTGTCATTGAGCAAGATCGCGCGCAGCGGGGTAGCCGAAGGGAACGCCTTCGGGTCCATGCTACCGAACGGCTCGACCCCCAGCAGCCGATCGACCAACGCCTCGGTCATGTCGTCGCCGAACGGCTCGTCCCATCTCTGGGGCCGGGCGCGGGTGACTTCGTGCTGCGACATTGGCTAGCGGACTCGTACGAAACGAAGGGAACCACAGATAAACACGGATAAACGGCGAGCCGGGGGCGTAAGCCTCCGGAGTTCACGAACACCCTAAAACGATCTACTTGTAACGATTTACTTGTATCGATTTACTTGTATCGATTTACTTGTACTGTGCCGGCGAGGGCAGCTCGTCGTCGATCGCCGCCAGCGTCGCCCCGTCCGCCTGCTCGGCGAAGTTGTAGGCCGCTACGCCCACCGCGTCGGCCGCCGCCAAGATCGCCGCGGCGTTGCCCAGCCGCAGCTCCACCGCCGCGACCGCTTCGAGCGCCGGCGCGACGAGCGGGCTCTCGAGCTTGCGTTGCAGCCGCCACAGTTGGGCCTTCTTGGCGGCCGCCCGGCCGGCGGCGGTCTTGCCGTACACGCCCGCTTGGGTGGCCCCCGCCACGGCCCGCAGGCTGTACTCCAGGTCGGTCATCACGCCCACCACGTGCATCACGCGCAGCCGCTCGGGACCGCTCGGCGCGTTCGCGGCGCCGCCCGACCGAACAAAGTTGTGCCGCACCATGCCCTGGGACCAGGCGACCAGGTCGAAATCGGTGCTGCCGGCCGTGTGGCCGCCGACCTCGACGAGTTGCTCGTCCGGCGCGGTGTGGCAATCGAGGCACTGGCGGGCCACCAGGTACAGGTTGCCCGGGTTGTTCATGCCGGCCATGACGCTCCGCAGCCGCCGCTCGCGGCGGTGGTCGGCGGATTCGGTTTGGCGGTTGGCGCCGGGGCCGTAGTCGGCGTGCAGGTCGAGCCAGTCTTGGGCCGCGCCGTGGCACGACTCGCAAGAGACCCCCTCGGTCACGCGCATCCGGCCGTTGACCTCCTGCTGGGTGTAGTGGCATCGCACGCAGGTCCCGCCCCGCTTGACCGAGCGGATCCCGAGCCGGTCGGCGATCGCCTTGGCCTCGGGCGTGCGGTGCAGCTCCTCGAACGTTCGGAAGTGAGGCGTCGCGCGCCACTGATTCACCTCGGCGGCGTGGCACTTGGCGCAGGCGTCGGAGCCGACCACCTTGGCCGCCGCCGGCTCTGCCGGCCCGAAGCCAGGCGCTTGAGCAAACGCCGCAGCCGCGATCGCCACGGCGCCGGTCAAAGCGGCCGTGAGAACGAGCAGCGGGTTACGAGCAATCGGTCGCAAGGTGGGCGATTCCTGTTGGTTGTTAACCACGGATTTCACGGGTGCCACGGATGACGATGGCCACAAAAAGGCGCGAAAACGCGCGGAAATGGGTGGGGTGACCATTCCGTTCGATCGTCATTTTCCGTGTCCCTTGGCGCCTTTTCGTGGCTATATGATTTGAGTGACTCAGCCGGCGTCCATCCGTGCAATCCGTGGTCTCTTCTTCTAAGCCTCGAGCACCACCGGCCCCTCGGGCAGGCTGATGCATGCGAGGCAGTCGCCCGCCGCCGCGGTGGCGCCGGGGGGCTTGGTCGTGGCGGTCTTGCCCTCGAGCACCCGCACGCGGCAGGCGCCGCAGTTGCCGGCCCGGCAGCCCGAGGCGAGCGGCACGCCGAGCGATTCGGCCAGCTCCAAGAGCGACTCGTACTCGCCGTTCCACACCGCCTCGCAGTCGCGGCCGGCGAAGCGGACGACGCTCCCCTTGGCCCGCTCCATGAGCGAGTCGTCGGGCGCCATCTTCACGCTCGCAGGACCGAACGCCTCGTAGTGGATCGCGTCGGGCGGCACGCCCCACGCCAGCAGGTCGGGCACGATGGCGTGCATCATGCGGGGCGGGCCGCAGATGTAGTAATCGAAGTTGTTCGACGGCAGCCGCTCGCTGAGCGCGTTGACCGTGATCCGTTCGCCCCACGACTCGGTCGGTTGCGCCGCGTCGCTCGACGGCGGCCGCTCGGCTTGGGCGCCGTCGGCCTTCGAGTAGAACAGGTGGATCTTGAAGCGATCGTTCGACGCGGCCAGGCGACGGAGGTCGTCGTCGTACGGCCTCTCGTCGGGGGTGCGGAACGCGAAGAACGCGTGCGCCGGGCGATGGGACCGCAGGTGGTCGAGCGTCAAAAGCATGCTCATCATCGGCGTCACACCGATGCCGCCTGCGATCAGCACGACGGGACGCGGGTCGGCCGGGTTGAGGAAGAACCCGCCGCTCGGCGCCTTGCAGGCGATCACGTCGCCCGGCTTGGTGTGGTCGTGCATCCAACCGCTGAACACGCCGGGCTTGGAGCCGGGGCGATTCGGGTCGGCGGGCTCACGCTTGATGGTGAGCCGGTAGAACTCCTCGCGTGGTCGGTCGGAGAGCGAGTAGCAGCGGACCGTAGGCTTCGCGTCGTCCGGTGCGGTCGCGTCGGCGGCGTCGCTCGGCAAGCGGGCCGACAGGGTGAGGTATTGCCCCGGCATGAAGCCGGGTAACGGCTGGCCGTCGGCGGGCGTCAGGTAGAACGACTTGAGCCCCTCGGCCTCGTCGACGACCGACGCGACACGCATCGGCCGCTCGCCCTCCCAGGGGGGCGCGTTGACGTCGCGCGCCCGGCTGGCGGCGGCCACGGCCTCGACCCGGCGGAGGAACGCCTCACGCCACCGCTCGGCCCGCCGCCGACGCCGCTCGCCCGTACGCCAGGCCGCAACGCCGCCCGCCGCTAGCTGCACAACAACCCCCGCGCAGAGCGTCGCGCCGAGCGCGCAAAGCATCCAGTTTTGCGAAGCGTCCATGCTCGCTCTGGGGGCGTGAGTGAATGGGTGGAGAGGGGCGAGTATCCCGGAACGCGGTGCTGGCGTCCAGAACGATTGACGACGCGCCGGCGGCGGTGCTAGCAGACCGACAGGAGCCGGGCGTGCTGAACGCGATAGTCCTGCGTGCCCCAACCTACTATGTTGCGAGGATGTTTGACCTCGCGATCCACAGCCCGCGCCAGCACGACCAGCAACGCATCGCCGGCGGGCGCGTGGTGCTGGCGGTCGGCCAAGACGGCGTGTGGCGGCTTGCCGAGACAGAAGCGGCTGCTGGCGGCGGTCGGCTCGTGCTTTCTCACAACGGCAACGGCTTCGATGCGGCCGGCATGCCGGTCGGCGAGCGACTGGAAACGCCCGGCTCGCTCGCCTTTACGCTCGGCGACGTTCGCTTCGAACTCAGCGACGCGAACGCAACCCGCTCGCGCGGCGCCCGCGCGCTGCAGCGGCTGGAGACCGACGACGACCGCCGCGCGGCCGACGCCTCGGGCCCCGCCTCCGCCACGCTCGCCCGCTGGCTCGAGGCGCTCTCGGCGCTGAACCGCTGGTCCGCCTCGACGCCCGAGTTCTACCGCGACGCCGCCCGTTTCGCCGTCGAGCCCGTGGGCCTCGACGGGGCGATGATCTTAGAACGCGACCCGGCGAGCGACGCTTGGCGGATCGTCTCCAGCGAGTTGCCCCGGCCCGAACTGGGCGTCGGTTTCGACCCCACGCTGCTCGAGCGGCTCGCAGCGCAACACGGAGTGTGGTTCCACGGCGTGGAGCAACCGACGGACGACGGCGAAACGCCCTTGAAGGTCGACCCACGACCGGCGATCGTGCTCGCCCCCGTGACCGACGGCTCGGGTGAGTTGGTCGGCGCCGTCTACGCCTGGCGCGTAGTGCACAGCGGCAACGGCCGTCGCGGCGTCCGTTACCTCGAGGCGAACCTCGTGCGGCTTCTGGCCGACTCGGTATCGAGCGGTGTGGCGCGGTTGGAGCAGGAGGCCGAGGCGGGCCGGCGGCGGGCGCTCTTGGAGCAAGCCTTCACCCGCACCGTGGCGCAGCAGATCGAGCGCGACCCCGCCATGCTGCAAGGCAGGCGCCGCGACGTCTCGGTGTTGTTCGCCGACCTCAGGGACTTCAGCGGCCTATGCGCCGAGCTGCCGACCGAGACCACCTACGAGCTCTTGGGCGACGTGATGGACTGCCTCACGCGCGCCGTCACGGACAACGACGGCGTGGTGATCGACTACTACGGCGACGGCCTGTCGGCGATGTGGAACGCGCCGCTCAGCCAACCGGAGCACGCCGAGATGGCGTGCGAGGCGGGGCTGCAAATGCTCGCCGAACTGCCCCACGTGAGCGAGCGCTGGGCCGACCGCATGCGCGCGCCGCTGCGGCTGGGAGTCGGCGTCCACACCGGGCCGGCGGCCGTGGGCAATATCGGCAGCACGCAGAAGATCAAGTACGGCCCGCGCGGCGAGACCGTGAACCTCGCCAGCCGCGTCGAGGCGGCGACCAAGCGGCTCGGCGTGCCGCTGGTGGCCACGGCCGCCACCGCTCGGCTGTTGCCGAGCCGCTTGCAAGCGCGCCGGCTCTGCCGCGCCCGGCTGCCGGGGCTCGAGGAGGCGGTCGAACTCTACTCGGTGGCTTTCCCCACGACCGAGAGCCGTGTGCTGGCCGCCCTGGACCGCTACGAGCGGGCGCTGAGTTGCTACGAGCGGGGCGACTGGGACGAGGCGTTCTCTCTGCTCAAGGCCCAGATAAAGACTTCTGGCCCGGCCGCCTTCTTGGCCGACACGATTCGCCGCCAAAGATCGATCAAGATCGGCCGCCGAGAAAGCGACCACGACGCGCCCGACACCGAGCCGGCGGTGATCACGATCGAAGAGAAGTAGCATTTCTCACTCCCCCATGGGGGAGGGGGGTTAACGCCACAGCCTGCGCTCTTCGCCGCGCTCGCCGAGCGGCAACCGCCGGGCGATCTCGCCCGCGACGGGCGTGGCGGGCAGCATCTCTTGGCTCGGCGGCGACAGGGCGTGTACGACCGACGCCAGCGGCAGCGGCCGCTCGATCGGCTGCGTGATCAGCGCCGCCTCGCCGCGCGACACCAGCGCGTGGGCGATCGCCCCGCTGGCCCCGCGGTCGCCGCAGTGGCCCACGAGCACCAAGCCCATCGCGTCGAGATCGAACTCGAGCGCCACGCGGTCGAACGCCACCCGCGATTCGTCGGGCGTGGCGTCCCATTCGGTCACCAGCGTGCTGGTGGGTTGGCACTTGAGGTGCTGGTAAGCGCCATACACCAGGCCTTTGTCGAGCATGCCGTTGCGGGCGTCGAGGCGTCCCCAGGCTCGCTGCAGTCTTTCGCCGCGCCAAGCGAGTTGATCGAAGTGGAGCGAGGCCGATTGCCAATCGGCGCCGAGCCCGCCCGGCAGCAGCCGCTGGGCCGAAACCTCTCCGAAGCCGCCCGTGAGCTCGCCCCAAGCCTCGCCGTGGGCGCCGCTCGGCAGCGTGGCCTCGAGCTTGCCGTGGAAACGGGCGTCGTGGCCCAGGTTCGCCGCGGCGGGGGCGCAGCCGGCTAGCAGCCGCGCGGGCACGCCGACCGTGCCGGTGACCAGCGTCAGCCGCGTGGCGGGGGGGCTCAGTTGGCGGTTGCGTTCGACCGAGAGATGGAAACCGCCGGCGGCGGTGAGCGACATCCGCAGGCCGGTCGTTTCTGGGGCTGCTAGGGCGACGCTCGAGGAAGTCGACTCGGACGAGGCCAGGGCCGGCGCCGTCGTGGCGTTCTCGCGCAGCTCGAATTGGCAGTGCTCCAGTTCGAGAGCGGGATCGCCGGTCGGCTCGTCGTCGTACACTCGCACGCGCGTCGCCTCGGCGAACAGGCCCACGTCGAGCCGCTCCTCGGTCAGCCGTGCGAGCACCGCGCGGGTCTCGCCCGAGCCGGCCGAGCCGATCGACACGACGCCGGTGGAGAGCCGCCACTCGCCGTTTCGCCGGGTGGCGAGCAGCCGGTCGCAGCGGGCGACCTCGTGGTCGGTCTCGGCCGAGAGGATCGCGACGCCGGTGAGCAGGTAGCTGCCCGGCTCGGGCGTTTCGAGCCGCTCGCACCCGAGCCGCACGCCGAGCCTTGCCGCGAGCCGGTCGAGGGCCACGCCGCGCGTCAGCTGGTGGGCCATCGCCAGGCCCATGATGAGCAGCGTGGGGGTGAGGCAGCCGGCGAAGAAGATTGCGCGGCAGAGTCGGCGTTGGGTCTTCTGACGCAGCATGCGGGCTCGGCGGGGTTGCGGATGGTCCGTCCGGGGGGGACCTCCGACCGCACGAGCTCGCTAGCGTTCGCGAGCCATCTTTAGGAAAAGATCGTAACGCGCACGCATCTCGACGAGGCTGTCCCCCCCAAACTTATCGACCAGAGCGGCCGCGATCTCAAAGGCGACCACGTTTTCCACAATGATGCTAGCTGCGGGAACCGCACACACGTCGCTCCGCTCGTAGCTGGCGGCGTCGGCCTCCTTGGTCTGGAGGTTGACGCTTTCGAGCGGCTTGGCGAGCGTGCTGATCGGCTTTTTGGCCGCCCGCACCACGAGCGGCTGGCCGTTGGTCATGCCCCCCTCGAGCCCGCCGGCGTTATTCGTCGGCCGCACGAAGCCGAGGTTGGCCGTGTCGCGCTGCGACTCGTCGAAGTGGATCGGGTCGTGCACTTGCGAGCCGGGCCGCCGGGCGGCCTCGAACCCGAGACCGATCTCCACGCCCTTGATTGCTTGCACCGCCATCACCGCTTGCGCGATCTTGCCGTCGAGCTTGCTGCTCCACTGGGCGTGGGTGCCGAGGCCGAACGGCAGCCCCTCGACCCGCACCTCAACGACGCCGCCGAGCGTGTCGCCCGCCTTGCCGGTCTTCTTGATCAGGTCCTTGATCGCCGCGTCGCGCTCGGGGTTGAGCGCATAGATCTCGCTCTTGCCGCGCAGCTCGCGGTGCTCGTCGATCGAGCCGGGGACCGGCTCGATCTTCTCGCCGCCGAGCTCGACCACGTAACCGAGGGTCTTGACGCCGAACTCGGCCAGCAGCAGCTTCGCCAGCCCGCCGGCGGCGACACGCACGGCGGTCTCGCGCGCGCTGGAGCGCTCGAGGATCGGGCGGATGCCGCCCAGGTGCTTGATCGAGCCCGTCAGATCGGCGTGGCCGGGCCGCGGCCGGGGCAGCTCGTCGAGGCGTTCGAGCTTGTAGTCTTTGTTGACCACCTCCAGCGCGAGGGGGCTGCCGAGCGACTCGCCGCGCCACACGCCGGTGCGGATCTGCACCGTGTCGGTCTCGATCCGCTGCCGGCCGCCGCGGCCGTAGCCTCCTTGGCGGAGCTTCAGGTCGGCGTCGATCGGGGCGGTGTCGAGCGTGACGCCGGCGGGGAAGCCGTCGACCATCGCCAGGAGCGTTTGGCCGTGCGATTCGCCTGCGGTCCAGTAGCGGAGCATGGGCTTTTGTCGGGGCGGGGTAGCGGAGGGGAAACCCTCATTCTAATTGCCCCAAGCCGCGCCGCCTACGGCGCCTCGGGCGGCCGCAGGCGGACAGATCGTTGGCTAATTAGGATGGGAGTGATGCTTTTCTCACGACTCACAGGAATAGCTGACGACCGATGGCCGTTGGGCGCCCGCCATGCCATGCTATCTCTTCACATTTCACGCGTATGGCACGTGGCTTCCCGACAAGCAGAAGGGCTATGTCGTGCGTCAGGAGGGCGTGCTGAAACGGGATGAGAGGAAGGCCACCCTCTACCGAAATCAGATGAGCCAGAATGCGGCGTCGTTTTCAGGCGATACTCAGCAACTGATTGTCGAGATACTCCAGCACGGCGCTGTAGCGATCGATTCACGTTTGCACTCGGTCGCTACAGACCCGACCCATTGCCACGTGCTGCTGAGTTGGAAAGACGAGTCGAGACCGTGGCTGAAACTGCGAACGAGCCTCAAGAAAGCATTGAGCCTGCGGCAAAAAAAGAGATCAAAATCCAGAAGTGGCTCAGTAGCGGCTCGTCACGCAAACGGGTGAAAGAACGTGAACACTTTGAGTTTTTGACGGAGAAGTATCTTCCGGCGCACCGAGGGTGGAAGTGGGACGAGCGCAGGGGGCTTTATCGGTGAGTCGTCCGACGAGCGTAGGTCGTCGGCTATTGCGCGTTTGCGACGCAACCGAAGCGAGGGGCAAATAGCCGACGACTTACAGTCGTCGGAAAAGCGCCACGCATCACCCCCAACCGAAGCCCGCACCCGTCAGCGCCTCAAACGCCTCAACGTACTTCGCCCTTGTCCGCGCGACAACGTCCGCGGGCAAGGCCGGCGGCTCGCTCGTGCGGTCCCAGTCGCTCGCCAGCAGCCAATCGCGCACGTACTGCTTGTCGAACGACGGCTGCGGGCCGCCCGGCTTGTGGCGGTCGGCGGGCCAGTAGCGGCTGCTGTCGGGCGTGAGCGCCTCGTCGATCAAGATCGGGTCGGTCGATCCTTCAAGCAGCCCGAACTCGAACTTCGTGTCCGCCAGGATCATGCCCTTATCAAGCGCGGCGTCCGCTCCGGTCTGGTAGACCTCGAGGCTGAGCCGGCGCAATTGCTCGGCGAGCCCCGCGCCCAAGTCGTTCGCCATCCGCTCGTACGAGACGTTCTCGTCGTGGTCGCCCAATTCGGCCTTCGTGGCGGGCGTGAAGATCGGCTCCGGCAGGCGGTCGCTCTCGACCAAGCCCGGCGGCAACGCCACGCCGCACACCGCTTGGTCCTTTTGGTACTCCTTCCAGCCCGAACCGGAGAGGTAGCCGCGCACCACGCACTCGAACGGCACGACCGAGGTCTTGCGGCAGAGCATCGTGCGGCCGGCCAGGGCGGCGAGGTCGGCCGACGCCGGCAGCCCCATCCGCTCGACTTCGGTTTCGAGCAAGTGGTGCGCGATCCCCAGGCGGTCCGCCAACAATTGGAACCAGAACACGCTGATCTGGGTGAGCACGCGGCCCTTGTCGGGCACCACGGTGGGCAGCACCCAGTCGAACGCGCTGATGCGGTCGCTGGCGACCAGCAGCACCCGGTCGCCCAGGTCGTAAACTTCACGCACCTTGCCGCGGCGTACGGGGAGGCCGTCGAGGCCGTAATCGGGGGCGTCGGGCAAGTGGGTCGAGCCGTGCATGGCGGGGCGGCCGATTCCTTCGGGAGGGGGATGAAAGTGAGGGAGCGAGTATACCCGCTCGGCTTGTCGGCCGGGGGGGCATGGTTGTTGGCGGCGGGGCGGAGGATTAGATTATCCCTAGGCTTGCAGGGGAGACACGATCGCGGACGATTTCGATCGGGACCGCTCGGACTGGGCTCATCGGTCAGCAAGTCGCCGGGGCGCTCTCAGTGTGGTTCGCGAGGTCGGAGACCTGATGGGTCAGCTGCGATTTGTTGTCAATGATCCGGGCCTGCTCGACAGCGCCCGGCTTGCGCGGGCGTACGTCGCCGGGGGCGACGAGGTGCCGTTCCACAGCCGCGTGTTCATGAGCGGCGATCGGCTCGTGGCCGAGTACTCCGAAGACGGCTCGGGCTGCATCGCGATCCCCTGGCCCATCGGCCCGCCGACCACCGGCGCCGCGCCGCGGGAAGAGTGGCTGCTGTCGTCCGCCACGCTGATGGCCCGCGAGGCGCCTTACCGGCTGGAGGTGGAGCTCGCCCGCGGTGAGATCTACCGGCTGCGCAACCAGCTCGCCCAGTGGGAGATGCTCGGCCTGGCGATCGACGACGGCATGCGTGAGGCGGTGCTGGCCAGCACCAAGCTCTTCGCCCGCGCCGCGACGAGCGAGAACCTCGCCGACGCCTCCCGGTTTGCGGCGGAGGCGCTCGCGTCGATGGCCGAAGCCTCTTGGCGATTGGCCGCCAGTTACACGGACCAGGCGATCGACCTCCGCACGGCGACTCAGCCGCGGCTGCCCACTCTGCTCGGCGTGCAACTCTCAGGCGGGGCGCCGAAGGACGCGCAGCGCGAGCCGCTCCTCGAGGCGGTGAACCTCGCCGTGGTCGACGCCTCGTGGATGCGTGTCGAGGCGAGCGAGGGCGTGCGCGATTGGTCGGCCGTCGACGACGCGGCCTCGTGGGCCCGCAAGAATTCGTTGCGTGTTTGCTGCGGGCCGCTGCTCGAGTTCGACGAGCGCTCGGTGCCCGACTGGGCCTACCTGTGGGAGGGCGACTTCGACACGGTCTCGTCGCTGATGATCGAGCACGTCGCCGCGGTGGTCGAACGCTTCCGCGGCCGCGTGCAACTGTGGAACCTGGCGGGACGCCTCGACCGGCCGCGCACGCTGTCGCTCTCCGACGACCAACGCCTGCAGATCGTCGTTGGCGCGCTGAACGCCCTGAAGCAGCTCGACCCGAAAACGCCGGTGGTGGTCGGCTTCGAGCAGCCGTGGTGCGAGTCGCTGCGCAACCAGCCGACCGGGCTCACCGCGCTGGAGATCGCCGACTCGCTCGAGCGCGCCAATCTGGGGATCGCCGGGTTCCTTGTCGAGCTGAACCTCGGCTCGGGCGCCCGCCACACGGCGTCGCGCAACCCGCTCGCTTACAGCCGGCTGATCGACGCCTGGAACGTGCAGCTCGACCTGCCGCTGATGCTTTCGATCACCACGCCCGCCGAGCCCCATTGGGACGCCGAGCGCCAGTCCGCGTGGGCCCGCCACTGCTTGCCACTACTGATCGCCAAGAACAGCGTGCAGGTGGCGACCTGGGGCGCGTTGGACGATCGCACCGAGAAGAGCCGCGACGGCTCAGAGGCGACCATCGCCGGTTTGTTCGACGAACAAGGCGAGGCGAAGCCGCTGCTCGCGGAGCTCACGGCGCTGCGCAAGCGGTGCTTGTCGTAATTTACCAGGGTTCTGTAGGGAATGCCTTCTGTGGCGTTCCGGCCCCGGGCACACGCCTCGGCGATCGCAACCGGTCCGCAAGGGCCGGGCCGCCACAGAGGCCGGCCCTTGCAGAGCTACGCTCCCAACGCCGCGGTGATCTCCGCCTTCGCCACGTCGAGCGCCTCGGCAAGTTTCTCCGGCTGCTTGCCGCCGGCTTGGGCCATGTCGGGTCGGCCGCCGCCGCCGCCGCCCAGGGCCTTGGCCACCGGGCCGATCCACTTGCCCGCGCTGACGCCGCGCTCTTGCAGGTCCTTCGACACGCCGGCCACGAGCGTCACCTTGTCGTCGCCCTCCTTCGTGGCCAGCAGGATGGCCGAGGGCTGTGTCTTCTGACGGATCGCGTCGATCAGCTGCCGCATGACCGGCGCCGGCGTGGCGGGGGTCTCGGCGATGACGACATGGGCGTCGCCGACCGTGACGGCGTTCTTCAACAGGTCGTCGGCGGAGATCGAGCCGGCGTCGCCCCGTTTCTTGACCTGCGCTTCGAGGGTCTCGACCTCGGCCCGCAGCGCGGTGAGCCGCTCCGGCACGGCCGAGGCCGCCACCGAGAGCCGTTTGGCGACTTCGGCGAGCGCCGCCTTGCGCTCGGGGTAAGTCGTGAGCTCGGCGCCGCTGGGCGCTGCCTTCTCCTTGGCGACCTCGCCGCCCCCCTCGAGCCGCTTCTTCAGCGCCCGTTGGCGGGCGAGCAAGCGGCCCACGGCTTCGAGCACCGCGCCGCTCTTGACGCCGAGCGCCTTGGCCGTGTCGGCGAAGGCCGCCTCGGTCTCGGCGATGTGGGCCTCGGCGCGGGCGCCGGTCAGGGCGGTCATCCGCCGCGTGCCGGCCGACACGCCCTCTTCGTGCAGCAGTTCGAACGCGCCGACCTGGGCCGAGCTCGTCAGGTGGGTGCCGCCGCAGAGCTCCTTGGAAAACTCGCCGATCGAGACCATCCGCACCGGGTCGGGGTACTTCTCGCCGAACAGCATCATCGCGCCTTGCTGGCGGGCGTCGGCCAGCGGGAGCGTTTCCGACTTTACCGTGTCGGCGGCCGCCACCTTGCTGGCGACGTCCGCGACGATCGTCTCGAGCTGTTCCTCGTCGACCGGGCTGAGGTTCGTGAAGTCGAACCGCAGCCAGTCGGCGTCGACCTTCGAGCCTTGCTGCTGGGCGTGGGAGCCGAGCGTCTTCTGCAACGCCCAGTGCAGCAGGTGCGTGGCGGAGTGGGCGCGGCGGATCGCGTCGCGGCGCGCGGCGTCGACCTTGGCGTTCACCTTGTCGCCGACCATCAGTTTGCCGGAAACCAGCACGCCGTGGTGGACGAACAAACCGCCGTCCTTTTGGGTGTCGTCCACGCGGAACTCGAAGCCGGGGCCGACCAGCACGCCGTGGTCGCCCACCTGACCGCCGCTCTCGCCGTAAAACGGCGTGCGGTCGAGCACCACGCGCGCGGGCGTTTCCGCTCCGGAGGCCTCGAGCGTCTCGGCGAGCTGCGCTTCTTCCGCGTCGCCGACGACCACGCCAACGATCTTCGCCTCGGTCTCGGTCTCGTCGTAGCCGGTGAACTCGGTGGTGTGACCCGCCTGCTTGAGCGAATCGATCGGGCCCTTGGCGCCCATCACGGTGTGCACGAGCTTGCCGCTCGCCTCGCCGTGCTCGTCCATCGCGCGTTGGTAGCCGTCCCAGTCGAACGTGAGTGTCTGCTCGGCGGCGAGGCTCTCCAGGAGCTCGGGCGGCACGCCGTAAGTCTGGTACAGGTCGGCCGCCGTGGCGCCTTCGACAACCGTTTTGTTGTCCTTGCGCATGCCGTCGAACACGCGGTCGATACGGCTGAGGCCCGCGTCGATCGTGCCGAAGAAGTTGGCCTCTTCCTTCTTGATGACGCTCGCCACGCGGTCGACCGTTTCCATCAGATCGGGGTAGGGCCCCCGCATCACCTCGGCTACGGTGGGCGCCAGCTGCGAGAGGAACGGCTCGCGGAGGCCGAGCTGGTGGCCGTCGAGCACCGCGCGGCGCAGCAGCCGCTTGACGACGTACTTCTCTTTGTTGGCGCCGGGGTAGACGTTCTCGTGCACCGAGAAGACGCAGGCCCGCACGTGGTCGGTGATCCGCCGCAGCCGCCGGCCGTTCTCGCTGGCGTACTCGTACTTCACGCCGCAAACCTCGGCCGCCGCTTCGACGATCGGCATCAGGTTGTCGATGTGGAAGTTGGTCTCGACGCCCTGCAGCGCCGCGGCGGTGCGCTCCAGGCCCATGCCGGTGTCGATGTTCTTGCTCGGCAGCGGGCGCAGGTTGTCGGGCGGGTCGCCCAAGCGGTTGAACTGCGTGAACACGAGGTTCCAGATCTCCAGCGGCTCGCGCCCCGGGGCCGTGTAGTAGATCTCGCTGCACGGGCCGCACACGCCGTCGGGGCCCTGGCTCGGGGCGCTGGCGGGCCAGAAGTTTTCGTCCTCTTCCTCGAACGAGATCCGCGAGGTCGGCAGGCCGATCTCGTCGCGCCAGATGTCGGCCGCCTCTTGGTCGTCTTTGTAGACCGTGACCGTGAGCGTTTCGGGCGGCAGGCCCAGCCACTTCTTGTCGGTGAGGAACTCCCACGCCCAATGGATCGCGTCGCGCTTGAAGTAGTCGCCGAAGCTGAAGTTGCCCAGCATCTCGAAGAACGTGTGGTGCCGCGGCGTGCGGCCGACGTTGTCGATGTCGCCGGTGCGCATGCACTTCTGGCAGGTGGTCGCCCGGGTGTACTCGAGCTTCACCTTGCCGAGGAAGTGATCCTTGAACTGGTTCATCCCCGCGGGGGTGAACAGCACGCTGGGGTCCCAGGTCGGCACGAGCACGTCGCTCGCCACACGGGTGTGGCCCTTGGACTCGAAGAATTCGAGGTACTTTTCGCGGAGTTCGTCGGTTTTCATGTCGGCCGGAAAGGGCGGCGTGGGGGGAGAGGGGTAGGAGGCGGCCAAGCGAGTGGCTGGCGCGGCCCAACTCGTTGCTCTGACGGAAGATACGATCGTAACGGATATGCGGCGGGTGCGTCAGGTAGGCAATTTGTTGCACGTCTGTCTGGCCGCCGCCATACTTGAATTATCGACCCGCCACAGGCCGCAGGCCAGAGGATCGTTTGTCGCGATTGTCGAACGACAACCGCAACCAGCCACTACCGGCTGGGAAGCTCACGATTGCCGTCCCCACGGCGGCGCCTAGGGTTTTCTCGCTCGTGTTCTTCTCTAGGGGTCGCCAAATGTCGCACGTCGGTCGGTTCTTCCGTTGGTCGGTCGTATTCGCGGCGGTCGCAATGCTTGGCGCCGATCGGGCAGCCGCCTGCCAATGGTGCGCCGCCCTCGGCGGTGACACGGCCGCCCTGTGCGGAGCGTCGGACTCCCCGGACGCCGCCGCCAGCGATGAATTGCCCCCCGGCGCCGCCGCGTACACGCTGCAGGGCGGCCAACTGCCGCAGCCGGGCGGCGACGGCACGCCGGTCCACGTGACCTTTAGTTACAACAACTTCCTCAGCGGCGGACTCAAAGACCCGGCGGGCCTGACCGTGCCCGCTTGGTACATCCGCACCGTCGTGGAGGAGGCGTTCTCGCTGTGGGCGTCGGTCGCGCCGCTGCACTTTACCGAGGTCCCCGACGTCGGCACGCCGGTCTACACCAGCAACAACGCCTCGTACAGCAGTTACTCGGCCAACGATTTCGGCGTGATCCGTCTGAACCACCGCTTCATCAACGGCACCGACGCCCAGAACGGCATGCCGGCCGCGAAGGCCTTGGCCTATTTTCCTTCCAACGGCCCGCACATCGCCGGCGACATCCACTTCGACAACGGCGACCCGTGGGCGATCCACGGCACGCCTAGCGAGCCCGACATCCTGGGGATCCTGACCCACGAAATCGGCCACACGCTCGGCATCGGCCACACGTCGATCGTTGGCACGGTGATGAACCCCGCGGCGCTCCGCCGCAACGGCCCCGGAACGGGCTACCTGCACCCGGACGACATCGCCGCGGTGCGGGCGATCTACGGCGCGGGCGTGGGCAGTGTGACGACACTGGTCTACGTGCCCGAGCCCTCGGCGGCTTTGCTTGTCGGATTGGCGGTGTTGGGGATAATCTCAACTCCTCGCCACCGTCACCCTCGGGTTCGCATCGCATGCCGTTCTTCGCTCGCGTCGTTTTCTTGATCATGTTGCAGGGGCTTTTGACGTCGGGGGCTGCACGAGCCCAGCAACCGTCCGCCGCCGCGGACGGCGAGGCGGCGGCGACGGCCCTCACCCCGCTGGACGATTACACAAGCCGGACCGACCCCAGCACCCAGTGGGAGCTGGAACGCCGCGTTGAGTTGCCGACCCACGCCGAGTTGCACGTACGGCTCACAAGCCAAACGTGGCGCACGGCCGACGAGGTCGACCGGCCGGTGTGGCGTCACGCCTTGGTGATCGCGGTCCCCACGGGCTGCGAGGCCGAAACGGCGCTGCTGTTCGTCACCGGCGGCTCGGAACGCGCGGACGATCCGGGGCCGATGGACGAGCGGCTCCGCGGCATCGCCCTCGCCACGCGCAGCGTCGTGGCCGAGCTGCGCTGCGTGCCGAACCAGCCGCTGCGACTGCTGACGAGTGACCACCCGCAGCGCGAGCGTTACGAGGACGACCTGCTGGCCGGCTCGTGGATCGAGTGCATGGAGACGGGCGACCCCACGTGGCTCGCCCAGCTGCCGATGGCCAAGTCGGCCGTCGAGGCGATGACGGCGGTCCAAGAGTGCCTGGCCCAGCAGCCCCAGGGCGAGGCGCCCGCGATCGAGCGGTTCACCGTTTCGGGCGCTTCGAAACGCGGCTGGACCAGCTGGCTGGCGGCGGCGGTTGACGACCGGGTGGCGGCCGTCGCGCCGATCGTGATCGACGTGCTCAACATCGCCCCCTCGATGGAGCACCACCACGCCAGCTACGGCTTCTGGTCCGAGGCATTGGGCGACTACGAGAGCCACGGCCTCGCCGACCGGCTCGACAGCCCCGATAGCGCGGCGATCCGTGCGATCGTCGACCCTTACGCTTATCGCGATCGCTACACGATGCCGAAGTGCCTGATCAACGCGTCGGGCGACGAGTTCTTCTTGCCCGACTCGTCGCGGTTCTACTTCGACGACCTGCCGGGCGAGAAGCACCTGAGCTACACGCCTAACTGCGGCCACTCGCTCGCAGGGAGCAACGCCCTCGACGCGCTCGTGGCGTTCCACGCCTCGGTCGTCCACGGGCTCCAGCGCCCGACGGTCAGCTGGACCGGCGGCGACGACGCGGCCGAGCACACAGTCACCTGCACGGCCAGGCCGACCGAGGCGGTGTTGTGGCGGGCGGTGAACCCGCGGGCGCGCGACTTCCGCTACCCCGTCGTTGGCGCGGCCTACAAGCCGACTCGGCTCGAACCTGCCGCCGATGGCGCCTACCACGTGAGCGTCACGGCGCCGGAATCGGGCTACTCGGCCACGTTCGTCCGCTTCGCGTTCGACATCGGCGCGGCGAAGCCGTTTCGGGTCTCGACGCCGGTGTGGGTGGCGCCGGACGTCGAGCCGTTCGCGGAACGGGAATGAATCACCACGGAAGACACCGAGAGCACAGAGAGTTATGGTAGGGGCATGAACAATCTTGGCCAAACGATCGAAATCTATCTGCCCGACGGTGAACCGAGAGGCTTGCGTCTCGCTGGTATCACGACACGAATCGTTCAAGCGATGCAAGTGCCGAGGACAAAGCTGGACAGGCTATTCGCCAGGCCCGAAGCCAATCGAGTCGCTCTGTACTTCCTCTTCGGACCTGCTGCCGACGGAATCAAACCCGTCGTCTACATCGGTCAGACAGAAGACCTTACTACACGGCTCAAGAAGCATAACGTCGACAAAGACTATTGGTCGGCAGCGGTCGTGGTTACTTCCAAGTCAGAGAGCTTCACGCAAGTTCATGTCCGATACCTTGAGTGGATGAGCATCGACAAAGCGGCGACGGCAGGTAGGTACTCCCTGAAGAATGGCAACGCGGGGGGCAAGCCTTACATCCCCGAGCCTCTTGAAGCGGACGTGTTTGATGTTTTCGATACGGCTTCAACGTTGCTCGCCACGCTTGGCTTCCCCATTTTTGAAGCGCCTGCCGCCGAGATGCGTGACCCGGCAGAAGTCTTCTACTGCCAGGGGAAGCACGCCGACGGCAAGGGGGCGCCCGTAGATGATGGTTTCGTTCTCTTTAAGGGATCGATTTGCCGACGTGAATCTGTGCCTTCGGCAGCGGCATCGACTACTTCGATGGTTGAAGAGCTCTGTGCAGTGGGTTTGCTGGCGCCACAGAACGAAGATCAGTTGGTACTTACCGAGGACTATGTTTGTAGTTCTCCCAGTGCAGCAGCAAGCATCGTTCTGGCAAGAAGCGCCAATGGCTGGGCTGAATGGAAAGACGCGAGCGGTAGGTCTCTTGACGAGGTCTACCGCAAGCCCGACGCCCAGAGCGTTGCCACCTAGCAATCTCCGTGCACTCCGTGCCCTCTGTGGTGAATCGACTTGAACGATTCTCTGGCTCCTGATCGGACTTATCCCGGCGCCCGTCGCACGCCCCCCCGCGGGTGTGTTATCCTCAGGGCCTGTGACTGGCCACCCGTTCAGCAACCCGCCTTGCCCACGCCGTGTCTTCTGTGGCGAATCCCCCGACCGACCCCCACACCGCCGCCCTGCTAGGCGCCATGCGCCAGTACTGGGGCTACGACGAGTTCCGGCCGCTGCAGCGCGAGGCGATGACCTCCGTGATGGAGGGGCGTGACTCGGTGGTAGTGCTGCCCACGGGCGGCGGCAAGAGCCTTTGCTATCAGGTGCCGGCGATCGCCATGGGGGGCATGGCGGTGGTCGTCTCGCCGCTCATCTCGCTGATGAAGGACCAGGTCGACGCCTTGCGCAACTGCGGTGTGGCGGCCGACTTTGTGAACAGCTCGCTCTCGGCCGAAGAACGCCGCGAGGTGAGCGACCGCGTGCAATCGGGCGAGACCAAGCTGCTCTACGCCGCGCCCGAGCGGTTGCTGATGACCGGCACGCTCAAGTTCTTGCAGCAGCAGAACGTGTCGTTCGTCGCGATCGACGAGGCGCACTGCATCAGCTCCTGGGGCCACGACTTCCGGCCCGAGTACCGTGGCATGCGGGTGCTCAAGGACGCCTTCCCCCACGCCGCCGTGCACGCCTACACGGCCACGGCCAGCGAGGCGGTGCGGGACGACATCGCCAAGCAGCTCGGTCTGTCGGACCCCAGCATGTTGGTCGGCTCGTTCGATCGGCCGAACCTGGCGTACCGGGTCCGCTCGGCTCAGCAGCGGCTGCAGCAGATCGCGGCGATGGTCGAGCGGCACAAGGGCGAGCCGGGCATCGTCTACTGCATCAGCCGCAAGGAAGTCGAAAAAACCGCCGCCGCGCTGGTCGAGCTCGGCTGCCGTGCGGCGCCGTACCACGCCGGCCTGTCGCCCGACCAGCGCAAGAAGAACCAAGACGACTTTATCAACGACCGCCTCGAGGTGGTCGTCGCCACCGTGGCGTTCGGCATGGGGATCGACAAGCCGAACGTGCGGTTCGTGGTCCACGCCGGCATGCCCAAGAGCGTGGAGCATTACCAACAAGAGAGCGGCCGCGCGGGACGCGACAGCCTCGAGGCCGACTGCCTGCTGCTCTACAGCCGCAGCGACGCGGTCACCTGGCGGCGGATGATCGAGAACCCAAGCGAGGGGGGCGACGCCGACTCGATCGCCGCCGGCCTGCGGGCGCTGGAGGGGATCAGCCGCTACTGCGCGGGCGTGACTTGCCGGCACCGGATGCTCGTGGAGCACTTCGGACAGGCGTTTGAGAACGACAACTGCGGCGCCTGCGACGTTTGCTTGGGCGAGCTCGACCTGGTCGACGACCCGGTCGTGCTCTCGCAGAAGATTTTGTCGTGCGTCGCCCGGCTCGACCAGCGTTACGGCGCCGACTACGTCTGCAAGGTGCTGTGCGGCTCGACCGAGCAGCGCATCGTGCAGTCGGGACACGACTCGCTGAGCACCCACGGCCTGCTGGCCGACGAGCGGGCGGCCAACGTGCGCGACTGGGTCGAGCAGCTCGTCGCCCAGGCGTACTTGATCAAGGCGGGCGAGTACGGCGTGCTGCAGCTGACCGACTCGGGCCTGCGGCTGCTCAAGGGCGACGGCGACCCGAAGCTGCTCAAGGCGGCCGCCAAGGCGGCGCCGTCGCGTCGCGAGAGCCGCAGCTCGGCGGAGAGTTGGGAGGGGGTCGACCGCCCGCTGTTCGAGCGGCTCAGGGCGCTGCGCTCCAAGCTGGCGGGCGAGCTTTCCGTGCCGGCCTACATCGTGTTCGGCGACGCGTCGCTCCGCGACCTGGCCCGCCGCCGTCCCACGACACTCGAGGCGTTCCGCCAGGCGCAGGGCGTGGGCGAGAAGAAGCTGAGCGATTACGGCGAGGCGTTCATCGCCGAGATCTCGGCCCATTGCAGCGAGACGGGCGCCGCGTCGGATGTGGAGGTCGAGGCCCCCGCGCCCGTGGTCGCGACGCCCGAAAAGTCGATGCCCGGGGCGTCGTCGCTGGCGGCCTTCCCGTTCTTCCGCGACGGGCTCTCGGTTGACGAGGCGGCCGAAAAGATGGGGCGGGCCGTGTCGACTGTGCAGAAGTACTTGAGCGACTATCTCAAGCACGAGCAGATCACCGACCCCACGCCGTGGGTCCCGCGGGCCACGGCCCTCAGGATCGAGGAGGCCCTCGAGGCGTGCGGCCCGGGCCGCCTGAGGCCCGTGTTCGAGCACCTCGGCGAGGAGGTCTCGTACGAGGAAATCCGTGTCGTGGCGACCTGCGTGGCGAACCGCCAGCAAGCGTAGGCGAGCCGTAAGCGTCAGCGCCCGGAGCGGCTGGCACGCCTCAGACGCCATTCTCGCTCTGGGCGTCTTGCCAGCATCGCCCTCGCGACCGACAATCCGGGATTCTCCCGCCCCGCCGTGCCACCGCCAGAGGAGTCTGCAAAGCCATGGCCCCGACCGATCGAGTCCCGTCCGACGCTGCCGCCGCCGTCACCCCCACCAACCCGCTGGGCGACAAGCTCGCCGCCATGGGGCTCACGTTTGACGACGTGCTGCTCCAGCCCCGCTACAGCGCGATCATGCCCTCCGACGTCGAAGTCACGACGCGGCTGACGCCAAGGCTAGCGATGGCGGCGCCGCTGCTGAGTTCGCCCATGGACACCGTCACCGAGCACCGCATGGCGATCGGCCTCGCGCAGCTGGGCGGGATGGGTGTGATCCACAAGAACCTCTCGATCGAGGCCCAGGCCGAAGAGGTCGACAAGGTCAAGCGCAGCGCCAACGGCATCATCTTCGACCCGGTCACGCTGCCGCCCGAAGCTAGCGTGGCGGAAGCCCGCGAGGCGATGTCGCAATCGCGTGTTTCGGGCGTGCCGATCACCGATGCTAGCGGCCGGCTGGTGGGCATCCTCACGCGGCGGGACCTGCGTTTTCTAGAGCGCAACGACCTGCCGATCGGCGAGGTGATGACCAAGGAAAACCTCGTCACGGCCACCGGGACCGTGACGCTCAGTGAAGCTGAGAAGGTTTTGATGGAGAAAAAGGTCGAGAAGCTTTTGCTGGTTGACGAAGATTACACACTGACGGGTCTGATCACGATCAAAGACATCGACATGATGCGGCGTTACCCGGACGCCGCCAAAGACGCCAAGGGGCGGCTCTGTGTCGGAGCCGCCGTTGGGGTCCACGATTACGAGCGAGCCGAGAGCCTGATCCGCAAGGAGGTGGATTTCCTAGTCGTCGACAGCGCCCACGGCCACTCGTCGAACGTCATCGAGACGGTCCGCGAGATCAAGAAGCGGTGGGACATCGACGTGGTGGCGGGCAACGTCGCCACGGGCGAGGGGGCCCGCGACCTGATCGAAGCCGGGGCCGACGCGGTGAAGGTGGGCATCGGGCCGGGGTCGATTTGCACGACACGGGTCATTTCGGGCGTCGGCGTGCCGCAGATCACCGCGATCCGCGAGGCGAGCCTGGCGGCCGAGGGAACGAACACAACAATCATCGCCGACGGCGGCATCCGCTACTCGGGCGACATCACTAAGGCGATCGCCGCTGGCGCCCACTGCGTGATGATCGGCGGGCTGCTGGCGGGCCTCGACGAGAGCCCCGGCGAGCAGGTGCTGTACCAAGGGCGGAGCTACAAGGCGTACCGCGGCATGGGCTCTCTGGGGGCCATGGCCAAGGGATCGAGCGAGCGTTACCGACAAGCGAGAGACGAGCAGGGCGCCGGCAAGCTGGTGCCCGAAGGCGTAGAGGGTCGTGTTCCCTACAAGGGGGCGCTCGGCCCCTTTGTTTACCAACTGGTGGGCGGGCTCAGGGCCGGTATGGGCTACTGCGGCACGCGCACTATCGAAGAGCTGCGAAGGGATTCGCGGTTCGTCCGGGTCAGTCCGGCCACGGTTAGGGAGAACCACCCTCATGACATTGCGATCACGCAAGAGGCGCCAAACTACACCACCGAGCACCACGGCGGTGAGGGGTCCTAGCGCCCCCGTCGCGATCCACTGGGTGAGCCCCGTGGATGCGGTGCGGGCTTACCGGCGGGTCTCCGCCGATTTCGCCCCACCCCGTGCGGAGCCGACTTGGCTCCCCGCCGGTTTCCTGGCGGCACTCTTCTTGCTGACCGGCACGCTCAGCGCGCTGGGCGAGACAACGGCCCAGCCGACCTGGCGTTCGGCGCGTTCGACAACCGCCGCGGCCACGACCAAGCCGGTGGGCCGCTACGACGACTACGTCCGCCCGGCCGCCTACGGTGAAGAGGCCTCGGGGCCCCGGCAGTCGGGACCCCATGAGTCAGGACCCCATGTGTCAGGACCCAAGTACCGCGTGGCGGGACGCATGAGCACGCACTCCGGCGGGTCGTACCGACTCGCTCAGGAGACGGGCGACGACCTCGAGCGGCGCCTCGGCGAGGCCCTCGAACGCCCGTTCGGCGTGGACGAGCCCGAGTCGATTCCTGACCCGTTCGAGCAAGACGCCTCGCGGGTCGACGAGTCGGAATACCCTGCTTACGACCCTGCCGAGCCGACCTTCGAATCGCTGCCGGAGAGCCCCGATCCGTTCGAGGAGCCGACCTTCGACGAGGACCCCGTCAACGAGAAACCCGTCAACGAGGAACCGGCCTACGAAGAGCCCTCCGATCAGGGGTCGGTCTACCAAACCCTGCCGTTCGACAGCGGGCCCACACCTCGCAACGAGCCGATGACGCCGGTCGATCCTCCGGCCGCGTTCCCCAGAGGAGCGGAGCCGCTCGACGACGGGTCGCCCAGCGCCCAAGCGATGCGCAACTGCTACGAGGACCTGGCCGAGCTGAAGGCGAATCGCCTGTCGGACATGAGCCTGTTCATCGGCGTCGAAGGGGTCGCCGGAGAAGACTTCCCGTACGAGTGCTCGGTCGACGACGGCTCGGTCTACTCGCCGCGCAGCTGGGAAGGGGTCACCTACATGTGGAAGGCCTCGGCGTTGTGCCACAAGCCGCTTTACTTCGAGCAATTGCAACTCGAGCGTTACGGCCACTCGTGGGGCCCGTACGTCCAGCCGATTGTCTCGGGTGTCCACTTCTTCGGAACACTGCCGGTGCTGCCCTACAAGATGGGCCTGACGCCGCCCAGCGAGTGCATGTACACGCTCGGCTACTACCGGCCGGGCAGCTGCGCCCCGTACATGGTTCACGCGGTGCCGTTCACCTGGCGCGCCGTGGCGTTCGAGGCGGCCGGGGCGGCCGCGGTGATCGGCGTGCTGCCTTAAGCGTTGAGCCGACAGACGGAAACGACAAAAGCCCCGGCCATAGTTGGCCGGGGCTTTTTTTGTCGCGTTGGCGTCTGAGTCGGAACGGGGCTCAGAGGCCGCCGTCCATGCCGAGCCGCATCTTCAGCTCGGCGAACTCCTGGATGTACCGCTCGGTGGTCGAGTGGACGTGCTCGGCCTCGGTGATGAAGCGGATCTCCTCGTCGCAGTCGACGTGGTGGTCGATCAGCACGCCCTCGTAAGCCGTCAGCTCGTTGCCGTAAACGATCAGCAACTTGTGCTCGTCGAGCTGCACCTCTTGCGGGGTGCGCGGGTTGAGCACGGCCACGCCGGTGCAGCCGTCGTTGGTGAGCAGCTCCTCGAAGTCCCACAGGATGCTCTGCAGGATCGGCATGTCGATGTGCTCACGGTAGAGGTCCGTGTGTCCCCCGCCGCCGCTCGAGTGGCTGGTCTCGAGCACGACGTCGACCACCGGGCCGAGCGGCTCGAGCAGCGACATGAACGTGTCGAGCAGGTTTTCTTTCGAGGCGGCGGCCATGACGACCGGCACGTCGGACCGCGATTCTTCATCGCGGTACACGTCGTGTCGGAAGCCGGCGCGCGGCACGACCTCGAGGTTGTAGCTTGGTCTGACGGCGTCGGAGAGCTGAAAGTCGCCGTAGCGCGAGACGCCCAGGTGGGCTTCGAGCTCTTCTTCAGAGAGCGAATCGAAGCTGCTGTGCATCGGCGCGGGCTTTTGCTCCACGTCCTCGTAGACATTCGTGAAGAAGTTCTTCAGGAAGCCCATCGTTTGAGTCTCGGTCGATACAGTGTTGGTGGATCGGTCGCGAGGCCCCGGGGCTTTCCCCGAATCCTTACGCATCGGGTCACTTTGACCCCGCCGCGGTAAGCGGCGCCCACAGACCCTTCGGGGTCGCGAGATGCTTAATCGTAGGTCACCAGAACAGACGGTTCGGGCCCTGCGATTGCGGGTACGAGAAACCGCCCTCAGGGAGCGGAAAAACCGGAAGCACCGGAACGCTGCGGCCGACCACTCCGCCGGCCCCGGGTGGCGAAAAGCCCACAGCCGCCGGCCGTATTTCTCGGGGAACGCGGTCGCGGGGTGGGGCTTTGCGGGTTGACCCCCTGCGCTATGATGGGCCGTGTTTCAGAAATCAAACGCCGTTACAAACGATTGTCCCCGCACGAAAATCTACGCATGAAAATCTACACCCGCACCGGAGACCGCGGGGAAACCTCGCTCTACGGCCCCGGCCGTGTCAGCAAGAGCTCGCTCCGCATCGCCGCCTACGGGACGGTCGACGAGCTCAACGCGGCGGTGGGGGTGGCGCGGGCCGAGCTCGCCCGCAGCCCGCTCGCCTCGGTCGGCGACGGCAGCGGCCCCTGGGCCGACGGCGACGCGCTCCTCGCACAAATCCAAAACCGGCTGTTCGATCTCGGCTCGGAACTGGCCACGCTTGACCCCGAGGCCCGGGGCACGGCGGCGCTGGGCGAAGAGCACATCGTGTCGCTCGAAACAACGATCGACAGCCACGAGGCCACGCTCCCGCCGCTCAAGCAGTTCGTGCTGCCGGGGGGCACGGCCGTGTCGGCCCAGCTGCACCTGGCCCGCTGCGTCTGCCGCCGGGCCGAGCGGGGGGTGGTGACGCTCCTCGAGCAGGAATCGCTCCGTGACGAGCCGCTCAGGTACCTCAACCGGCTGAGCGACCTGCTGTTCGTGCTCGCCCGCTCGGCAAACCACGCCCAGGGCGTGGGCGACACGCCGTGGGAGAAGGGCTGAGCGGGCCGAGGGGGGGCGAACTTCCCCCGGCCGCTTTGCTGGGAGGCCTCACCGGGATTACCTAGCGAGCCCGCCGCGGCCCGGGTGGCGGCGCTTTACGCGCGGGCGGCGGCGATTTATCCTTGGGGCTCGCCGGGGAGTAGTATCCGTAGGGCCCGACGATTAGTAACCTAAGCTGGTTGGAACGACCCCCCCAAGGGGCGTCCGCCAGCGCCCACTTATCAGGCGATTCGGCGGGCCCCCGAGGCACGAGTCGAGAACGGCCCCAAGCGGCCGGCATAGTTACCGCAAGGAGCCCGTTAAGATGAAGAAGCTCGAAGCGATCGTCCGCCACTACAAGCTCGAAGACGTCAAGAACGCTCTCACTGAGCAGGGCATCGCCGGCATGACCATCACGGAGGTCCGCGGCTTCGGCCGGCAGAAGGGCCACACCGAGATGTACCGCGGCACCGAGTACGCCGTCGATTTCGTGCCGAAGGTTAAGATCGAGATCGCCATCGACGACGATCGGGTGCAGACCGCCGTGGACACGATCCTCAAGTCGGCTCAAACCGGCCAGATCGGCGACGGCAAGATCTTCATCACGGATCTGTCCGAGACGATCCGCATCCGCACCGCCGAGACCGGCCCCGAGGCCCTCTGATACGCCTAGCGGGTCCCACTTCTAAGGGCGCACGCCTTCGGCGTGGGCTTGGTTGCGCCCATCCATCGGGTGTGAGCGCCCTTTAGCCCCCCTCTGGTTGAAAACGGATCGGCGGCGACAGTGGCCCCACCTCCTCAGAGCAACGAACCGTCTGCGGCCAGCCAAGCGGTGGCCGCGGCCCGCGTTCGGCTGCAGGAGAAGCGTGAGCAGATCCGCGTGCTCCACGACCGCGGGCTCGACCCCACGCTGGTTTGCGCCAAGCTCACCACGGTGGTCGACGAGGTCGTTTCGGAGGCGTGGCGCGAGCTGCTCGACGACGCCGGCCCGCAAGAGGCCGAGCAGATCCGCACGCACTGCGCTCTGGTGGCCCACGGCGGCTACGGGCGACGCCGCATGGCGCCCAGCTCGGACGTCGACCTGATGGTGCTCTGCACGCCCGACCCGGTGGGACGCCGGCTCGGCGAGCGTGTCGCCGGATGGTTCACCCGCCGGCTGTTCGACGTAGGACTCGACCTGGGGCAGAGCCTCCGCACGACCGACGAGGCGTTGCAACTCTCGCGACAAGACCCGGTGGTCGCCACTTCGCTCATCGAGTCGCGCCACCTGGTGGGCGACCTCCCGCTGTTCGAGTCGTATCTCACGGCGATCACGCAAACGCTGAGGAAACGCGACGCCGTCGCGTGCGCCGACTTCGTGGCGGCCCGGCGGGCGGAACGCAAGAAGTACGGCGAGTCCGTCTACGTCCTCGAGCCCAACATCAAACGCTCGCGCGGCGGCCTCCGCGACCTGCACCTGTTGCGTTGGTTGTGGTTCATCAAAACCGGCACGGGCGACCTCGACCGGCTGCGGTCGATGGACGCGCTCTCGAAGTTCGACCACCGCCGGCTCTGCTCGGCCCGCGACTTCCTGCTCCGCACCCGAAACGAGCTGCACTTCCACGCCGGCGACGCCCAGGACCTGCTGACCCGGGCCGAGCAGCTGCGCCTGGCCGAGAAGATGGGCTACCGCGACACGCCGGGGCTGCGGGCCGTGGAGTCGTTCATGCGCGACTACTTCCGCCACGCGAGCAACGTGTGGTTCCTGGCGAGCCGCATCAGCGAGCTGACCGCGCCCAAGCCGGCGGTCGAACGCGTGCTCGGCCCGGTCATGTCGCGCGCCATCGAAGACGATTACGTGGTCGGCATGCGTGAGATCTCGGCCACGGCAAGCGGTCGCGAGAAGCTCCGCACACGGACCGACGAGGCGATCCGTCTGGTCGACCTCGCCCGACAGAACGACCGCCGCATCGCCCAGGACACTTGGTACCTGGTCTACCGGTCGGCGCCGAATTACGACCGCGAGCCGTCGGAGGCGGCCTCGCGACGGTTCCTGCGGGTGCTGAGCAACCCGAGCCGGCTGGGGCCGCTGCTCTTTAGGCTGCACGAGCTGGGCGTGCTCGAGCGGATGATCCCCGAGTTCACCCACGCCCGCTGCCTGCTGCAGTTCAACCAGTACCACAAGTTCACGGTCGACGAGCACTCGATCCGCGCGGTCAACGAGGCGACCGAGTTCGCCGACCGCGAGGACCGCCTGGGACGCACCTACCGCCGCACGCGCGACAAGCGGTTGTTGCACCTCGCGCTGCTGATCCACGACCTCGGCAAGGGCCGGGACCGTGACCACAGCGAGCTGGGCGAGGAGATCGCCCGCGAAACGGCGCGGCGCCTGCGGCTGAGCGAGGAGGACGGCGAGCTGCTGGCTTTGCTCGTCCGCCAGCACCTGTCGATGTCGCTGCTGGCCTTCCGGCGTGACACGAGCGACCCGGAGGTGGTCGACTCGTTCGCCAAGCTCGTGGGCAACACGCGGACGCTGACGCTGCTCTACCTGGTGACCTGCGCCGACCTGTCGGCCGTGGGGCCGGGGGTGCTCAATGACTGGAAGGCGGGCGTGCTGGCGGACCTGTACAGCCGCACGTTCGAGCGGCTGACCGACACCCGGCGCCGCGAGGAGGACCGCCGCGAGTCGGTCCACAAGGCCGTTTGGGCTCTGCTCACGCCCGACGAGCAGCGGAGCCTCGACTGCGAGAAGAAGTTCAACGCGCTGCCCGACTCGGCGATCACGCTGCTCACCCCGCAGGAGATCGCCGAGGTGCTCCGGCGCACCCGCACGCTGAGCGGCGGGCGCGGCGTGACCTGGGGACGCTACGCGAAGGACGGCCGCACGCTCGTCGCCTTCGCCGCCATCGACCAGGGCAGCGGGCGCGGCGTGTTCGCCGGCATGGCCGGGGCGCTGAGCAGCAAGGGGCTCGCCATCCTGTCGGCCGAGACCGCCGTGCTGGAGGACGGTCTGCTGCTGCTGCGCTTCATGGCCGACGACCCCAACGCCTCGCCCCCCATGGCGACGCCGCCCGGGTCCAAGAAGAACGCCACCGCCGCGGCCGCCGCCCGCGAGTGGTCGGCGTCGCGCGTCGACGAGCTGTGCCGCGGCATGGCCGCCTCGATCGACAACTCGGACACGCCGCGGTTCCCTCGGATCTGGGGCGCCGCGGCCGTTCGCGCGGGCGCCGAGTTGTCGAATCAGCGTCCCGAGGTGCGGTTCGACCATCAGCTGTCGGACGAGTTCACCATCGTCGAGGTCTTCGCCCACGACCGACAAGGCTTGCTGTACGACCTGGCGTTCGCGCTGCACGAGATGGGGCTGATCATCCGCTTCGCGAAGATCGCCACGTCGGTCGATCGCGTGGTCGACGTGTTTTACGTTACCGAACGCGACAGCGAGAAGCTCACCGACCCGGAGCGGATCGATTCGGTCCGCGCGCGGATGCTGGAAGTGATCGGCTCGTGATTAGCTTGTGAGCGCCGCTCAGGCCTCGGCCGACTCTTTCGAGTCGCCGGCCTTGGGGGCCTTCTTGGCGGTCTTGGCCGACTTCGATTCTTTCTTCGACTTGGCGTCTTTCGACTTCGCTTCCTTCGCTTTGCCCTCTTTCTCGGGGCGGTCGGGGGCGTCGGTCTCGAAGTCCTTCCACTTCATTGCGCGGCGGAAAGGCTCGATCCGCAGCACGACCTCGCCGTTCTGGAACAGCCGCACCGTGCCGTTCGATTCACTCACGGCCAGGGCGACGCACTCCAACGCGCGGCTGATCTGGGCGGCGGCCCAGTGGCGGGCGCCCAGCCCCTTGCTGATCGAGATGTCGCTCGAGGGCGGGGGCGCCAGGTGTTGGGCCGAGGCCATCACCGTCCCCTTGGAAGAGACGATGAACGCGCCGTCCATCTGGGCGATCTCCTTGACCCCCTCGCGCACCTTGGCGTCGAACAGGTTGCGCTCGGTCGCGCTGTAACCCTTCACGGGGTCGAAGCCCATCGGCTTGCAGTACTCGAGCGCCTTGCGGTGCTCGCCCACCACGAACAGGGCTCCCACCGGCTTGCCCTCGCGTCCCTCGCGGCCGATCTCAACAGCCAGGTCAACGACCAGCTTGAGCGTCTCGGTCGGGGTCTTGGTGTTCAGCTGCCTGAGGTCGCGGATCGTTAGCCGGCCGAGGTAGTCGTCGAGCTGGATCAAGCTCAGCGAGTCGATCGTGCCCGATTCGAACCCGCTGTAGGCGGCAACGACCGCGTCGGAGGGGCCGATGAACTCCTCGGCGACCGCCTCGAGCAGGGCCTGCGTGAGCCGCTCGTAGACGGACGACTCGGGCGAGTTGAGCACGATCGTGTCGAAAGAGCCCTCGGCGTCGTCGCCCAGGGCGCCGGTGAGCTCTTCTTCGGTGTCGGCGGCCACGATGAGCGTGTGCTTGCCGATCGCCTCCTCGAGCCGCTCCCAATCGGTGGGGCGCTCGACGAGGAACAAGATCGCCTTGGCGTCGTGCAGTTCGGCCAACCTGACGGCCGATTCGCAGAACGCTTGCAGCTGATCGCTGAATTTCTTAGGGGGCGCCATCCGGGGTCGCTCGCGGGGCCGTCCGTACCACAGCCGCAGAAAACTAGGGCCGCAAAAGAGGCGCCGATCGACGCCGGCCCTCCGAGTGGCAATCTAGCGGAGGAGGGCAAGCGATTCAATCCGATCCGCCCGCATAGTTTCTCTGTCTTGTCCGCTCCGCGCCCGCACGCCAGTCGGTCCTGGCGCCCCCGCTCGGCCAGCCGATCAGCGGCGGCTCGAGGAGGAGGGCTTCTGAGACGTGCCGAACAGCCCGAAGAACCCGCTTGGCTTCGACGGGCTGTTACGCATCACGCCGCGGTACATCGAGTAGTTGCGGTACAGCGACGCCCCCGGCTGCGGCGGCAGCGATTCGGCCAGCCCGTCGGGCGCGACGTCGAAAGGCTGGAAAACCCGTTTGTCGTACATCACCAGGGCGTGCAGGGCGTGGGCGATCGAGCCCTTGTGCCAGTCGTGGTCGGCGTTCGTGGCCATCAGGTTGGTCAGGTAGCTTACCGTACGGTAGATGCGGTAGTCTCGCAGCTCTTCGTCCGAGTGCGAGTAGATGAGCCATTCGAGCGTGTGGCCGGTCGTGCGGATGCGGCGGTCGATGTCTTCCTCGGCCCCGGGGCCGCGGAACCATTCGGTGCTCATGCTGCCGTCTTGGTTCTGCAGGCGGTAGGCGTAGTTCTGATACTCCTTGATGAACTTGTCGGCGGCGGCGTACTCGCCGTCGATCGGTTCGCCGCGCCCCAGCCGGTGCTGGATCGCGAGGCTCAGGCCGCCGAGGCGGTGCGTGCCGCCGCAGGCGGCGCCGCGGATCGGCTGCTCACGCTCCTCACGCACCAGCCGGGGCATGTCCCACGCCTCGCCCTGGTCGTTCACCCAGCGGGCGTCCGAATCGAGGTAGTGCATCAAGCCGATCAGCTTGAACGTGAGCTCGGTCTTCGTGTAGCAGGTTTTCTGCTCGGCGCGGATCAGGTCGTGGATCGTGAACTCTTGCCCGTCGACGCGGATCGGGTAGTCGGGACTCACGTTGCACTGGGCCAGCATCGCGAGCAGCTGCCCCTTGTGGCCCTGCATGCCGACTCCCACCCGCACGTCGAGCTCGCCCTCGGGCGAGACGCGCATCATCTGCAGCCGCTTGCACGGCTTGTTGTAGCAGAGGTAGCCGATCGCCGTGATCGGGTCGCCATTGGGCCCGTTGTCGAGCACGCGGCTGTGCAGCTCGTAGGCCAGCATGCCGTGCATCACTTCCCACGGGTCGTGCTCGATGCTGTTGAGCGGCTGGCGGTAATAGTACGACAGCACGGTGCGCAGTCGCGGCTTGAGCCGCATCAAGTTCCGCGAGAGCGGCTTGGGCGGCTCGACGGGGGCCGCCGCCACCGGCTCCTGCTCGTCGATTTCGGTGTCGGGCTCCGCCTGCGGTTCGGCCTGCGGCTTGGCGGCGGGCTCGGCTGCTTTCGGCTCAGCCTTTTCGGACGGAGTCGCCTCGGGCCGGGCCGTGACGGGCTCGCTCTCTTGCGATTCGGCCTTGGGCTTCAGCGCACGCGGTCCCTTGGAGGTGGGTCGCTTTGCCAGGACCGGCGAATCGGTGGCGGTATCGGCGGATGACTCGTCCGCTGGCGTCTTCGCCTTGGTGTCGGTGTCGGTGGCGATCGCTTTGTCGTCGATCGCCACGGCGTCGCCGAGCGGCTTGAGGTTCTTGGGCGGCGAGAGCGGCGCCGGCTCGCTCGCGTCGCTCAGCACCGGGCCCGCGCTCGGGCTCGGCTCCGTGATTGGTTCGGCCGACTCGAACGACGTGTCGAGGTCGTCTTCCCCGATCGGGGTGATCGGCGGCGCCGCCAGACGCGGCACGTTGAAGGCCTCGGAGAGTTTGCCCGCGCCCTTGGCCGAGGGGCCGCCGACCGGCTCCCGCAGGGCGAGGGGCGCATGGAGCTCGTCGAGGGTTTCCGGGTAGGACGACACGGGCGAGCGTGTCGCGCCAGGACGCAAAGCCACGCGCGGCGCCGGCGCTTCCAGTCGCAGGTCGCGGATGTCGGCCCGCGAGAGGATGCGATCGACTTGAACCCCACCTCCGCCGAGCAGAGGTCCGATCGCGTCGTCGGCCTGCGACTCGTTTGCTCCGCAGGCAGCCAACGCGGTGCAGCAGCAAGTTAGCAACAACCCAGCTCTGCGGCTCGGTGCGAGTTTCTCGCCGTGTGTTGCGCCCTGTTCCCTCAGCTTCAGCATTGTGCACCCCAGGGCGTGTCGTTCCGCCTCGCGTCGCCGTATCGACGCCGTCCCGCACCACTGCAGCCCGAACGCGTGGGCCCGGCGCAGTAGTTCCCGTATGCAACTTGGTATCGGGACCTGAACGGTCAAAAATCAGTCAATGCCGCGCAAGAGATCAGCGACTTGGTGAGGGAGAGCGCCTAAGGCGCATCGCTGACGAAGACCCGCACACCGATTGGGGGTAATTTTGTTCAAGTCGCGATCAGAAGGGCCGCCACCAAGGCTTGCTAGCAACCGCTGTAGGGGGTTCGGTAGCCACCGGGGGAGCGCCGCCGGGCGCGGCGCCGGCCGGGGCCGCGCCGTCGACACTCTGCTTGGCGAGCGCAAGGTACGCGCTCACGTCGCCGCCAAGGTCGCGGCCCGTTTGCAGACGCATCGCTTTGACTCCGGCGAACTGCATCGCCGGGTCGCGGTCTTCGAGCACGGGGATGAGCGCCCGCTGAGCGGCGGGGGTGTTGAAGCCGCCCAAGGCGTTGACGGCGGCGACACGAACATCGAATTCGCTGTCCTCGGCCGCCACACGGGCGAGCGCCGTGACCGCCTGGGGGTCTTTGGCCTCGGCCGCCAGTTGGCAGCACTTGTTGCGGACGTAATGGTCGTCGTCCGAAAGTCCCGCTAGCACCGCTTGTCGCGCCAAAGGCACGTTGAACTTGGCGAGCGAAACCAGCACCTCTTCGCGCACCAGCGGATCGGGCTCGTTCGGCAGCCGTTTGACGAGGTCGGCCACCGCCCCCTGCTGACCGGGCGAGTTGGTCCCGTCCGCCTGGGCGGCGATCGTGCGGACCTCTTCGACGCGTTTGCCGGGGGTTTGGTAGCTGGTCAGCTGCGGGCCCCCGAACGGGCGCCAACTGGGGCCCCCGCCTGGCAGGAATTGGCACCCCGCGGCCAGGCCGAGGCAGGCGCAGCTAATGAGCGTGAGGGTTCGGCTTCGCTTCATGTCTCAAGCATTGCTGACGGTGACGGCGGACTGAACCGGCGCAGCGTGAGCCGCGACGGCGTCGAGTCGGAAGGTCGGTGGGGGGCGACCGTAGCAGAGCACCCCACCCGCCGCCATGCCGATCCACGGCAGGACGCTAGCACGACGCGCGAGCCGCCGGCCCACGCGATCGCGGGTTAGTCGCGGTCGATCCAGCCCGACTTGCTGATCGCCAGGATCAGCCGCAGCCCCAGCACCGCGCTGAGGGCGAATCCCACCACCCCCGGCGCCGACACGCCGTAAACCGAAAGCACGTTGTTGCTGAGCATCAGCGACGAGCCGATCACCAGCGAGCTGGTGAGCAGCCCGAGCACCAGCCGGTTGACCGAGGGCTCCAAACCGCGGTGGTCGAGGTGCACCTCGAACGTGCCGGTCTGCAGTTGGCTCAGCACCTCGCGCAGCCGGCGAGGCGTCTCCTCGGCAAGTTGTTCGAGCTCGCCATAGAAACGCCGCGCCTTCTTCGCCTGGCGGCGTGGCGAGAGCCGCCGCAGCACCATCTTGCGCTGCATCGGCGCAACGAGCTCCAGCAAACTGAAGTCGGGCTCCAGGCGGCGGGCGGTTCCCTCGAGCATCACCAGCAGCTTGAGCAGCATCGCCAACGCGGGCGGGAGCAGCACGCGCCGCCGCCGCAGCACGCCGATCAACTCGGCCATGGCGCCGGCCAAGTCAAAGCCGCGCAGGTTCTGCCGGCCGAAGTGGTCGACGAATTCCGTCACCTCGGCGGTGAAGGCCGCCTCGTCGAGGTCCGTGGGAACCGATCCGATCCGCCCCAGCACGCTCACCAGCATCGCCGGGTCATCGGACACGATCGCCATGAGCATGTCTTCCAGGTCTTCGCGCAGGGCGTCGGGGATCCGGCCTACCATGCCGAAGTCTAAGAGCCCGATCACGCCGTCGGGCAGCACCAGGATGTTGCCCGGGTGGGGGTCGGCGTGGTACAGGCCGTGCTCGAAGATCATGTCGAGGTAGACCCCCGCGCCGTTGCGGGCGAGTTGGCCGAGGCAGGCGTCGGGGCGTTGGGCGAGGGCGGGGCTCGACAGCTTCTCGCCGTCGAGCCACTCGAGCGTCAGCACCCGTTCGGAGGAGAGTTCGGCGTAGGGACGCGGGATCCGCACACGGGCGTCGCCCGCGAACGCCTCGCGAAACTGAACCATACGCCGCCGCTCTTCGTTCAGGTCGAGTTCACGCCGCAGCGAACGCTGCAGCTCGATGGCGGTCGCCTTGGGGCGGTAGGGCTGCAAATCGGGAAGCCTCTCGGCCAATTCGCCTAGCCCGACAAGGATCTCGGCGTCGACGCTGATCCGTTTCTCGATACCAACGTGTCGCACTTTGACCGCCACCTCGGTCCCATCGTGCATCCGCGCGCGATGGACCTGTCCGATCGAAGCCGAGGCGACGGGCTGATGGTCGAAGTGGGCGTAGAGCTGCTCGACGGTTGACCCGAGGTCCACTTCGATCGTGCGGCGCACGTCTTCCCAGGAGTCTGCCGGCGCGGCGGTTTGCAAGAGCGTCAGTTCCTCGGCAAGCTCGACACCCACCTGATCAGGGCGGGTCGCTAGCAGCTGGCCCAGCTTGATGAACGTGGGACCTAGCTCCTCCAGGGCCATCCGAACGCGTTGCTCTTTGCCCACAGCGCCCGCGTTGTCCGTGTTGCGCTTTTTCAACAAGCCTTTGGCGAAGGTGGGCAATTCAACACGCGCAACCCAGTTCGCCAAGCCATGCTTACTTAATACCGAGAGGATCTCGCGCCAACGATTCGCGTTGCGATAGACTTGCGGGATCGAAGTGATGTTCATCAGTGATATTTTTTGGATAGGCGTTGCCTGGCTCTGCCAACCATAGTGTAGTCTTGTGGGAACCCGGTTCGGACAGAGCCAGGGCGGCAGCCCGTCGGAACCGGGCCGATTCTTAATGCCCCCCCCTCATATTCCTCCCTCCCCTCCCAAGACCACCCATGCGATACCGCGTGCGCGTGCGACGACCCCCGACCTTGGTGGCGATGTTTGCCTCCTTGGTTCTCGTCGCAACGAACTCAATCGCCGAGGACTGGCCTCACTGGCGTGGCCCGCATCAGAACGGTGTGTCGACCTCGACGGGCGTGGCGCGAGTGTGGGGGCCGGAGAAGAACGTCCTTTGGCGCACCGAGTTGCCCGGCCCGGCTGGGTCGACGCCGATCGTGGCGGGCGACCGAATCTTTCTCACGACCGCCGACGGCGAGGAGTTGCTGCTGTTGGGCTTCTCGACGGACGGCGAAGAGCTTTGGCGACGCACTCTCTCCGACAAGAACAAAAAGATCCGCGGCGACGAGGGGAACTACGCCTCCGCCTCCCCGTCGATCGAAGGCGACCTCCTGGTCGCCGCCTCAGGCGACGGGCAACTGGCCTGCTACCGAACCACTGGCGAACCGGTTTGGCGCGTCGATCTCCAGGAGCGTTACGGCGAACTCAATATTTTCTTCGGCTACACCTCGACGCCGATCATCCGTGACGGACGTGTGTACCTGCAAATCATTCACGGCGACGGCGAGGCGGACACGAACGAGGCCCGGGTAGCTTGCCTCGACCTCAACGACGGCGAGGAGATTTGGTCGACCGAGCGGCGCACCGGCGCCCGCGGCGAGAGCGAGCACTCCTACGCCTCGCCCGTCTTTTTCGGCTCCGGCCTCGACGCGCTCTTGTTGACCCACGGCGCCGACCACACGATCGCCTACGACCTGGTCGAGGGCAAAGAGGTTTGGCGGTTGGGAGGGCTCAATCCGCCCGGGACCTACCACAGCTCCTTTCGCTTTGTCGCCTCGCCCGCGGTCGGGGGCAATCTGATCGTGATCCCCACGGCCAAACGCGGACCGGTTTTCGGCGTGCTGCCGGGCGGCATCGGCGCGATCACGAACTCGGACCGTGTGCTCTGGAAGCTGCTCGGCCGTACTCCCGACATCCCCTCGCCCATCGTGGCGGACGGTTACGTCTATCTTTGCGGCGAGGACGGCGCCCTCAGCTGCATCGACGCCCAGACCGGTGAGGTGATCTACCGCCGACGCACCGAGTCCGACCGCCACCGCGCGTCGCCCGTGGTGGCCGACGGCAAGATCTACCTGACCTCGCGTCGCGGCGTCGTGACCGTGGCCCGCACGGGGCCCGACTTCGAGATCTTGGCGAAGAACGACCTCGGCGAGCCGATGGCCTCGTCGCCGGCGATCGCCAACGGCGTGCTCTACCTGCGAACCGAGAACGCGCTCTACGCGATCAAAGAGGTGACTTTCACCCCTTACCCCTTGGGGCAAGGGAGCTAGACGGCGCCGACTCGGTCGAGCGCCTTCTGGGCCAAGCGGGCCATGCGTGGCTCGTCCGATAGGGCGAGCTTTGCGAGCGTTGGCGCCGCTTCGCGGGCCGCAGGCCCGATCTCGCCCAACGCCCAGACGGCCCGTTCACGGGCGGCGAGCGGCAGCTCGCTGACGGCAAGCCGCGTGAGCGAAGCGACGGCGGGGGCGGCCGTTTCGCCGAGTCGGCCGAGGAGCGTGGCGGCCCAGTAGGCCGTGTCGCCCGCCTCCGCGGCGAGCAGCACCACGAGCTCGGGCAGCAAGTCGGCCGCTGGTGGGCCCATCTCTTCGAGCGCCGCCGCACAGGCAGAGGCCGCCTCGGCGTCGCCGCAGCCCGCCGCCAAGGCGTCGGCTTGCTTGCGCTGGGTGGCGAGGTCGGCTTGCGCGAGTTCTTCGAGCGTGTGGGGCATGGACGCACGGTGGGGTGGGGCGAGGGTCCGCGTTAGCTGGGCGCGAGCGTGTGCAGTTTGCCCGCCTCGAGCCGCAGCTGCGAGCCCATGGCGTTGGCCAGATCGCTGCTGTGCGTCACCGCGACGAGCATGCCGTTGCGTTCCTGTTGCAGGGCGAGAAGCAGGTCGCTGATCGCCGCGGCGGTGGCGCCGTCGAGGTTGCCTGTCGGTTCGTCGGCCAGCAGCAGGAGCGGCCCGCGGACCAACGCGCGGGCGATCGCCACCCGCTGCCGTTCGCCTCCCGAGAGCTCCGCCGGGCGGTGCGTGAGCCGGTCGGCCAAGCCGACGCGCTCGAGCAACGCGGCGGCGTGCTCGCGGTCTTGGGGTGTGGTCGACCGATCGGCCAAGAGCGGCGCCAGTACGTTCTCCAGCACCGAGCATTGCGGCAGCAAATGGTGCTCTTGGAACACGAAGCCGATCTGATCCGCTCGGAAGCGTGCGAGCCCCTTGGCGCCGAGCGCAAACGGGTCGACTTCCGCCAGATGAACCGAGCCGCCGCTCGGCGACTCGAGCGTGCCGAGGATCGAGAGCAGCGTGCTCTTGCCGCACCCGCTGGGGCCGACCACCGCGACGCTCTCGCCGCGGCTCAGCTGGAAGTCGACGCCGCGCAGCACCTCGAGCGGCTCGGCGGGGGTGGGGTACGACTTCGTGAGATTTTCAACGATGAGATCGGCCATGCCCCGATTGTCCGGCGACCGCAGCGACGAAGCAAGGGAGAAGAGCTGGAAGTTGTTAGTCGCTAAGCGTTAGTTCTCGAAAAAATAGCGCCTAGCGACTAGCGACTAACAAACTCATGACGCGACGAACGGCCGCAGCTTGTCGGCCACCTCGGCGGGGATCGGCGTCGAGGCGGGCGGCTTGCCGTGCTGGATGACGCAGCAGACGCTCGTCACTTCGCCCTCGGCGAGTTCTTTGCCGTCCAAAGAGAAGCGGACCTTGTAAGTCACGCTCTTGGCGCCCAGCCGACCGATCGTGACCGCCACGTCGAGCTCGTCCTCGCAGCGGGCCGGTGAGCGGTAATCGCACGACGCCTTGACGCGTGGGAAACTGAGCGAGGCGCCGTCGGGCAGGTCGACCTCGGCGGGGATGTCGAAGACGCTCAGCCCCGTGCTACGCAGCAGGGCGTGCTCGGCGGACTCCATCCAGCGGAAGAACGCGGAGAAGTGGGCGATGCCCGCCATGTCGGTGTCGGAGAACTCGACGAGCCGGCGGGTTTTGAAAGTTTGGCCCACAGTGATCCCGTCGCTGTCTCGGCGTTACTAGTCAAGCGGTGCGTTGACTGAGAAACAGAATGGCCAATGACCAAGCCCCAATGACCAATACGGCTTGCGAGCAAGCATTGGCCATTGGGGCTTTAGTCATTTGGTCATTGACCCGTCATCAGTCGCCCACGTACGGCATCAGAGCCATGAAGCGGGCGCGCTTGATGGCGCGGGCCACGGCGTGCTGGCTCGCGGCGTGGCAACCGCTCTTGCGACGGCTGACGATGCGGCCGTGGCGGTTGGTGAGCTTGCCCAGGAGCTCGAGGTCCTTGTAGTCGACGTACATCGGCCGGGGCTTCACGCCGTCGACGAAGATCGGGTCCTTCTTGGGCGTCTTGATCTTCTTCTTATTCGAGCGTCGCTTGACGAATGCCATGGCGTTGGTTGGCCGCGTGGGGCGGCCCTTCACGAGGATCAGGGTAATTGGCTTGGGGCCCGCGCATGCGAGCGAGTCCCGCATCTTAGGGCGCCGGGGCGCCGGCGCCAAGGGCTCCCGTACGGAGGCCGAGGGGAGGAGGGCCCCCGGGATCGGCGGGCCTCCGATGCCCTCCGGGGGACTTACGCCCTCCGCCTCACCCGCTCTGTGCCCGCCGCGGTGGCCTCAAATGCCGTGCAAACGGCGGTAAAGTGCCCCCGTGGCCTCGGCCATGCCGTCGGCGTGGAACCTGTCGCGGATCGCCGCAGCTCCCTCGAGGCCGAGCGCTTGGGCCCGCTGGGGGTCTGCGAGCAGCTCGGCCAGCCGCTCGGCCAGGTGGGCCGCGTCGCCAGGCGTGTGCAGCAGGCCGCCCCCCGTGGCCGCGACGATTTCGGGGAAGCTGCCGTGGTCGGGCAGCACGACCGGCGTGCCGTTGGCCAGCGCCTCCAGGGCGGGCAGGCCTTTGCCCTCGCGGTAGAGCGTCGGCGTGCTGAACACGGCGAGCGAGCGCAGGAAAGCGATTTTCGCCTCACGCGTGAGCTCGCCCTCGTAGCGGAACCGCCCCGCCAGCGGGCCGCGCTCACAGCGGTCGCGCAGGTCGACGAGGTAACGCCAGTCGCCGCCGCCGAGGTAGCCGGCAGCACGCAATTCGAACGGCAACTCGGGTCGCTCGCGGGCGAGTCGCTCGCACGCCTCGACGAGCAGGTGGAGCCCCTTCTCGTGACACACGCGGGCGAAGAAGCCGATCCGCGGCGTCCCCGTGGGCGCCGCTCCCGCGTTTGATTCGAGCGGGCCGTGCCCCTCGAGGTTCAGCCCGTGGGGGATGACGTGGATCCGCTCACGGTCAACGCCGAGGTACTCGGCCATGTGGTCGGCGTAGTAGCCGCCCAGCGCGGTGAAGGCCTCGATCTCTTGGGCGCGCTCACGCAGCAGGGCGAGCGCCTGGGCGTGGTGCGGCTCGCTGAGTTGGTCGAGGAAGTTGTCTTCGCCCGACAAGGCGCAAACGATCCGCGCGCCGGTCCGTTCCTTCAGCCGCCGCGCCATGCCGAGCAGCATCGAGTTCGACAGGTGGATCACGTCAGGCTTCACGTCGTCGGCGAGCCAGTCGGCGAGCTTCTCGATTTCCTTGCTCTGCCGTCCCTGCTCGCCCTGGAGCATCGAGACGGTCATCGCGCCGAGCTTCTTGGGATCGACGCTCGCCGCCCCCTTGGTCACCCATCGCAGGAAGCCGGGGCTGTCGAGCAGGCGGTCGAACCAACGCGGCGTGTGGCGGAAGAGCCACGAGTGCTGCTGCAAGTAGGCGTTCACGCCGCCGAAGAACACGCGCGCCTCGGAAACGTCCTGCTCGTCGGTGCGCAGCGGCGTGTAGGTCGGCACGAGCAGCACGTCCTCGCCACGCTTGATGAGCGCAGCGGCCAGGGTGTTGTCGTGCAGGCAGCTCCCGCAGTACATGCCCGCGGCGCCGGCGGCTAGGTAGACGATTCGCACGGGGGATTCACCACGGAGAGCACAGAGGACACAAATATAGGACCAGAGAATTAGACGCGGATAAACACGGATGAAGCGGATTTACGCGGATAAAGGGGTGTGCTCAATCCTCTTAGATCCCTTTGATACGCGTTCGTCCGCATCCTATTCGTGCGTCTTTCTCCGTGCTCTCTGCGATCTCTGTGGTTGATTACGTTGTTGGGAAGAACTTAGCCAGCGTTTCCGCCTTCGGCTTGGGCGTGACGAGCGACACCACGACCAGCGCCACGGTCGACGCCAGCACCATGGTAGCCACCGGCATCGTCTCGTAGGTGACGCCGCCCAGCGGCAGGTCGACCGTGTAGGAGCCGTTGGCGCCGTAGCCCGACTCGCGGAACAGGTAGACCCACACGCCGATCGCCGTGAGCACGCAAGCGTAGGCGCCCGCCTTGGTGAGCCCGCGCCAGTAGATTGCGGCAAAGACCAGCGGGAACAACGCCGAGAACCCGCTGAAGCACCAGATGCCGAGCGTGAACACGCTGCGCGGCTCGAACAGGCTCAGGCCGTAAGTGATCGCCACGATGCCGATGATGAACGCGCGGGTGATGAACACCTGGGTGCGGTCGTCGTAGCGGTCCTTGCCGGCGTAGTGCGAGACGATGTCGGTGCTGAACATCGTGCCGAGGCAGAGGAATTGGCTGTCGAGGCTCGACATGATGGCGGCCAGCACGCCGGCCGTCAGGAAGCCGCCCAAGACGGCGGTCGTCTGGCTCTTGACCAGGAAGATCAGCACGCTGTTGGGGTTCGCGGCGATCGGGGGCGGCAGCCGCACGATGCCCGAGGCGGCCCACACGCCGATCAGCACGCACGGCACCCAGACGATCATGATGAAAATCGGGTGGGCCACCACCGACAAGCGGAAACTCTTCGCGCTCTTGGCCGTGAGCCAGTGCTGGAACAGGTGGGGGAACATCCCCACCGACAGCGGCACGAGCAGGTAGGTGAGGAACTTCGACTGCGACATCTCGGACCGCGTCGCCTTGCTCTCGGGGATCTTCTCGCCGAGCACGCGGAGGTTGTCCAGCAGGCCCTCTTGGCCGCCGAGCTTGCTGGCGATCACGCTGAACGTGACGACGCCGAGCACCATGAAGACGATGGTCTGGAAGGCGTTCGCCCAGGCCGTGCCGCGCATGCCGCCAAAGAAGACGTAGCAGAGCACCACGCCGCAGACGACCAGCGAGCCGATCTGACGGGGCAGGCCGCCGTTCGTGCCGGTGAAGTAGGGCAGGGCGCCGGTCTCGGGCTGGCCCGGGGCGCCGCTGGTGATCACCTGGATGACCGTGCCCGAAGAGAGCACGCCGATCAGCAGGTAGGGGATCACCAGCCCGACGAGGATCGGGAACAGCAGCAGGCCGAGCTTGTCGCTGTCCAGTCGGTCGCGGAAGAACTGGATCTGGGTCGAGTAGCCGTTCCGCCGGCCAAGGTCCCACATCTTGATGCCGATCAAGAAGAAGCAGAGCGAGTGGATGATGCCGCTCGACGAGGCCAGCATGCCGTAAACGCCGACCCCCTCCTTGAACGCCTCGCCGCTCGAGCCAACCAACGCGAACGCGGTCATCGTCGTGCCGAAGACCGACATCAACAGCAGGAACGGGCCGATCGAGTGGCTGGCGAGCTGGTAGTCGGCCTTCGAGCCCGAAAAGAACCGGCTGGCCATCATGCCCAAGAGCAGCAGCAGGCCGAGGTAGCACGCGATGATGATGAGCTGGATCACGCGGCCCCCCCCTTCTCACCCGCGGGCGGGGTGGGTGCGAGGGCGTCGTCGACGCCGGTTGGCCAGCAGAACTTGGTCGCCATGAACCAGGTGACGCTCGCCGCAATCGATATGCAGGCGTGGAAGAACAGGGCGATCGGCATGAAGCCGAACACGAGCGTGCCGTCGTTCCAAAACCAGATGTCCTGGTGCAGCACCAAAAGCAGGAGCACGAGGCCCCAGACCACCATCCGCATCGCCGCCTCCGCTGGAGAAGAATAGCCGTTGGTCAAGTAAGGAGTGTAACCCGATCGCCCCCGCCAGGGGGATGGGAGGGGCCGCGAGAAAGGCGAATCAAGAACGGCCTCATGACCCATTGCGTGGGCGGCTTCACCGTTCGGCCGATGGTGTCTGCCCAAGAGAACGCGAATCAGGCGATCGCCGGCACGGAACCGCCGCCGTCCATCGTGTCGTCCGCCGTGTCGCTCTGCCTGTCACTCTCGGCAATGGCGCGCTCGAGCCACGGGTCGAGGTCTTCAAACATTCGCGGGACGGCTGGCGAGAACATCCGGCCGATCAACAGATCGGTCAGGGCCGGCACGTGCTCCGGGTGATCCATCGCGAACTTGCCGACGCGGAACTCGCCCGAGTAGAACGCCGTGACGAGCTTGCGGACCCACTTCGTGCCCATGGAGAACTCCTCGGCCCAGGCGCCCAGGCGTTCGGCCGACGGATCCTTCGCCCGCAGTGCGTCGATGATGCAGTCGCTCGCCATGTCGGCCGAGAGCATCGCGAAATAAACGCCCGACGAGTAGACCGGGTCGATGAATCCCCAGGCGTCGCCCACGAGCACCCAGCCGTCGCCCGACGGCCGGTCGGTCGAGTAGGAGAACTCTTTGGCCACGGCCAGGTCATCGAGCGGCTCGGCGCCCACAAGGCGGCTTACCACGCCGTCGCACTTGGCGATCTCTTCCTCGAAGATTTGGGCCGGCTTGCCGCGGCCCTTGAGCAGGTAGTCGTTGTCGCCCACCACGCCGACGCTGACGATGTCGTCCGACTGCGGGATGTACCAGAACCACGACTTCTGCTGGTCGGTGTGCAGGATGATCGTTTTGACCCCGCCGCCCGACTCGTCGCGATGGGCGCCGCGATAATGCCGCCAGATCGCCGACTTCTTCAGGTCGGGGTTCACCCGCTTCAGGCCCAACCGGCCGGCGAGCATGGCCGACTGACCGCTGGCGTCGACCACCACGCTGCTGCCGATGACCGCCGTGGCGCCTCCTTTGGCTTGCAGCTTCACGCCCGTAGTCCGGTCGCCGACCATCGCCACTTCGAGCACACGGACGCCGTCGAGGCACTCCACGCCTTCCCCCTCGGCGTGGTCGTAGAGCATCTTGTCGAACGTGGCCCGCTCGACGTGCCACGTCTCGGCGCAGTCGCGGTCGTCGTGCTGACGGAAAAAGAACGGTTTGGATTCCTTGCCGGTGTGGTTCACGAACTGCACGCCGACCTTCTTAGGGAATCGGCTCGCGCGTAGCTTGTCGAGCACGCCGAGCCGCTCGAACGTGCGCCACGTCTCGGGCATCAGCGACTCGCCAACGTGCTCGCGCGGCAGCGACTCACGCTCGACCAACAGCACCGAGAACCCGGCTCGCGCCACGAGCGCGGCGGCGGTGCAGCCGGCCGGGCCGGCGCCGATCACGACGCAGTCGTAGGTCTCTTTCGTCGGGAGCATGCTCAAGCACGTGTGGGGGAGGCAGGGCGTGTTGTTACGGCCGGACGATCTCCAGCAGCTCGACCACCGGTTTTCCTTCCACAAGGATCCGCGCCGATCGGCCGTAGGTCGTGTCGCCCTCGTTGATCCCTAGGGCCTCGGCCAAACCGGGTCCCGCCTCGATGCGCCACAGCGCGAGCAGCTCGACCTCGCGCAGCAGGTGGTGGCGGATCAGGATCCGCCCGAGCGGAGTCTTGCGGGCCTCGATCGCCTCGCGGACAGCCGAAGGCAAGCCGCCCAGGTTGATCCGCATGACGCCCAACTGTACGGCCCTGCCGTCCGATTGACGAGCCAGAACGCTCGCACGCGAGTACCAGCCGTCGCCCGACCGCTCGTCCACCACGCGCACGTCGACAAGCGACTCGTGCAGCGCTTCTTGGGTGACGGTCATGTGGTCGTCGTGGGCCAGCAGCGCCCGGTAGTCGGGCTCAAGCTCGCCTTCGCCCACCGGTGTGAGCGAACCGAGCCTCTCGAGCGGCGTGTAGAACGGCTCGACAAGATCGCGCATCGCCCGCTCGTGGGCCACGGCGTGGTCGGTCGTGATCGGGGCGTCTGGGGGCACGGCGGCTGGGGCTTATCGAGGCGAGGGGGCCGTTCCACACTAACTCGTTAGGGCGCTAAGGGCCACCCGAGTTACGCACCGTCCCCGCCGCCGGTTCGGGCGATTCTTTCGAATTCCGCCCGGAAGACCGGCTCGTCGTTCAGCCGCGTGCGGCGCTCAAAGTGCGTGTGGAAATCGAGGTGGTGCTCGAACGGACGCTCCTCGACCGGGTGCGGCCCGGTCAGCGGCAGGCCCTCGCCGCGCATCGTGGCGATCAGCTCGAGGGTCGCCTGGTAATAGTCTTCCACATCGGTCCAAAAGTGGAGCCGCCCGCCATCACGCAGCGTGCGTGCGACGTCTAACAGAAACCTGTCGTTCAGCACCCGCCGGTGGGCGTGCCGTTTCTTCCACCACGGGTCGGGGAAGTAAACGTGCACCGCCTCGAGCGCACCGTCGGGGAGCAGTTCGTGGAACAGCCGCAGGCCGTCGCCGCTGAGCACCTTGCCGTTGTCGGCGTCTTGCTTGACGAGCTCGGCGGCGCAGTAGCGGGCGTACTTGTGGGCGATCTCGACGCCCAAGAAGTTGTGCTCGGGCCGCTCAGCCGTGGCGCGGCGCAGGAACAGGCCCTTGCCGCTGCCGACCTCAACCTCGAGCGGTCGCCCGCGCTGCGGCTCCTCGCTGAACAGCGCCTCGGCGTCCCACGGGTTGGGCAGGTCGTCGTACGAGAGGAGCCGACCGGTGAGGTCGATTTCTGGCTTGATCTTACGGAGCGCTCGTCGGCCCATAGCGTTATCGAAAACTTCTTTGAGAGAGAACCACGGATTGCACGGGTGTCACGGATAGCAATGGCCGCATAAAGACGCAATAAGCACGAAGAGAGGGATCCGATTAGAGCCGAAAATCAGGAGACGTCTTTTGTGCTTTCTCGCTCCTTCTCATGGCTATCGCATCCGTGCCCTCCGTGTGATCCGCGGTTAGAAAAATCAGCGATCCGTCGAGTTAGGACGGAAGAGCTCTTCGCTCTCGGATCGCCAGTCGAGGTCGGGGGGCGAGGCGCCCAGGGCGAGCATTGGCATCAGCACCACGCCCGCCAGGAAGCCGCCGATGTGCGCCCAGAACGCAACGCTCACCTCCACCTCGCCCGGCGCCAAAATACCCTGGATGCCGGCGAACATTTGCAACGCGAACCAGACCCCCAGCACGAGCAAGGCGGGCAGATCGAACAGCAACGGGAAACCGATGAAGATCAGCGTCCGCACCATCGCCTTGGGGAAGCTCACGGCGTAGCCGCCCAGCACCGCCGCCACGGCGCCGCTCGCGCCGATCACGGGGACCGTGCTCTCGGGATTGATAGCCCATTGGGCGACAACCGCCACCACACCGCCGGCAAGGTAGTAGCCAAGGAACACGAGTCTGCCGAGACGGTACTCGACGTTGTCGCCAAAGACCCACAGCATCCACATGTTCGACACGAGGTGCAGCAGCCCGCCGTGCAGGAACATCATCGAGAGGATCGTGGGGTAGACCGCCGAGGGGCTGGTCGACAGCTGGAGTCGCAGCGGGCGCTGCTGGCCTTTCTCGTCTTCGATCGTCTGCTCCACGATCACCGGCTGTGCCTCGCCGACGTGGCTCAACCGCTGCGGCACGAAGCCACGCTCGAGAACCGTTTTCACCGCATCGGCCCGCGGCTGGTTGTACGTCAGCCAGAAGCAGGCGACATTCGCCGCGATCAATAGCAGCGTGACGAGCGGGAACCGCGTGTGCGGGTTGCGGTCGAAGAGAGGGAAAAGCATGAGAAAGCTTTTAGCCGTTGGCTGTTAGCTGCTGGCGAGTAAGACGGCGACATATCATCTTAAGCAGACAGCTAAAGGCGAACAGCTAACCGCTGGCGGCCCGCAGGGCTTCGACCGGGATCGGGATGCCACGCAGCTGGCCCTCGCAAACGAGCGCCTCGCCGACGAAGCATTGGAAGCGGCAGCGGATCATCGCTCCGCGGCGGACCTGGGTCTTCTGGGCGACCACCACAAACCGGTCGCCCGGCCGGACGGCGCCGCGGAAGCGGACCTCGTCGAGGCCGCCAAAGCCGAGCATCTCGCAGCCCAGCAGGTCGTGGGCCATGACGAAGTAGCTGCAGATCTGGGCGGCCGCCTCGCACATCATAACGCCCGGCATCAGCGGCATGCCAGGCATGTGGCCGGGGACCCAAAACTCTTCGTCGGTGAGGTCCTTAAAGCCCGCCACGATTCCCGCTTCGGGGTCGTCGTGGATGATGCCGGTGAGCTGCTCCATCGCTCCGCGCTGCGGGATCAGCTCACGGATCGCCTCGATGCCTACCAACGGCGGGTCGAAGACGAAACCAGAGGGATCGAGGATGAAGTCCTTAGCGGGCACGGCGCACGGGGGCTAGGACCACGCACGCTTCGCGCGGTCGGCGAAAGGAAGGAACAGCACGAACCTACCGAGGGTCCGTCGACCAATTCTTAGGTGCGCACCTTATGACGGCGGCTCTTGCGCGGCCGGCTGCACGCCGGGCGGGCTCCGTGGTTGGCTTTCTTCACTTTGCGACCGGGCTTGGCCATGATTCTGCTGCTTTCGGGTCTGAAGGTCGTGTCTTTACTGGAAACCCCTTCAAAGCACTCGCCGAGTCGTGACTCTGGCGGGTGGGGGGTCTTGTGAGTTATGGGCGGCTCTTGTTGAGCCCCGGATTGTAACACCCCAGCAGCGGGCTAGGAATGCCCAACCGGCCGTATTCTGCCGCTCCGGGACCATGCGGGGGGCGATTCGTGGCGATCTCACCCAGCGGGGGGGCGCACGCCCGCCATCCCTGCCGGAATCATCGTCCGCGGCGTCGCTGTGACTTTGGCCGCAGGTCCCAGGCGTTGAGCCACCATTGCTTGGTCGGCTCCATGCCGAAATCGGTCCGCAGACGCTCGTCCATGTCGTTGAGGTGTCCTGCGCCGTAAAAGACGCCCAGCTTACGCTTTCCGCCCTCGATTTCGCGGCTCAGCACCTTCAGAGCGACGATGTTGCGCTCGGTGATCAGGGTCGATCCGTCCTCGCCATCGAAGGCGGAGAGGAACACGTCCATCTGCGTCATTTGCTTCGCCATGGCGATCTTGAGCTTGCGAGCCCGATCGCGGGCGAACAGGGCGCCAATCAGGTCCGCGTCGAACGATTCGCCCTTGGCGGTCTGCTCCGACTGCATGGCGATCCCCTGGCCTAGCAGGCGGAAATACATTTGCACCAGCCCTTCGCCTCGCTCGTCCATCTTGGCGAACAACTCGTCGGGCGACATGTCGGCGTGGACGAAGTTGGGCTGCGTGTAGTCGACTCGTTCGAGCTGATGCTCGAGCTCGAGCATCGACTTCATGCCTCCCTGGATGGCGCCCAGCGGGTTGCGGGTCGAAGCCTTCTGGTCGCGCGGGATGATCGTTCCCTGCGGGGCAACCAACTCGTACAGCAAGGCGTCGTACTGGCGGAACCGGCGGTCGAGCCGGCGGTAATAGGCCGCGTCGCCCACGTGGACCGCGCCGATGAGGTCGACCGTCACCGGGCGTCGGGCCCCGGGCGGGGTCCCCTCGTAGCGAACGATGGCCACCTGCATGGCGACCGGCTCGCCCGAATCGTTCTGCTGGACCCGGACCCACTCCTTGGTCGAGGGCCCCTTGGTGTCGTCCTGCGGGGCGTTCGAAACCGCCGGCTCGGCAGCCGCAGTTTGGGCTTTGGCCGCGCCCGCAAGCGAGATCATGATCCCCAGCAAGGCGGCAAATCCGCCAAGAATGCGAGTCATTCGCCGTCCCCCTGAGGTGGGGGGTCGCAAGGCGTGCTTCGCTACGAGGGCAATCGCCGCGTCGGCGGCGACGCGTGCGCTGCAGGACTTTCTGGCGAGATGTCGATCGATTCGCAAAGGATTCTCTTTCCGGCCTGGTAGGGGCCTGGGGCGGCGGGAGGGCGGCCCGAACGAGGAAAGCATGCGGCTAAACGCGACTCAAAGCCGCTGGGCTGTCGCATATCTACAGATTAATTCACTTTCTTACGCAGAAATCTCTAGCGTTTTCGCAAATCAGTTGCTTGCTATTGCCTGCGATCCTCGGTAGTATAGCAGCGTCGACTAAATACTGTTCGACGCCCGGCTCCCGCAGGTCTCTGCCCCACCTGTGGGAGCTTTTTTATGCGCTCATGGTAAATATTTGCGGCATTCCACGGCGTTTCTTCTTGCTCGCCCCCTCGGCCTGACGGCTGTCTTAGGGCGCCTCGACGCGGCTCGATCCTGCCACCCTATTGGCTGGTTTTTCTGGCGGACTGCCGCAGTTCCGCCCCCTGCTGGTTGCTGGCCAGACATGCAGGAGCAGCTCGACGCCCCGGCAGATGCATTCTTGCACTTCGTCGCCCCGGGCCAAGCCTGGGATCGCCAGACGCCTCAGAAACCGGTTTCTAGGCTGGCTAGCCCTCTAGGAAGCTGCGGCCGCAGCCTTAGGCCGCCCGCTTTCTCGCCTCAAGGCGGATAACCGGCGCCACCGGCACACGCCAAAAAATCGTCAGGGTTTACCGATCTTACTCAACAGGAGCTTCCGTCAGATCCGATACCACTTGCAACGATCGGTCTCTGGAGTCGCACCGAGGTGCGTCGCCGGGGCCGGAAAAAGCAATACACAACGCGTCCCTCAAAGCGTTCTCTGGATCGAGGAAGCCGATGTCAGCCACCCCCTACCACATCTTACTGGCCCACGTCGTGCGGGCATTTGTCGCATTGGCCGCTGTCGCCACGCCCTCGGCGTGTTTGGCGCAGGCCTACGGCGCCCGCGACGTCGCCTATCACCACGACCTTCGCTGGTTCGAGCCGATCGAGCTCGACCTCGATGGCCAGATGCCCCGCAAAGACGCCGGCTACTTCGCCAGCATCGAGAAGACCTTCTGGGGCACCCTGAGCGATCGAGTCGAGATCGGCGACGAAGGGCTGCTCGTAGATAGCGAGACGATGTACCAACCGGCGACCATCGATCTTGCGATCACGGCCCTTGAGCAGAACTCCTCGCTCGGCCACATCGACTCGCTATCTGAGAATCTCAGTTACAGTGGGCTCAGCTTTGCGGTCATTCAGGCGAACGACCCGAGCGTTCAGTACGACGACATCGAGGTGATGCCGTTTGACACCTCGGGATTCGTGACGGTTGCTCAACTGCAAGCCGAGATCAACACCTTCAATACCAATCCGGCCAACATCGCTGCGGGATTGAGCGTGAAGGTAGACGGGGCGATCCAGCCCTACGCGGTCCGCAACAGCATCCTCGACGCGATGCCAGACGCCGGCTTCTCGTGGGGTGAGCGGTACGAGTTCGGCTTCAGCGATGGCGAGAACGGCTGGATGGTCGGCATCATCGATGGGCCCGAGACCGAGGCCGGCGGCACTTGGGGGGCGGGCGGTGGTCAGCCCCTGCAGGACCCCGACTACATCGGTCCCAATGCCGACACGTTCGCCTTGGGATTCGGCAGCGTCGCGGTCAACTTCCGACTGCCGAACGAAGACTTCCTGAAGGGCTTCCGCGACTACCAAAACAACAACAACGGCGCCGCTGAGGGCACCGTCTACGGCCCCCTGCTGTACGTGGGGAACTACGGCGCCAACTTCGATGACAACGACCCCTTCAACACCGACAACGCCGCCGGCCTGATCACGGCGAACGTTGATCAGGGCCTCCTCGCTCTGGGGAGGTTTGACGAAGCCCAGACCGACCCGCCCAACGCCAACCCCGACGTCGTGCTGCTCGACGCGCTGATCAACGTGATCGTTGGCGACGTCCAGAACGCCCTGACCACGATCAACGGCTTGGAAGACGAAGATCAGGTCGGGTTTGTCCCGACTGTCAACGACGTGCTGGCCGACCTCGCCGCTCTGCAGGCTCAGTTCACAACTTTGCAGAACGATCCCCCACCGGGCGAGATCCCGCCGAATATGCTCGACACGCAGATCGACAACCTGACGGTGTCTCTCACCGCCCTCGACCTGCTGCTCTCGACGATCGTGCTAGAGGAAGAAGGCGACGGCGGCGACGGTGAGAACACGGCGATCGACGCCGACCGGCTCGCCGACGACATCGACGGCGACGGCAACCCGGGCGTGGTGCGGGTGCTGGCCGACATCGACGGCGACGGCGTGATCAACCCGGACGAGGTGATCGCCTTGCTGACCGACTTCGGCGACCTGACCACCTTCAACGTCTTCTTTGACACCGTGACGGCTCGCACCCGCACGAAAATGGACAGTGTCGAACTGGTGAAGACGCTCGACATCGACACCGGGCACAAGATGGAGCGGGGCCGCAACCAGGCGTTGCGTCTCTCCTACGGCGTGCGGTTCATGGACATCGAAGATGAATTCTTCATGCAAGGCGAAGGCAGCATCTTCGGACGCACCACGGTCAACACCGACGTCGAGAACCAAATCCTCGGGCCGCAACTCGGCCTGCGGTGGACGCAGCACGACGGCGCCTGGGACTGGATCCTCGACGCCCGCGGCATGCTCGGCTACAACATCGTCGACTTTGACCAGTACGGCTTGTTCGGCGAAGAGGCCATCCCCGGCGCCTTGAACCGCTCGGCTTCGGCCCGGACCACCGCCTCGGTGCAGGGCAAGACGATGCACGAGTTCTCGCCGATCGGCGAGCTGCGGGCCGAGCTCCGGTACCGCTTGTCGAAGTCGATCTCCGTGAAGGCGGGTTACACGGCTCACTACGTGGGCAACGTCCACCGCGGCGGCAACTCGACCGACTTCGCCGTCCCTTACTTCGGCTTCAAGGAAGACCGCACCGACTTGTTCACCAACGGTCTGAACTTCGGTGTCGAGTTCAAGCACTGAGTCGTCAAAGATTCACGCCCCGCCGCGTGAAGCCGGGCGGCGGCGCCATCATCGAGTACAAGGCGGGACTCCCAACGAGGGATCCCGCCTTTTTTTGTGACCACAGCTTCCCGACGAGAGCGATCCGAGGGCCGGCGCCCTTAGGCCGCTTTTCCACTAGCCCGGCCAACCGGGTAGAATGAGCCGCCTCGTCTCGCGCGGACCCGGTCCTTCCCGGTCGCACAGACGCGGCGGGCCGCAGTCGCATTTAGAGCGTGTTACTCGGAGCCGTAGCGAGCTTTTCGCCATACCGACGCCGCTTGTCGTCGTCACGAACGCTCCCCATCCGTGCGATTCGCACTAACTCTCCCACTCCGTCATCCGCCACGGCCAAGTGAGTCACCACCCGACCGAAACCACGCCGCTCTCTCCGCCTCCCCAGGCCGACGCCGCAGCCGACGACCTCGTGCGGCTGTTGCGCGACCGCGCCGCGCGGCTCGGCGCGCAGCGTGCGTTCACGTTCCTCGTCGACGGCGAGTCGGAGCGGCTGCACATCACATACGCCGAGCTCGACGCCCGGGCGCGGGCGATCGCCGCCCGTTTGCAGTCGCTCGGATTGTCGGGCGAGCGGGCGTTGCTGCTCTACCCCTCGGGGCTGGAGTTCATCGCGGCGTTCTTCGGTTGCTTGTACGCCGGCGTGACGGCGGTCCCGGCGTTCCCGCCGCGCCGCAACCGCAAGCTCGACCGCATCCGGGCGATCTTCGCCGACGCCAAGCCCCGCATCGCGCTGACCACGAAAGAAGTCTACTTGCTCGTCGAGCCGATGATCCAAGACTTCGACGACCTGAGCGACATGCCGTGGTGCTGCACCGGCGATCTGGACGCCTCGGAGGGCGACGATTGGGCGCCCGAGTCGATCGACCCGCAGCGGCTGGCGTTCTTGCAATACACCTCCGGCTCGACCGGCACGCCCAAGGGCGTGATGCTCTCGCACGCCAACCTGCTGCACAACACGGCGGTCATCACCTCCGGCTTCCGCCCGGCGGCGGGGAGCAGCGGCGTGACTTGGCTGCCGTTGCACCACGACATGGGACTGATCGGCGGCGTGGTTCAGCCGATCTACGCCGGCAGGCCGATGACCGTGATGTCGCCCAGCCACTTCTTGCAGAAGCCGCTGCGTTGGTTGCGGGCGCTCTCGGACACCGGCGCCCCGATCAGCGGCGGGCCGAACTTCGCGTACGACCTCTGCGTGGAGCGCGTCACCGAGGAAGAGAAACGCTCGCTCGACCTGCGGCAGTGGGAATTGGCGTTCAACGGCGCCGAGCCGGTCCGCGCCGACACACTCGACCGCTTCGCCCGCGCGTTCGAACGCTGCGGGTTCCGCCGCGAGGCGTTTTACCCTTGCTACGGGCTGGCCGAGGCGACTTTGCTCGTGGCCGGCGGCGACAAGAGTTCGGCGCCCACCTCGCGTGTGTTCGACGCGGCCGAATTGGCGGAAGGCCAAGCGGCCCCGGCCGAAAGCGGCGCTCACGGCGCGACAACGCTCGTTGCGTCTGGCGCCCCGCTGCTCGATGTCGGCGTGACGATCGTCGACCCCGACACGCACGAAGAACTGGCCGAGGGCCTCGTCGGCGAGATCTGGGTGTCGGGCCCGAGCGTCGCTCGCGGCTACTGGGGCCGCGAAGACGCCACGCGCGAGACCTTTTCCGCCTACACGGCCGGCCCCGACGGCAAGCAGGGCCGCGGCCCGCACCTCCGCACCGGCGACCTCGGCTGCTTCGCTCACGGCGAGCTGTACGTCACGGGCCGCCTGAAGGACCTGATCATCGTCCGCGGGGTGAATCATTACCCGCAAGACATCGAGCAGACGGTTGAACGGGCCCACCCCGACCTGCGGGCCGCCAGCGGCGCGGCGTTCGCCGTGGGCGGGGCCGGCGAGGAGCGGCTGGTGATCGTCCACGAGACGGTCCGCCGTCGCGACATCGACCACGACGAGCTGATCGACGCGGTGCGCCGCCAGGTGGCCGAGTTGCACGAGCTCACGCCGCACGCCGTGGTGCTGCTCGGTCCGCACACGATCCCCAAAACCTCGAGCGGCAAGATCCAACGCCACGCCTGCCGGGCGGCTTATCTGGCGGGCGAACTGCAAGTCGTCGCGTCGTGGGACACCGACGGGGGCCGCCAGTCGGCCGGTCGCCGCCGCCGCGGGGCCGACGACTCGTCGCGCGGCACGCTGGTCTTGGAGGCGACCCCCACCAACGACGCGACCGACGCCGCCCAGCCCGACCTCGTGGAGCGTGTGCTCACCGTGGTGCGCGGCGTGGCGAGGGAGCGGGCGCGCGACCTTGCGCTCGACGACGACTTGGCCGGCCTGGGGCTCGACTCGCTCGAGCGGATGGAGATCGTCGCCGCCCTGGAGGACGAGTTCGGCGCCCGCTTCGCCGAGGAGACGGTCCTCGGCATGGCGACCTGCCGCGACATCGTCACCGAGGTGCGCCGCGCGGTCGAAGGCGCCGCCGAGGGGGCGCCCGCCAAGCGGCTCACGCGCGGCGACTACGTTTTCGCCGAGTCGCCCGAGTACCGCCGGCTGCGCGAGACGATCGACGCCGCCGCCCAGGCCGGTGTCGACAACCCGTACTTCACGCCGCACGAGGGGGTGACGGCCGACACCACGATCATCGACGGCCGCGAGTACGTTAACTTCTGCAGCTACAACTACCTCGGCATGTCGGGCGACCCCCGCGTGCAGGCCGCCGCCAAGCGGGCGATCGATCGCTACGGCACGAGCGTGTCGGCCAGCCGGTTGGTGTCGGGCGAGAAGCCGCTGCACCGCGAACTGGAACGAGCGCTCGCCGAGCTCATCGGCGCCGACGACGCCGTAGCCTTCGTCGGCGGCCACGCCACGAACGAGACGGCGATCGGCTGCCTCGTCGGCCCGGGCGACTTGGTGCTGCACGACTCGCTGGCGCACAACAGTTTGGTGCAAGGCGCCCGCCTGTCGGGCGCGCGGAGGCGGGCCTTCCCTCACAACGACCACGCCGCCTGCGAGCGGCTGCTCGAGCGCTACCGCGGAGAGCACCGCCGGGTGCTGATCGCCATCGAGGGCGTTTACAGCATGGACGGCGACCGCAGCGACGTGGCCGCTTTCATTGACATCAAACGCCGCCACCACGCTTACCTGATGGTCGACGAGGCCCACTCGCTCGGCACGGTGGGGGCCGCCGGCCGCGGCATGAGCGGGCTCGACGGCGTCGAGCCCTCAGGCGTCGATCTCTGGATGGGAACGCTCAGCAAGGCGCTCGGCAGCTGCGGCGGCTACATCGCCGCTCCCAAGGAGATCGTGGAGTACCTCAAGTACACGGCGCCCGGCTTCGTGTTCAGCGTCGGCATGCCTCCGGCCGCCGCGGCCGCCGCGCTCGCCTCGCTCGAACTGCTGCGCGAGGAGCCCGAGCGGGTCGAGCGGCTCGCCGAGAACTCCCGGCTGCTGCTGCGGCTCTGCCGCCAGGCGGGGTTCGACACCGGGGCGAGCGACGCCACGCCGATCGTGCCGGTGATCACCGGCGACTCGCTCGCCGCGATGCGGCTGTCGCGGGGGATGTTCGAGCGCGGCGTGAACGTCCAGCCGATCGTCCACCCGGCGGTCGAAGAGTCGGCCGCCCGGCTGCGGTTCTTCGTCACCTCGACGCACAGCGAGGAGCAGATACGGCTCGCCGTTGAGGCGTTGGCCGACGCGCGGCGTGAGCTGCAAAAAACCGTAGGGAAAAGGGGAATCGCCGCCCCGCTCCGCGACGAACCGGGGGGGGACGCCTCCGCCGTGGCTTGAGCCCCGGCGGCCCGCCGCGCCCCTGGGGTGGTAGAATAGACGGGGGCCTCCGCGTCTCGTCATCCCGCTACCCACCATGCCGGTCCCCCACCCGGCGCCGCTACAGAAACGAGTCATCGCATGTCGCAAGCCATCGTCAATCCCACCGAGCTGCGCCGCTTCGCGAACAACCTGCGGCAGTTCAACGCGGATCTCGAAGAGCGGATGAAGTCGCTTTCCTCGCAGCTGCAGAACCTGCACGCCACGTGGCGCGATCAGGAGCACCAGAAGTTCGTCGAGGACTTTGAGCACCAGATCAAGGCGATCGGCCACTTCATCGAGGCGACCAACGAGCACGCCCCGTTCCTGCTCCGCAAGGCGGAGCGGATCGAGGACTACCTCCAGCAACGCTGACGCGTTGAATGACGAATCCCGAAGCACGAATGACGAACCTGTTGGACGCCGAGAAGGCATTCGACATACGTCAGTCGTGCTTCGTCATTCCCGTGCGATTGCCCCAGCGCGGTTGAGACCCCGACAAGAACAAACGCCCCAACTAGTCTGACGCCAACGCATGACTGAATCGGCCAACGTCAAAGCGTTTGAGGCGATCGAGGAATTGCGGATCGAGTTGCTGCGTTTCTCAAAACGGGTCGACGAAGGCCTCACCGAGATCGCGTCGGAGACGCGTCGGGTGATCGACTGGATCGAACACGACCGGCCGATCTATTGGAAGGAGCGGGTGCGGCGTGCGACCGACGCGGTCGGGGAGGCGAAGAACGACCTGCACCGCTGCCTGATGTACCCGATCAACGACGAGCAGCCGAGCTGCACCGAAGAGCGGCAGGCGGTCAAGAAGGCGCAGGCGTATCTGAAATACTGCCAAGACAAGCAGGATCGGCTGCGCGAGTGGGCGCGGTCGCTGCGGCACGAGATGCACGAGTACCAGGGGCGTGTCGCCCACCTCCGCGCCGCGGGCGACGAGAGCGCGCCGGCCGCCGCGGCGTTGCTCGAGCGTGTGGCCGACACGCTCGAAAAGTACGTCGCCCAGGCGAGCGCCGCCGCGCCGCTGATCGAGGCGATCCGCCAACCCACGCCGCCGAAGAAAGATTAGGACCAGCCCATGAAACCGTGCGACCTCGACACCGGCGCCACGCGTATCCGCCACGCCACCGAAGAGCTGCTGCGCGTGTGGGAAGAGGTGTCCGAGTCGTGGGACGACCCGGTGAGCCGGGCGTTTTATGAACAGCGGATCGAAACGATTCTGCCGGATGTGAAGACGGGACTCGACGCGATCGCCCGGATGCGCATGCTGCTGCAAGAGGCGCAGCGTGAAGTCGAGCGGTAAAAGGCTATTAGCTAATAGCCCTTTGCTGTTGGCTCGATGAGGAAGGCTCCGCCGTCTAAAGGCCGCCAACAGCCAGGGGCCAACAGCCAATGGCCTGTTATCATGGAGTGATCGCCCCCGCTCGTCTGTCCCCCATCCGCTTGATGACGCCAAACCAGCCCGCCGATACGCTCTCCACCCGGCGCCAAGCCGAGATGATCCAGCGACTCGTGCGCGCGGCGAAGGAGCGGCACGAGGAGGAGCGGTCGGTCGCCAAGCGATTCGAGGAGGCCGAAACCGAATCCGAGAACCGCCGCCGTCGCGACCTGCGAGAGGCCGACAAGAAACTGGAGCGGGCCAAGGCCGCCGAAGCGGCCGAGTACAAGGCGGCGACCGAGCGAAGGGTGGCGGCCTACCTGGCCCGCCGCGAGTCGGCGCAGCAGAGCTACCAATCGATCCGCACGACCGCCGAGTCGGAAGCCGCCGGCGTTCGCGACAGCGCGGCCCAGGAGAAGAACGAGGCCGCCTGGGAGATCCTCACGCTGTTTGACTTGCAGCGTCTGTTGCCGGCAGAGCGGCTCGCCGAGGCCAAGGACCAGATCGCCGAACGACGCGACGACCTGCTGGCCATCGGCCGCGACGCCGTGGAGATCGTTCGCATGCGCCGCCAGGGCGAGGCCGAGCTCGACCTGTCGGGGGGCCGGCCCGTACAGGTGTCGGAGGCGGACATCGATTTCGACGCCGCGTTGGCCGAACTCGACCAGCGGGTCGAGGCCGCCCGCGCCGCCGGCCAGCAGCTCTACGACCAGCGGCTGGCCAGGCTGTTCGAGGGCGAGGCGCCGGCGGTCATCGCCGGTTCGATTTTGCTGGCGGCGATCGTCGCCGGCGGCGCGGTGATGGGCTGGACGAACTGGGTCGGCTACACGGGGGGCGTGTTGCTGGCCGCGGCCCTGAACGGCGCATTGTGGGCTTACTTCAAGCCGAAGGCCAAGCGGCAGTCGCACGAGGGCCTCGCGGGCGTCCAGCGATTGCTGCTCGAGGCGGACGCCGCGCTCCGCGCCGCGACCGCCGTCGCCGGCTTCCGCGCCAAGGCCGAGGGCCGCGAGCTGATCGACCGCCGCAACCGCGACCTGCAAGAGGTCGGCCTGAGGCTCGAGCAGTTGGTGGGCGAGGCGGCCGCCAAGGCCTCCGACCAGCTCAACGAGGCCGGCAAGCTCTTCCCCGCCATGCTCAGCCAGATGCGCAAGGCTTACGACACCGAACTCGCGCAGGCCGAGCGGGAGCACAACGAGCGGCTGGCCGATCTCACCCGCCAACGCGACGAGTTTCTCAAGCAACTCGAACGCGATCACGAGCTGCGCACGGTCAAGATCCAAGAGGACCACGAGGCGGCTTGGCAAGGGATGTTCGAGCGTTGGCTCACCCGCTTCGACGATGTGCGGGCCGAGCTGCGCGACATGCGCGCCGAAGCGCAGCGGCTGTTCCCCGATTTCGCGGAGACCGCTTACGCCGAATGGCCCAAGCCGACCCAGACCGCCCCGGCGATCCGCTTCGGGCGGATGGCGATCGACCTGGAGAATATCGAGCACGGCGCCCCCGAAGACGAGCGTCTCGCGCCGCCCGAGACGCGACTCGAGGCGCCGGCGCTGATGACGCTGAGCGAGGACCCCACGCTGCTGGTCTCGACCGGCGCGACGACCCGCGCCGAGGGGCTCGACCTGATGCGTGGCGTGATGCTGCGGTTCTTCACCGCCATGCCGCCGGGCCGCGTGCGGTTCACGATCATCGACCCGCTGGGGCTGGGCGACAGCTTCCAGTCTTACATGCACCTGGCCGACCACGACGAGCTGCTCATCAACGGCCGCATCTGGAGCGAGCCGCGCGACATCGACGACCAGCTCGTGCGGCTCACCAACCACATGGAGACCGTGCTGCAGAAGTACCTGCGGAGCGAGTACGAGACCATCCACGAGTACAACGCCCAGGCGGGCGAGGTGGCCGAGCCTTTCCAGGTGCTCGTGATCGCCGGCTTCCCAACGAACTTCAGCGAGTCGGCCGCCCGGCGGCTGGAGAGCATCATCACCGGCGGGCCGCGGTGCGGCGTCTACACGCTGCTGGGAATCGACAACCAGAAACGGCTGCCCAACGAGTTCCGGCTCGACGAGGTCAAGTCGCAGGCCGTGTGGATCGAAGAGAACCCGCGCACCAAGCGACTCGAGTGGCGCCGCCCCGAGTTCCAGCGCTTGCCGATCCGGTTCGAGTCGCCGCCCCCTCCCGAGCAAATGATCGAGGTCCTCAAGGCGGCCGGCCAAGCGGCCAAGGAGGCGGTGAAAGTCGAGGTGCCGTTCTCGGTGGTCGCTCCGCCGGCCGACGAGATGTGGTCGCGCGAGTGCTCGGTTGAGCTGCGTGTACCGGTCGGACGCGCCGGCGCCAAGAGCCTGCAAGACGTGCGCTTGGGCAAGGGAACGTCGCAGCACTTGCTCGTGGCGGGCAAAACGGGCTCCGGCAAATCGACCTTCCTCCACGCGCTCGTCACGAGCGCCGCCATGCATTTTGGGCCCGACGAGGTCGAGTTCTATCTGGTCGACTTCAAGAAGGGCGTCGAGTTCAAGTCGTACGCCACCCACCGCCTGCCCCACGCCCGCGTGATCGCCATCGAGAGCGAGCGGGAGTTCGGCATCAGCGTGCTCGAGCGGCTCGACGACGAGCTCAAGCAGCGCGGCGAGAAGTTCCGCGCGGCCGGCGTGCAGAACCTGGCCGACTACCGCGAGAAGCGGCCCGAGGACCACGCGCCCCGCGTGCTCCTGATCATCGACGAGTTTCAGGAGCTCTTTGTCGAGGAGGACAAACTCAGCCAAGACGCGGCGCTGCTGCTCGACCGGCTGGTGCGGCAGGGGCGGGCGTTCGGCGTGCACGTGCTGCTGGGCACGCAGACACTCGCCGGCGCCTACTCGATCGCCCGCAGCACGCTAGGCCAGATGGCGGTGCGGGTCGCCCTGGAGTGCAGCGAGAGCGACGCCCACCTGATCCTGTCCGACGAACGCAACACGGCCGCCCGGTTCCTCACCCGCCCGGGCGAGGCGATCTACAACGCCCAGAACGGCCAGCCGACGGCCAACGAGCCGTTCCAGGTCGTCTGGCTCTCGGACAAAGAACGCTCGAAGCGGCTCGACACGATCGACGAGTTGCGTCATCAGCGCGAGTTGCCGCGGCCCGACACGATCGTGTTCGAGGGCAACGCCCCGGCCGACCTGGCCGAGAACACGCAGCTCTTCGGCCTGGCCAGTGGAGAAACACCGCTAGAGCCCGGACGCCCGCCGCTGGCTTGGCTCGGCGATGCGGTGTCGATCAAGCCGCCCACGGCTGTGGCCTTTGGCCGCTATCCCGGCGCCAATCTGCTGGTCGTCGGCCCCCAACCGCTCGAGGCGATAGGCATGTTGGCCAGCGCCGCAGTTTCGCTCGCCGCCACGGCGTCGGCTGCGAACCGCAGCGGCGGCGACGGCGGCGTACGATTCGTCGTGCTCGACGGCACCCGTCACGAGGAAGAGGGCGAGGGCGTGTGGGGCCGTGTGGCCGAGTCGCTCGACGGCTTCTCCGCCGGCGTGACCTGCCGCTTGGCCGAGGGCCGCGCGGCGACCGACGCCGTGGCGGAGGTCTACAACGAGGTCGTGCGGCGCGAAGCGGCCGAGGCGAACGAGGCGCCGGCGTCCGGCGCCGACGACGCCCCGCCGCTCTACGACGGTCCGATTTACCTGGTGATCCACAACGCGGGCAGGTTCCGCGACTTGCGGCGCATGGAGGACGACTTCTCGTTCTCGTCCAACAAGGACGAGCCCCCGGCGCCCGACAAGCAACTCGCGGCGATCTTGCGCGACGGCCCGGCGGTGGGGATCCACACGCTGGTGTGGTGCGACAGCTACAACTCGGTCACCCGGATGTTCGACCGCGCGGCGCTCCGCGAGTTCGCCATGCGCGTGGCGATGCAGCTCTCGTCGGCCGACTCGAGCCACCTGATCGACACCCCGGCCGCCAGCACGCTGAAGTCCCACCGGGCGATCTTCTACAACGACGAGACCGGCCAGAGCGAGAAGTTCCGGCCGTACGCCCCGCCCGAGGCCGAACTGCTCTCGCGGCTCGCCAAGGGGTGCAAGGGCGCCGTCGACGCGGCTTCTTGATCGCTGCGGCTACACCAATGAGTAAACCGCTCTAGATCGCACCACGGATCACACGGATGGGCGCGGATTGGTCGCCACGAGAAAGTGCGAAGAGACACGGAAGAAATTCTTGAGCCAACTTTTTTAGCCGTTCGGCCGAGCATCCCGCCGCCGACTCGCTGGAAAGATGAGCATGGCGCCAGAGAACGAACCGCCGCCCGGCTTGATGGCGGGCCAAGCGTTGCACTTCGCGGCGTTGGCTGCGCTGCTTGCGCTGACGGCCGCGGGGTGGGGGTGGCTGGGCCGGCCGGCGCCCGTAGCGTTTGGAACGGCTGTCGCCATGCCGATCGCTCACCAACTGTTCGTCTGGCTCGCGTGGCGAACGGAACTCGGCTCGAAGGCCGTCAGCCGCACGATCGGCTTCGGCGGGTACATGGCCTTGTTCTTTCTGCTGTTCGGCGGGCGGTTCGTCACGCTGCTCTGGCTCGCCTGGATCGACCGCGGCAGCCTGGGCTTGCCGTCGGCCCTGGCGGCAACGGCCGGCGTGCTGCTCGCGATGCCCGGCGTGTACACGATGCACAGCGTGGCCCGTTACTTCGGCTTCGCCCGCGCGGCGGGCGCCGACCACTTCGACGAGCGCTACCGCACCATGCCGCTCGTCCGCCGGGGCGTGTTCCGTTACACGAGCAACGGCATGTACGCCGTGGCGTTTCTGCTGTTCTGGGCGATCGCCCTCGGCTTCAACTCTTCGGCGGCGCTCGTCGTCGCGGCCTTCAGCCACGCGTACATATGGGTCCACTACTACGCCACGGAGCGGCCCGACATGGCGTGGCTGTATGGCAGGCCGGGCCACGAAGGGTAGGGGGCTTCGATCAGATGCGCCGCACGACGCCCGTCACGACGCCCAGCACCTGCACGTTGCGGCAGTAGATCGGCTTCATGGTCGAGTTGGCCGGTTGCAGTCGAACGCGATTCGCCTCGGGGAACCAGTATTTGAGCGTCGCGTCGCCCTCGTCGGTCATCGCGACGACGATGTCGCCCTTGTTGGCGGTGCGTGTCCGGCGGACGATCACCAGGTCGCCGTCGGCGATCTGGGCCTCGATCATCGACTCGCCCTTCACCCGCAAGGCGAACTGGTTCTTCTTGGTCGGAAACCAATCCTCGAACGTGAACCGCTCGGCCTCTTCGATCGCCTCGGTCAGTGTGCCTGCCGCGATCGAACCGACCAGCGGCAGGCCCTTCTCGCTCTGGGCCTCGGCCGTGAGCTGGATCGCCCGCGACATGTTGGGCTCGCGGGTGATGAGTCCCTTCTTCTCGAGCGCCTTGAGATGGCACATCACGCCGTTGGGCGAGGCGATGCCAAAATGGTCGCCGATCTCCCGCACGGTGGGGCCGTAGCCGCGGTTCTCGATCTTGTCTTGGATAAAATCGAGCACCTCGCGTTGGCGCTTGGTCAGCTGGTCGAGTGACATCGGACCTGGCTTTGGGGGGAGTGAAGGGAAAGGGGCCGCCGCTTGGGGCCTGACGGCCTACGGGTTACGACGGTCCGTAGTGGATGTAAAACGCTATCAGCCAACCGATCTGAAGACTTCCGGGTGTTCTTGGGCATCCGAAATCGGAGCGGCAGCCTATAATTGAGGTTTGCGGGTTCTGGGCAGACTTGACGTCTGGGCGGGCCTGACGGGCGAGCCGCCCTCGCGGGTCCTTACCCGGATTATGCTAAACAACCGTATACTGTCAAGATCGGATGTACAGGTACTCACGATCAATCCCGAGCCGGCATTTTGCCCTGATCGCCCTGATTGCAGCGGCGCTCGCGGCGCCGTGCCGTGCTGCGCCGCCTGCCGAGGCCGCAGCGGAGCCCGCGGCTGAACAAGCCGCCGGAGCTCTCGGCCCGATCGTCGGCGCTCCTGCCGGCGTTGCTGCGGCCGATGAGGCGGCGGTCGATCTGGCCCTCGACTTGCCTCCGCAACTCGAGCAGGTTTTGGCCAAGCCCTACCCGGACACGGTCGCCGACTTGCGGCAGATCCAGCGGCAGGTCCGCCGCGTGGTGTCGCGCGCGGTGGCGGCCACAGTGGCGATTGAGCTCGACGACTCGGTCGGCAGCGGCGTGATTGTCTCGCCCGACGGGTTGGTGCTCACCGCCGGCCACGTGGTGTCCGAGCCGAACCAGCCGATCGAGGTTTTGTTCGCCGACGGGTCACGTGTCGAAGGCCTCTCCTACGGTTGCGACCACGACGCCGACAGCGGCATGGCGCGCATCACCACGCCGGCGCCCGACGGCGGTTGGCCCTTCATGCCGATCGCTCCGGGCGGGTCCTTGGAGTGTGGCGAATGGGTCGTTGGCTTGGGGCAGCCGAACGGTTTTGAAGAGGGCCGCTCGCCGCCGGTGCGGCTCGGCCGGGTGCTGATGCTCGAAGACGACACCGTGGTGACCGACGTCACGCTCGTTGGCGGCGACTCGGGCGGGCCGCTGCTGAACCTGCGCGGTCAGGTTGTTGGCATCCACAGCCGCATCGGGCCGAGCGTCGAGCGGAATTACCACGTCGCGGTGGGCGACTTCTTGGAGGACTGGGAGCGGCTCTCCGAGGGCCGGCTGTGGGGCCAGAGCGTGGCCAGCGAGTTGGCCAACTCGGCGCCGCTGTTGGGCGTGGCGGGTGACCCGCGGGCGACGCCTTGCAGGGTGACGCAGGTCTTCCCGGGCGAGCCGGCCGAGCGGGCCGGCGTGCGGCCGGGCGACCTGATTGTTCGTTTCGGCGGCGAGCGGGTGCGCGACTTCGCCGAGCTGGCGGCCATCGCCTACCGCAGCGAGCCGTACGACCGCACGACGATTGTCGTGGAGCGCAACGGCGAGGAGTTGAAGTTCGAGCTGTGGCTCGGCAAGCTTTCGGACCAGATGCCGGGCGGACCCCGCCTGGAGCGGGCCACGGGGTCAGGACGCCTGGGGATGAATCCATGACGCTTACTTCTCGAACGAAAAACTTGCTGGCCCTGTGCGCCGCGTTTGCGATGGCGGTCGCGTTCGTCGCGGTTCCGGTGGAGCGTTGCCCGGCTCAAACCGTCGAGGCGGCCGAGTCAGAGTCGCCCGAAGCTGAGGCGCTCGAAGCTGCGGAGGAATCGGCGCCAACGCAGCCGTCCGAGGACGTCGAGCCCGCGGGAGACGGCTCCCCCGAGGGAGCAGCCGACGACGGGGCGGCATCGGGTGAAGAGGTTGATGGAGTACAAGAGAGCACCGAAGAGAAGGGCACCGAAGAGGGCGTTCCTCCCGCGCTCTCGTTCGGCTCTTTGGGTGACGCGATCCAAGGCGCGCTCGAGCGAGTGTGGGTCCCAAGGTCGCGGCTCACGAGCGGACCGCACGTGCGCTCCGCGTTCGAGGAGACGGTCGCCGAGGCCTCCAAGGCGACGGTAGGCGTTTACGGCTCCGGCCGCCGCGTGGCGCTCGGCGGCGTGGTCGGGCCCGACGGCTGGGTGCTGACCAAGGCGAGCCGGCTCAGCGGGCCGCTCACCTGCAAGCTGCGCGACGGGCGTGAACTCGACGCCCGTGTGGTGGGAGTCGATCGCGAGTGGGACTTGGCCGTCATCAAGATCGACGCCAAGGGACTCGACACGCTCGACCTGTCTTCTCCGGTTTCGTCCCGTTCGGATAGCGAGCTGTTGCCGGGCGACTGGGTCGCCACGGTCGGCTCGGGTCGGGCGCCGGTCGCGGTGGGGGTGGTGAGCGTAGCGCCGCGGCCGATCCGTCATCAGCGCGGGGTGCTCGGCGTGCGGATGGACCTCGGCGACGGTCAGAGCGGCGCCCGCATCGTAGAGGTTTACAAGGGGACCGGCGCCGACGAGGCGGGGGTCGAGTCGGGCGACCTGATCGTTGCGATCGAGGGGGTCGAGATCGCCAGCAACGAGCAGCTCAGCTCCGAGGTGCAACGCTTCAACCCGGGCGACCAGATCGCCGTGGCGCTGGTGCGTGAGGGGCGGCGGCTCGTGGTGTACGCCACGCTCAGCGAACGCTTCACCCCCGGGCCGAACAACCGCAGCCAGCTGCAGAACGAGATGGGCGGCAAACTCAGCCGCCGGCGCCACGGCTTCCCCACCGCGATGCAGCACGACACGGTCCTGCGTCCCATCGACTGCGGCGGGCCGCTGGTCGATCTCGACGGCCGCGTGGTCGGCTTCAACCTCGCCCGCTCCGGCCGCACCGAGAGCTACGCCGCGCCGGTGGACGTGGTCCGCGATCGGCTGTTCGACTTGATGTCGGGCCGCCTGGCGCCCACGCCACGCGACCAGCCGAATTAGATTCCGCCGCTTTAGGGTGAGGTGCGCGGCCGTCGGCCAGGGAGTTCGGTGTGCCGTCTCGCACAACGGGGGCCGTACGCGATGGGAAGGGGCCCGGTCTGCGGTTACGTTGGGAGGGCGCTGATCGCTGATTGCTCTTTTTCACCCCCCCCGGAACTTTGACGTGACTCTTCTCCGCCCGATCATCCTGCTGTTGCTTCTCGTTTGTCATGCGTCGTGGGCCGAGGCCCAGCACGCCGACCCGCAAGAGACGCAGCTCGTGCGCTGGTGGCGGGTGTTCGATCAGCCGGCCGAGTGGTACGGCGGGGCCGACGCGCAGCGGATCGGCGACAACGTGCTCGCCTACCAAAGCCCCAACGGCGGCTGGTGCAAGAACGTCGACATGGCCGTCCCGCACAGCGAGGAGCAACTCGCCGAGTTGCGGCGCAACGCCGGCCGCCGCGAGACGCTGATCGACAACGGCGCCACCTACACGCAGATCCGGCTGCTCTCGCACATCTTTGCCGCCACCGGCGAGACGCGCTTCGGCGAGGCGCGCGACCGCGGCCTCGACTTCGTCTACGCGATGCAATACCCCAACGGCGGCTGGCCGATGATCCACCCGTTGCAGGACAACTACACGCGGCGGATCACATTCAACGACGGCTCGATGATCGGCGTGATGCGGCTGCTCACCGACGTGGCCGAAGGGGCGGCGCCGTTCGACACGGTCGACTCGGATAGGCAGGCCCAGGCCCGCCAGGCCGTCGAGCGCGGCTTGGAGGCGATCCTTCGCATGCAGGTGCGCGTCGATGGCCGCCCCACGGTGTGGTGCGCACAGCACAACGAGGTCGACTTAACCCCCACCGGCGCCCGGACCTACGAGCTCCCCTCGCTGAGCGGCATGGAGAGCGTCGAGGTCGTGCAGTACCTGATGGACGTCGAGGAGCCCTCCGACGAGGTGATCGCCGCGATCGAGGGCGCCGTTGATTGGTTCGAGCGCGCGAAGATCACCGGCAAGGCGGTCCGCTGGCGCGACGACCCTTCGTTGTCGCGTGGCCGTGATCGTATCGTGGTCGACGACCCCAATGGCGACCCGTTGTGGGGGCGGTTCTACGAGATCGCCACGAACAAGCCGATGTTCGTCGGTCGCGACGGCGTGGTGAAGGATACCCTCGCCGAGATCGAGTACGAGCGGCGTGTGGGTTACTCCTGGATCGGCTCTTACGCCAAAGGATTGCTCGCGGAAGATTACCCCGCTTGGCGTAAGCGGATTGGCTCGCCTGTTCGGGACTGAGGGCGGCGAGCAGGCGATGGAGGTCGTTAGTTGTTCATAAGGGCGACGATATGCCGCACGCATCTCTTCTGGTGGTAGGCTTGAGGGAATGTTATAGAATGCATGTTCTAATACGTCCGCCGCCAAGCCCGCCTTTCGAACCAGGAGCACTCTCGCGATGCCCGCACGACGCCAACTGAGGTTTGCGACTTTTGACGACGCCATCGCCGATATCGAGCGGCTGCGCGACGGCGGCTACACTCCTACGATGAAGTGGAACCTCACCGAGGTTTGCGAGCACCTGCGTAAGACAATGCACGCCGGGCTCCATGGCGGGACGAAGCCGTTGCCCTGGATCCTGCGGGTGAGCATCGCGCGGCTGCTCGTGGAGTACATGGTTTGGCGGCACTGGATGCCCAACGGGGCCAAGGCGCCCGCCGAGTTTATCCCGGAAGACTATGCCGAGGACGACCCGGAGCGGATCGAGGCGTGCATCGCCCTGATGCGCGAGGCGCGCGATTTCTCGGGCAAATTGCCGCCCAATCCACTGGCCGCGGGCTTGTCGGTTGAAACCTGGCAGGGCCTGCAGGTGCTGCACGCCGAGCATCACCTCTCGAAACTCGAGCCCGCCACCGCGGCGTAGCGGCTTCACGGAAGCTGCATCTTCTAAACGGTCGCATCAGCGCGAGGGCCACTCTCGATCGCGATAACAGCACTTAGTGTGTTCGTGTGGGGTGTGGGGGGGGCACTTCTATTAGCGAATCTAATGCTAGGCGCATCTTACGTGGACTTCCTGGTTTCTCGTCTCTGCTGGGTTGCGGGGTCACGAAGCGTTGGTATATTCCGGGCAAAAGACCCAGACCACCTATCGTGACTAGGCTTTTTTGAATCTTCATTTTAACCAAACAGCCTGTTTCTCCCCCTGATCTACCGAAGGAGACGCGATGATTCTTAGAGCAGCTCTTATGCTCACCATGGCCGTTGGCATGGTGGCGCTCCCCACGACCGCTTCTCAGGCCGCCGTCGTGATCGACGACGAGGGCGACGACGTTGAGATCGTCGGTTCGGGCTTCATCGCCCTGACGACGGTCTTCCAGGGCTTCGGCACGCGTTTCATCCTCGACGGCTTCACAGTCGCCGGCACCTCGCGCCCGAGCGACGACCTGAACATCGACGCCGAAGACGCCGGTTTCTTCCTCGACCTGATCGCCATCCTCAACGTCAAGCGTTGCGAGATCGACGTCGACGGCAGCGCCGGCACCGACGTGGTGATCAAGATCGCCTCGGACAACCTCGACGATGTCGAGGACGTGGAGAACGTCATCAGCTTCCCGTGAGCCCGATAGCTCGCCGGATCAGCTGTACCAATAAAAACCCGCTGCCGGGCGATGCCCGGCAGCGGGTTTTTTTATGAGTGGGGCCTACATTCTGTGCGGAACGCCCTCTGTGGCGTTCCGAACCCCGGCGGACGGGCGTGTACCCGGGGCCGGAACGCCACAGAGGGCGTTCCCTACAGGTCGCAGCGCGTGGCCAACGGCCAGCAGCCAATAGCTAACAGCTCTACCGCCTCACGCCTCGGCGGTGATCTTCTCGCCGACCGACCAGCCCTCGCCGCTGCGTTCCACGCGGCGGTAAAGCGTGTCGCGTTCGATCGGTTCGCGGCCCGCCTCGCGGATGATCCGCTCGATCTCGCTGACGCCCATTACCTCGGGCGTCGTGGCGCCGGCGTCGTGGTAGATCAACTCGTGCCGCACCGTGCCGTCGATGTCGTCGGCGCCGTAGGAGAGCGCCACCTGGGCCGTGCCGATCCCCAGCATGATCCAGTACGCCTTGATGTGGTCGATGTTGTCGAGCATCAGCCGGGCGACCGCCATCTGCCTCAGGTCCATCAGCCCCGACGGCTTGCGCAGGTTGTTCTCTTCGCCGAGCTTGTTGTTCTCCGGATGGTAGGAGAGCGGGATGAACGTCTGGAACCCGTCCGAACCAGCCGCCAGCGACTCGTCCTGTTGCTCACGCAGGCGGATGAGGTGGTCGATCCGGTGCCGCGGCTGCTCGATGTGGCCGTACAGCATCGTGCAGTTGGTCCTCAGGCCCAGCTGGTGGGCCGTGCGGTGGGTCTCGAACCAGCGGCCGGAGTCGGCCTTGTGCTCGCAGATCTTGCTGCGGATCTCGGGATGGAAGATCTCGGCCCCGCCGCCCGGCATGCTGCCGAGGCCCGCCTCGCGCTGGTCCTCGAGCACCCAGCTGATCGGCTTCTTGGTGAGCCGCGCAAACCAGTCGATCTCGACCGGCGTCCACGCCTTCAGGTGCAGATCGGGGTAGTTGTCGTGCAGCAGGCTCACCACCTTGCGGTACCAGTCGTACTTCGCCTGGTGGTGCAGGCCGCCGACGATGTGCATCTCGGTGCAGCCGTTCTCTACCGCCTCACGGCCGCGCTCGAGGATCGCGTCGTCCTGCATCCAGTAGCCCTTGGCCTGGCGCAGGTCACTGCGGAACGCGCAGAACGAGCAGCGGTAGACGCAGATGTTCGTCGCGTTCAGGTGCGTGTTGATGTTGTAGTAGCCGGCGTTGCCGTTCTTACGCTCGCGCACCAAGTTGGCCAGCTCGCCCACCTCGGGCAGCGGCGCCTCGGGCGACTCGAGCACGAGGCCGTCGTCGAACGACAGGCGCTCGCCGGCTTCGACCTTTTCGCGGATGGGGGCCAGGATTTCGGAGGAAGTTCTAAGCATCTGTGCGGTTCTTCAAACGATTGATGTCTCACGCAAAGGCGCGAAGACGCAAAGGACTTTGGTCGAAGTCTCTCTGCGCCTTCGCGCCTTTGCGTGTTTCTTATACCAGTAAGTCGACAGTTCCGATGACCAACAATCCGAGGCTCACCACGGCGTTCACATGAAAGAACGCGAGGTTCACGCGGCTGAGGTCGTCAGGGCGGACCAGCCGGTGCTCGTAGACGAGCAGCAGGGCGATCGCCACGACGCCCCCCCAGTAGATCATGCCGAAGGGGGGGAAGGCCAGCGGCACGAGCGCCAGCAGCACCACCGTGAGGGCGTGCAGCACCGCGGCCAGGCGCAAAGCGCCCGGCACGCCGAGGGCCGTCGGCACGCTGCGCAGGCCGGCGGACTTGTCGTGCTCGTAGTCTTGGCAGGCGTAGAGCGTGTCGAACCCCGCGACCCAGGTGAGCACCGCGGCGCCGAGGATTGCGGCGGGGAGCAGGTCCCACGGGTCGGCCATTACTGCCTGGCCACGGATGGCGATCCACGCCGCCACAGGCGAAAGGCCGAGCGCCGCCCCCAGCCAAAATTGCGCGAGCGAGGTGAAGCGCTTCGCGTAGCTGTAGCCGCACAGCCACAGTATCACTGGTACGGAGAGCGCCGCCGGCAACCAGTTCGGCAAGAACAGCAAGGTGCTGGCGATAAAGCCGGTGGCGCTGAGCAGTGCAAAGACGCTCACTTGTGGCAGAGAAAGCACGCCGGCCGGTAAATGTCTGGCAGCGGTTCGAGGGTTCTCGGCGTCAATCTTTCGGTCAGCGATCCGGTTGAACGCCATCGCCGTGGAGCGGGCGAATACCATGCACAGCAAGACCCCGTAGACTTCCTCCCATTGGATCATGAAATAGCCAAAATCGTTCCAAAGGGCGCTCCAGTAGGGAAGTGCGGAATCGTAGTCGTGCCAGTCCTTGGAGGGATCGGGATAGACTATGCCTTTGGCGAATACCAATCGTAACTTGCGGCCCGCCATCAGCATCGCCAGCAGCGCGAACGGCAGCGCGAACAGCGTGTGGCTGAAGCGGATGAGAGTGAGCAGGTGGCGGATCGTTGGCAGCATCGGCGCGGTTGGTCGGCAGTTGGGGGCGGAGCCCCGCACGGAGTAAGGGGAGTTGATTGTAGCGCCGACCGCTCCCCTTACTGCGTGTGGGGCTCAGGGCGCATTGGTTATTCATCGCCCCAGCGGTTGATCAGCGCGTTTCGCACACCGAGCTGGTCGCAGATCCGCGCGACGACGAAGTCGACGAGGTCAGCGATCCGCTCCACGCCGTGATACCAACCGGGCGCCGCCGGCAGCACGACGGCCCCCGCCTCGGTCGCCTTCTTAAGGTTCTCAATGTGGGTGAGCGAGAGCGGCGTTTCCCTAGGCACCAGCACCAGCGGCCGGCGCTCCTTGAGCTGCACCTCGGCGGCCCGCTGAATCAGATTGCCCGACGAGCCCGCGGCGATCGCGCTGAGCGTCGTGCCGCTGGTGGGGCAGATCGCCATGCCTCCCGACAAGAACGAGCCGCTGGCCATCGGGGCCATGAAGTCGCCGTAGTGGCAGTAGCGCAGCGCCCCCACGCCCGCCTCGGCTACCGGCCGGGCGCCCGCTAGCAACGGGACCGTCGCTTCGAGCGGCTTGTCCGTCATCAGCCCGAGCTGCTCGGGCTCGAACGCGCCCAAGTCGACACGGATGCCGAGCTCCTGCTCGATCACCGCGGCGCCGCTGGGGCTGATCGCCAGGTGGACCTCACGCCCCGTGCGCAGCAGCACATCGAGCAAGCGAACGGCGTAGACCGCCCCGCTCGCTCCGGTGACGCCGACGATGATGGGTGCTTCTTTCAAGTGAACCACGAAGGAACGAAGGAACGACGGAAGGAAAGCGCCCACGAATACTCGCGAATGGAAGCGAACAGGCACGCTTCGGTTTCATCCGTATTTTTTCGCGGGTATTCGTGGGCGCTTTCTTCGTCTGTTCGTTGTTCCTTCGTTCCTTAGTGGTTAATTCTTCTCACCGACGTACAGCGTGGCCACACCGAACGTGAGCGGGTAATAGGCGACGTTCTTCAGCCCGGCCGCTTCCATCCGCTCGGTCAGTTGCTCGTACTCGTAGAACTGCCCCACGCTCGCCGGCAGGTACTCGTAAGCCGCCGAGTTGTTGCGCATCACGGTCTGGCCGATCCGCGGCAGCACGTTGCGGAAGTACCAGCCGTACATGCCGCGGAGGGGCTGGCGGCGGGGGGTGGTGAACTCCAGCACGGCGATTTTGCCGCCCGAGGCGCAGACGCGGGTCATCTCCCGCAGGCCTTGGTCGGTGTCGGCCACGTTCCGCAGGCCGAACGCCACGCTGACGATCTGGTAGGTGTTGTCCTCGAACGGCAGCCGCTCGGCGTCGGCCTCGATCCAGGTGACCCGGTCGTTGGCGTCGCTCTTGGAGCCCTTCTTGCGGCCGATCTCGAGCATCTCCGGGCAGAAGTCGGCCGCGGTGATCGGCAGTTTTCCTTTTGCCGCACGGTCGTAGGCGAGCGCCAGGTCGCCCGTGCCGGTGCAGAGGTCGAGGATCGGCTTGCCGCCGGCGGGGCCGTCGAATTGCGGCGCCACTTTTCGCACGGTGAACCGCCGCCACAGCTTGTCGATGTTCATCGACAGCAGGTGGTTCAGCAGGTCGTAGCGCGGGGCGATCTCGCCGAACATCTGCCGGACCCGCTCGGTCGACTTGTCGACGGGCTGGGCGGGGGCGTGCGGCGCGTTGGCGGGGGCGGCTGGCATCGGCGTGGGGCTTGGCGGGGCGGGCAATACCATTAAAGTGCGCAGGGCCGTTTCGACCAACGCGTCGCGTCCCCACAGCTTACCCGCAGCGCTCAACGCGTCCCAGCCGCCGACGGAAGTCGGCGGTTTGCCCAAAGGGCCGACAGGCCAACACGCAGCACGAACCGACGACTCCCGTCGGCGGCTCCAGGCCGTTCGGCAATTTTCGCTTGATGGTGATTTTCTATGCCCAAGAAGCTCGAAGCCCACTACCTGCCGCAGTTCGTCCGCGAGGAGGACCTCGTCGGCTCCGTGGTCGTGGTGATCGACCTGCTGCGGGCGTCGACCACGATCGCCACGGCCCTGGCCGCCGGCGCGGCCGAGGTGCGGCCCTATCTCGAGGTGGGCGACGTGGTGCGGGCCGCCGAGCAGTTGTCGGGCGAAAGCGAATCGCCCCTCATGCTCGCCGGCGAACGCGGCTGCCAGCGGATCGAGGGCTTTCACCTCGGCAACTCGCCCAGCGAGTACACCGCCGAGCGGGTCTTCGGCGCCCGGCTGCTGTTTACCACGACCAACGGCACCCGCGCCTTGCAGCACGCCCGGCTCGCCGAGCGGGTGGCCGTCGGCTGCGTGGCGAACCTGACGGCCTTGGCCGAATCTTTGCAGGGCGCCGGCTCGGTCGCCCTGCTGTGCGCGGGAACGAACGCCCACGTGAGCCGCGAAGACCGCCTAGCCGCCGGCGCCATCGCCCACCGCCTCGAGGAGTTGGAGGGCGAGCCGCGTGAGCGGAGCGAGCCGGCCGACGCGGTGCTGCGCGAGTGGCAGGAGCTGCTCACCACGGCCCGGGCGCTGGGCCGCAGTGCGAGCGAGCAGCTGGCCGTGGAGCTGCGCGACACGCCCGGCGGCAAGAACCTGCTGAAAGTGGGCCACGACGACGACCTGATCCACTGCGCCCAGGTCGACACGCTGTCGGTCGTCCCCGGGTTCGACCCCAAGAGCGGCCGGATCACGCTCGCTTAGCCGATTGGCGGCCCCGTAGGACGCTGGCGGCTGTTGAAGTAGAATCGGGGATTCGCTGCGAGAGAGGGGAGAGGTCGGAGGCCGGAGGTCTGAGAAGCATGAAAGAGCGAGGCTCTTCTTCGTACCGCTCTGACCTCCGGCCTCTCACCTCTCAACTCTCGGGATTTCTAGCCATCCGCGGCTTCCCAACTCCGGTCTGTCTTTAGCCCCAACCCGCTTCGCGCCGCTATGGAAATGGAAAAGCTGGTCTCCCTCTGCCGTCGGCGAGGGTTTTTGTTTCAGTCGAGCGAGATCTACGGCGGCCTCAATGGCTTCTGGGACTACGGCCCGCTGGGCGTGGAGCTCAAGCGCAACCTGAAGGACGCGTGGTGGCGCGACATGGTTAGCGCCCACGACGACTTGGACACACTCGCCGGGGCGCCGAGCCCCTACGAGATGGTCGGCCTCGACTGCACGATCATCATGCACCCGCAGGTCTGGAAGAACTCGGGGCACCACGACCTGTTCGTCGACGAGATGGTCGACTGCCGCGAGTCGAAGAAGCGTTACCGCTACGATCAGGTGCTCGGCCGCTGGGCTAGTTGCGATGGAAAGAAAAGTCAGGGACCACCTAAGCAACTGTCCGGACCCACCTTTGATGTGAAAGGAGCAGAGTACGACAAGATATTTGTCACGTCGATCGGTGAGGAGCCGGAGTCGGAGATCGAACGCCGCGCGATGAAGCACTTCAAGCTCCGCGCGAAGGACGCCGACAAGCTCTCCTGGGACGGGCCCGCCGTGACGCTCGACAAGATTAACGTGGCCGACTTCGACAAGACCTTGGGGCCCGACGCCACCGGCCTCGGCACGCTGACCGAGCCGCGCGACTTCAACCTGATGTTCCCCACGACCATCGGCGCCCTGGCCGGCGAGGAGGGCCGCGCGTTCCTCCGCCCCGAGACCGCCCAGGGGATCTTCGTCAACTTCAAGAACGTGATCGACTCGACCCGCGTGCGGGTGCCGGTCGGCATCGCCCAGGTCGGCAAGTCGTTCAGGAACGAGATCACGCCGCGGAACTTCACGTTCCGGTCGCGCGAGTTCGAGCAGATGGAGATCGAGTTCTTCTGCCACCCGGACGAGTCGCGCAAGTGGTACGAGTACTGGCGCAACCGCCGCATGGCGTGGTGGCAGGAGATGGGCCTGGCCGGCGACCGGCTGATCCTCCGCGATCACCACGCCGACGAGCTGAGCCACTACAGCACCGGCACGGCCGACATCGAGTACGCCTTCCCGTTCCTGCCGGAGGGCGAGTACGGCGAGCTGGAGGGGATCGCCCACCGCGGCGACTTCGACCTCCGCAGCCACATGGAGGGCAAGCTCGACCCGAACTCGTGCCCGCTCACCGTGCAACTCGGCGAGGACGGCAAGCCGCTGCACCGCGGCAGCGGCAAGGACCTGACCTACCGCGACGAGGTCACCAACGAGCGGTTCACGCCGCACGTCATTGAGCCCTCCGCCGGCGCCGACCGCGGGGCGCTCGCGATCCTCTGCGAGGCTTACACCGAGGACACGGCGCCCGACGACAAGGGCAAGGAGCAGACCCGCTTGTCGATGAAGTTCCACCCACGGATCGCCCCGATCAAGGCGGCCGTTTTCCCGCTGGTCAAGAAGGACGGCATGCCGGAGGTGGCCAAGGACCTGTACCGGGCGCTGAAGAAGAAGTTCCCGGCGTTCTACGACGAGAAGGGCGCGGTCGGCCGCCGCTACCGCCGCCAGGACGAGGTCGGCACGCCGTACTGCATCACGGTGGATGGCCAGACCTTGGACGACAAGACCGTCACGCTCCGCGACCGCGACTCGCTCGAGCAGGTGCGCATCAGGCTCGACGACGCGGTCGAGGAGATCGAGCGGCGGGTTACGGGCGACTGAGCCTTCGTGGTTCAAGCTCGGTTGGTGGGATCGCCAAGTTGTACTGACATCGTTCATCCGTTATCCCCCGACCTCGTGCGCATCATATGCTCCACCGCTCGACTCTCGCGTTGCTATTGCTAGCCGTTGGGGCGATCACGGCTCGGGCCGAGACGCCGCGGGTCTCGAGTGACGCCGCGGGCGGTCTGGCGGTGCGCGGCAGCCTTGGCCACTCGCACAACGACTACGCGCAGGCCGAGCCGCTCGTGGCGGCCCTCCGCGCCGGCGCCTTGGGGATCGAGGCCGACGTGTTCCCGGTCGATGGCGAGTTGCTCGTCGCCCACGACCGCGAAGACGCCCGCCCCGGCAAGACGCTGCGGTCGATGTACCTCGCGCCGTTGTTCGAAGCGTTCGAGCGGTTGGGCGGCGCCGACGACAGCCAGCCGTTCCGCGGCCGGGTGCGTGAGAGCGGCTCGCCGGTCGTGCTGCTGATCGATTTCAAGGCCGACGGCGAGCGTTCGTGGGAGCTGCTCGAGCGGCGCTTGGCCGAGTTTCCCGGGCTCTGCCGACGGGTACGGACCAGCGCCTCGGGCGAGGCGGTCGTGACCGAGGGGCCGCTGATCGTGGTGGTCTCGGGAAAACGGCCTGTCGAAACGATCACGGCCGCCGCCGATCGTCGCTCGGCGATCGACGGCCGCTACCCGGCCGACCTCAAGAGCGACCGCCCGGCGCACCTGATGCCGATGGTGTCGGTCAACGCTGGCCACCTCCTGCCAATCGCCGCCAAAGAGCCGGGCGGCATGCCGGTGGTGCTGAGCGAATTCGCCCAAGCAGCCGCCGCCAAGGGCCGGCTCGCCCGTGCGTGGGCGACTCCTGACGACCCCGCCGTTTGGGGCATGCTCCGCGAAGCGGGCATGCAGCTCATCAACACCGACAACCCGTCCGCCCTGGCGGGGTTCTTGGCGGCGGACTAGCCGGGCGTCTTGGCGCCTGCCCCGCAGCGGCTTCGCTGCATGGTCACGCCGGCGCGATCCTTTTCCAGAGGGCGAGCGTACCACATTCCGGAAAGCTTGTTCAACAACTCCCGGAGGCGCCTGCGATGTTCCAAATCCGCAAGTCCGACGACCGCGGCCGCGGCGAGCACGGCTGGCTCAGCGCCCGGCACACGTTCTCGTTCGCCGGCTACCACGACCCCGCGCACGTGCGGTTCCGCAAGCTACGGGTGATGAACGAAGACCGCGTGGCGCCGGGGCAGGGCTTCGGCACTCACCCGCACGACAACATGGAGATCATCACCTACGTGATGTCGGGCGCCCTGGAGCACCTCGACAGCATGGGCAACGGCTCGGTGATCCCGGCGGGTTCGTTCCAGCGGATGTCGGCCGGCTCGGGCGTGACGCACAGCGAGTTCAACCCCAGCGACTCGGAGTCCACGCACCTGTACCAGGTGTGGGTCTTCCCGAGCGAGCGCGACATCGAGCCGACGTACGAGGAGTGGTCGCTCGGCGAGACGACGTTCGACGGCCTGCGGCTCGTGGCGGCGCCCGGCGGCGGGCCCGACGCCGAGGCGATGAAGATCGTCGCCGACGCGAGCCTCTACCTCGGCCGACCGGCCGCGGGCGCCGAGCTGCGGCACGCAATCGCCCCCGGCCGCCACGCCTGGGTGCAGGTCACCCGCGGCGAGGTGGGGCTGGGCGAGCAAACGCTCGTAGCGGGCGACGGCGTCGCCGTGAGCGACGAGCCGGAGCTGACGCTCCGCGCCACGTCTGACGCCGAGCTGCTGCTGTTTGACCTCGGCTGAGGGGTGTCTTCACGGCAGCAGCATGGCCGGATCAGGCGTTGGGGGCGCCAGATGGCGAGCCCCCAACGCTTGACGCGGGCATCCGCTCAGGCGACTTTAGTGATTGTCGCCGGATTGCTGGCCGCGATGCTTCTCGAACACACTCCTCCGAGACTTGATTCCCATGCACGCCTCTTTTCGCTGCACGGCAGCTTTCTGCCTCGCGCTGCTCGCCTGCCCCATGACCCACGCCGCCGACCACGACCACTCGCACGTCACCAGCCGGGTGTTCGGCGAGACCTCCACGGGCGAGACGGTCCACGAGTTCACCGTGAAGAATCACAGCGGGGCGTCGATCAAGCTGATCACCCGCGGCGCCGCGCTCACCAGCGCGGTCGTTCCCGACCGCGACGGCGAGATGGCCGACGTGCTGTTCGGCTTCGACGATGTCGAGGGCTACGAGTCGGAACGCAACATGTACTTCGGCTGCACCACGGGACGCTACGCCAACCGCATCGCCAAGGGGCGGTTCACACTCGATGGCGAGACTTACCAGCTAGCCATCAACAACGACCCGAACCACCTGCACGGCGGCGATGACCGCAGCCTTACGCGTGTTGTCTGGAAGGGCGAGCCGGTCGAGACCGACCACGGCGGCGGCGTGAAGTTCACCTACACCAGCCCCGATGGCGAGGAGAACTACCCGGGCGACCTGGAGATGACCGTCACCACCACGCTCGACGACGACAACCGCGTGTGGATCGAGTACGAGGCGACGACCACCAAGGCGACGCCGGTGAATCTCACCAACCACGCGTACTTCAACCTGAACGGCCACGGCTCGCCGACCATCAACGACCACGTGCTGATGATCAACGCCGACCATTACACGCCGGTCGACGAGACGCTGATCCCCACGGGCGAGATCGCCGAGGTCGCGGGGACGCCGCTCGACTTTACCAGCCCCACGGCCATCGGCGAGCGGGTCGACCAGATGGGCGACGGCGAGGGCGCCGGTTACGACCACAACTTCGCGCTCAACGGCGAGATGGGCCAGATGCACCTGGCGGCCGAGGTCTACTCCCCCAAGACGGGCCGCACGCTCACCGTGACCACGACCGAGCCGGGCGTTCAGTTCTACGGCGGCAACTTCCTCAACGGCGGCGAGGGCAAGGACGGCGCCACGTACGCCTACCGCAGCGGCCTGTGCCTCGAGACGCAGCACTACCCCGACTCGCCCAACCAGCCGGACTTCCCGAGCACGATCCTCAATCCGAGCGAGACGTACACACACACGTGTGTGTACGACTTCGGCGTGCGGGAATAGCCGTAAGCGGTATTCGCGTGTATTCGTGATTCAGTCTCGAATGATCGATTCGAAGAAATCGAGCGTTTCATCACTGGGCCCAGCGATCGCAAAGCTACCTCCAAGGGGCGATGCAATCTTGGGCGTCGCTACGACCTCGCCGTTGAGAACGACAGCCACGGGTAGGCCGATCAGCGTCGCTGTGGCCGTTTTGAGTTTGGCGGCGCCGGCGGGCGTGGCGGTGACGAGCAGTTTTCGTAGGGGCGGTTGCGAAGTGGCGCCCGATTGGAGACGCACGGCGACGGTCGCCACGTCGGTAGTTACGAAGATCGGCGGCGTTATGAGGTGGATTGGATCGCCCGTGCCTTGATGAACCAACGCTCGGGTCTGCGGACCTTCGGCCGGTGCGATTCGGTAGATTTCCAGGGTCACCCCGGGCGGCAGTTTTACGGGTGAGGGGTGTTGGCCGCATCCGAGCAGGCACACCGAAAGTGTGAGGGAGACTAACCCGGCCCAACGCAGGTATGAATTCACGATAGATCCTCATTCAATCAGGATGAATGGCTGCCCGCATGGGGGTTCGCTGGCGGGAGCGTGAGCTTGTCAGTTTTTTTGACGAGCCGCGTCGCGTAGGCTATGCTGAAACCCGCAAGTCGGCCCAGTCGACGCAACTGCCGCTAAAACCTACGAAAAAACGCTAATCCCCAACCGCCCAACGACTCCTTCCTCGCCCACCGGGCGAGAGGAATCGGTGGGCGGTTTTTTTGTGCCCACTCGAAATCTCTTTTTCACGAGGCCTCGCATGACCCGCTTACGTTCAACGCTATTTGCCGCCGCCCTCGCCGCACTGGCCTCGTCGGCGCAGGCCGACTTCATGTTCTACCACGACGGCCACAGCTACCTGACGGTCACGTCCACGCCGAGCACCTGGGCAGGGGCCGCCGCCGACGCGGCGAGCCGTGAGTTCGGTGGCTTCACGGGCGCCCTGGCGCGGATCGACAATGAGGCGGAGAACGACGCGATCTACACCGCCATGAAGCTCAATATTCCCATTGGCGACCACTCGCTGACGACGGCGCCCGACGGCGGCGGGGGCGCCTACGTCTGGATCGGAGCGACCGACCGCGCGCTGGAAGGCCAATGGATCTGGGACGGCGACGGCGACGGCGCGGGCGACCTGTTCTGGCAAGGCGACGAGAACGGCGTGGCGGCCGGCGGCTTGTACGAAGACTGGGGCACGACCGGCGCGCAGAACGAGCCCGACGACTTTTCCAACAACCAAGACGCCGCCGGCATCTCGCTCAACGGCTGGCCGTTGGGCCTGGCGGGGCAGTGGAACGACGTGGCCGAGAGCAACACGCTGTTCTACGTGGTGGAGTTCGCCGGCGTGCCGGAGCCCTCGTCGCTCTTGCTCACTGCGGGCGCTTTGCTCGGCGTGATCGGGCGCCGGCGTGTCATGGGCGGGAGGGCTTAAGCCCACGGAGGAGTAGTTGGCGCTGGTAACACTCCGGCGGCTTACGCCGCCGGCTCGCCATATGGTCGCCGATTGCTCGCCGGCTACGCGCGTGAGTACACGCCCGCGGCGTCGCTCATGCGGATCGTGTGGCGGAACTCGCGTAACCGGGTCTCGGTGTCGATCACCAAGAGCTCGATGCCGAGCATGCTCGCCAAGTCCTCGTAGTGCTCGGTCGTGAGCGCCTGGCTGAAGGTCGGGTGGTGCGATCCGCCGGCGTAGATCCAGGCGGCCGCGGCCGTGGGCATGTCGGGCAGCGGCTTCCATAGGGCCCGGGCCACGGGCAGTTTGGGCAGCGGCTGCTCGGGATCGACGACCTCGACTTCATTCAGGACGAAGCGGAAGCGGTCGCCCAGATCGATGATCGTGGCGTTCACCGCCGGGCCGGCCGGGGCGTCGAACACCAGCCGCACCGGGTCCTCTTTGCCGCCGATCCCCAAGGGGTGAATCTCGCAGCTCGGCTTGTCGGCTGCGATCGTGGGGCAGATCTCGAGCATGTGGGAGCCGAGCACCCGCGCCTCGCCGCCGGCGGGCAGGTGGTAGGTGTAGTCTTCCATGAAGCTCGTGCCGCCCGGCAGGCCGGCCGCCATCACCTTGCTGGCGCGCGTCATGAGCGACGCCTTCCAGTCGCCCTCACCGCCAAAGCCGTAGCCGTCGGCCATCAGCCGCTGAGTCGGCAGCCCCGGCAGCTGCTTCATGCCGTGCAGGTTCTCGAACGTGTCGGTGAAGCCGGCGAAGCCGCCTTCCTCAAGAAACGAGCGCAGGCCGAGCTCGATGCGGGCCGTGTCGCGCAGCGCCTCGCGGCGTGAGCCCTTGGGGCCGAGGTCGGCCGCCACGGCGTACTGCGTGTCGTACTCCGAGCAGAGGGCGTCGACCTGGGCCTCGGTGGCGGCGTCGATCCGCTCGACCAAGTCGCCCACGCCGTAGCCGTGGACCGAAACGCCCAACGCAATCTGGGCCGCGACCTTGTCGCCCTCGGTGACGGCCACCTCGCGCATGTTGTCGCCGAAGCGGGCGATCTTGGCCGTTTGCAGGTCGTGCCGCGCGGCGGCCGCCCGGCACCACACGCCCAAGGATTTCTGCGGGGCGTCGTCTTGCCAGTGGCCGACGATCACCTTGCGCTCCATCCGCAGGCGGGCGCCGATGAACCCGAACTCGCGGCCGCCGTGGGCCGACTGGTTCGTGTTCATGAAGTCCATGTCGATCGTCGACCAGGGGATCTCGCGGCCGAACTGGGTGTGCAAGTGGGCGAGCGGCTTCTGCAAGCGCGTGAGGCCCGCGATCCACATCTTGGCGGGGCTGAACGTGTGCATCCAAGCCACCAGGCCGATGCAGTTCGGCGCGTTGTTGGCCTGCTGCACGACCTCCAGGATCGACTCGGGGGTGACAAGCACCGGCTTGAACACGACCTTCACCGGCACGTGCGGCGAGGCGCCGAGCGCGGCGGCCACCTCCTTGGAGTGCGCGGCGACCTCCTCGAGCGTCTCGGGGCCGTAGAGGTGCTGGCTGCCGGTGACGAACCAGACTTCGAGTTCAGTGAGGTCGGGAAGGGGCATGTCGAGGAGGGGCTGGGGGTTAGGGATTAGGGGCTTGGGGAAGTGTTGAGGCAGGCGCTAAAGAGGCAGGTGCTAAAGAAAAGAACTGTGGAGTCGATCGAATCCGCTTGCTGCGGTCTCGTCCTTCTTTCCCTCGCCCCCAACCCCTAGAACCTCACCCCTTCTTTTGCCCGTAATAGGCGTCGGGGCCATGTTTGCGGAAGTAGTGCTTGTCGAGCAGGTACTGTTCGACGGGCGATTGGTCGGGGCTCAGCTGCAGCGTGCCTAGGGCCATCTCGGCGACCGACTCGAGCGCGACCGCGTTCTTGACCGAGTCGGCGGCGTTCTTGCCCCAGGCGAACGGGGCGTGGCTAGCGACCAGCACGCCGGGAACGGCGACCGGATCGACGCCGAGTTCTTTGAACCGCTCGATGATCACTTGGCCGGTGTTCGCCTCGTACGCCTCTTCGATCTCTTGCTCGGTGAGCGCCCGGGCGCACGGCACGGGGCCGTAGAAATGATCGGCGTGGGTCGTGCCGAAGCAGGGGATCTCGCGCCGCGCCTGGGCGAACATCACCGCGTGGCGGCTGTGCGTGTGCGTGACGCCGCCGACGCCGTCGAACGCCTGGTAGAGCAACCGGTGCGTGGCGGTGTCGCTCGACGGCTTGAGGTCGCCATCGACCGTCTCGCCCGTCTCGACCGAGACGAGCACCATCTGCTCGGGCCGCATGTCGTCGTACGACACGCCGCTCGGCTTAATGGCGAAGACCGTGTGGTCGGGGCTCAGCCCGCTCACGTTGCCCCAGGTCAGCGTGACGAGGCCGTGGGCCACGAGGTCGAGGTTCGCCTGGCAGACTTGTTGTTTCAGGTCGTCGAGCATTCGTGCCTGGGTGGGCAAGCGTGAACAGATGGGAGGGGACCTCAACGCTATCCTAACCGCAGCATGGGCGTTGCGAGAGGTCCGCAAGGCTTGTTCTCGGCCGCTTGGAGACGGCCGGCGTCTTAGCCGCGAGCCTCGGTCCGCAGGCTGATCAGGTCCTTCATCACGTGGTGGAGCGAGCCGCTCCACTCTTTCGTGCCGAAGGCGTCGTGCAGTGTGCGATAAATCGTGTAGAGGCGTTCGTAGACCGCCACGTTCTCTGGGATCGGCTCGTAGACCGTGTCCTTGAATCCGGTCATCGCCTGCTGGGCCGATTCGACACTGTCGTGCTCGCCCGCGGCCACGGCGCCGAAGATCGCCGCCCCCAGAGCGCAGGTTTGGGCCGAGCGGCTGATCTTCATCGGGCGGTTGCAGACGTCGGCGTAGATCTGCATGACCATCGGGTTCTTCTCGGCGATGCCGCCGCAGTTCACCACCTCGTCGACCGCCACGCCGTACTCCTCGAACCGCTTGATGATCGTCAGCGCGCCGAAGGCGGTCGCCTCGACCAGCGCGCGGTAGATCTCGGCGGCCGTGGTGTGCAGCGTCTGGCCAACGAGCAGGCCGGTGAGCAGCGGGTCGACGAGGATCGTGCGGTTGCCGTTGTTCCAGTCGAGCGAGATGAGGCCCGACTCGCCCGGCGCCAGCCGCGCGGCGTCGACGGTCAGCTTGGCGTGCGCGGCGCCGTCGTTGCCGTAAACGGCCGGCGACAGGTTCTTGACGAACCAGTTGAAGATGTCGCCGACGGCCGACTGGCCCGCCTCCAGGCCGTATTGGCCCGGCATGATCGACTCGGGCACCACGCCGCACAGGCCCGGCACGTCGGGCAGTTTCTTGCTCAGTGGCGCGGGGAGGCAGTCGCAGGTGCTCGTGCCCATGATCTTCACGAGCACGCCCGCCTTGGCGCCGGCGCCGACGGCGCCCATGTGGGCGTCGAACGCGCCGACCGCCACTTTGATCCCAGCCGGCAGTCCCACCTTGCCGGCGATCTCTTCCGTCAGGCCGCCGGCCACGTGGTCCGAAGGCACGGCCTTGGTTTCGTAGCGGAAGCGGCTGAGGCCCGGCTCGAGGGCTTCGAGGAACTCGGCGCTCGGCAGCCCGCCCCACTCTTCGTTGTACATCGCCTTGTGCCCGGCGGCGCAGATGCCGCGCGGCATTGTCTTCGGGTCGAGGTTGCCCGTCACGTAGGCCGGCACGAAGTCGGCCAGCTCGACCCACGAGGCGGCCGCTTTGGCCACCTCCGGAGCGGTCCGCACGCAGTGCGTGATCTTCGACCAGTACCACTCGGACGAATAAGCGCCGCCGCACTTGGCCAGGTACGGCTCGCCGCGCTCGGTCGCCAGCCGCGTGATCTCCTCGGCCACGGCGTGCGAGGTGTGGTCCTTCCAGAGCCAGGCGTGGGCGGCCGGGTTGTCGCGGAACTCGTCGAGCATCGCCAGCGGCGTGCCGCTCGCGTCGACCGGCAACGGCGTTGAGCCGGTCGTGTCGACGCCGACGCCGACCACTTGCTCGGCTGAGAACCCATCGTGCGAGGCCGCCGCGGCGACCGCTTCTTTGACGGACACGACGAACCCCACGACGTAGTCGGCCGGGTTCTGGCGTGCGAGGTTGGGGTCTTTGATGTCGAGCAGGATGCCCGCTTCGCCGCTCGGGTAATCGTAGACGTGGCTGGCGATCTCTTCGCCCGTGGCCGTATCGACCACGAGCGCCCGCACGCTGTTGGTTCCGTAATCGACGCCGATCGCGTAGCCGCTCATAGAATCGCCTCTGTCAGCACTCGTGGGAATAGAAGGCCTGGCGCGTCCCCGAACGGGGGCGCCGAGACGCCTATCCTAGTCGAGGCTGGCCGGCTCGTGGAGCGGCCCCCGGAGGGTGTGAATGGCGGCGTAGTATTCCCCGGGGCGACAAATCGCAGCGCAGCTGCCGCGGGGCGTCAGTCGTTGCCGTCTTTGCTCACGTCGACCAGATAGTCGCCCTCAAGAAAATTGCGGCCGATCAGCAGCGGGAACTCCATGTTCGAGCGGTCGTTGAGCGACACGAGCACCTTCTTCTTGAAGCCATCGTGCTCCAGCTCGATCTTCACCTTGTAGCGGCGTGCGACGCCGTCCGAGGTGCGCACCCGCTTCGAGTCGGCCACCTCGCCCTCGATCCAGGCGGTCTTGCCGTTGCCGTTGACGATCTGGAAGCGGATCGGCTTACCGACGTTGCGTTTCATGTTCTCCGACTCCCCTTCGACACTCCAGGAGACCGTGTCGATCGACGTGGTCTGAGCGCCGGTGTCGACCCGGGCGGAGAACGACATGCCGGACTGGGTCTCGGTCAGCTCGGCCGTGGCGCCGATCAGCCGCTTGCCCTGCAGCACCTCGGCCGGGATGGGCGGGGCCTCGCTCTGGGGGGCGTCTTGGGGGGCGGCTTCCTTGGCGTGGGCCCGCGGCTGCGACGAGCCAAACTGGGCGATCAGGGCAAAAGCTAAAATCGCTGTAACGAATACAGCCGGCTTCAACTTGTAGGACATAGGGTCCAAGCTCCGTTGTGGGATCGGGAAAACCCGGCAAGCTGGGGCGATTGTGGGGAAGGCGCACCCGTTCTTCTAGTAGTATTCTACATCGTCTCCGTATTGTAACGCACACCTCGGTGATGTCCCGTTCCTGGGACGGATCCGCCCGCCAATGCGTCAAAATCCGCCCTTTTGTACGGGCGGGGCCCCTGGACGCTTTGTCCGTGGCAGCCCACGACGCAGCTCGAAGCACCTACTCCGACGTATCGCCATGAGTTCACGCAACCTCAGCAACCTCACCGTCGTCGTGCTGGTGCTGCTGGGGCTCGTCGCCACCCAAACCCGCCGCGCGAGCCGCCAGGAAGCCGACGCCACGCTCTACAACAGCGATTGGCGGCTGACCTACTCGGTCGATTTCCAGGTGCTCAAGCCCGGAACGGAGGTTCGCATCGCGCTGCCGGCCGACACGGCCAGCGTGCAGAAGCTCAATGAGGAGATCCTCGCGCCGCTGCTCACGGAGGAGATCCGCTTGCGGACCCCCAGCAACACCCGCGAGCTGCTGGCCACGGCCGGCCAGACCGGCGACTACGAGGTGACGGCCCAGTTCGACCTGCGGCTGCTGGCGGACGGCTCGGTCCAGCGACGCATGCCCGTGGTGAAGCTGCCGCTCGACACAAGGCAGCGTTACTTGCGGGCAGAAGAGACCCTGCCGGTCAGCGACCCCAAGGTGCAGTCGCTGCTGCAGCGGTTTCGCTCGGAAACGGCCACCGACCGGGAGAAGATTCACCGCATCTACTCGTACTGCCTGAACGATCTTCAGGAAGCTCGTGGCGAGGGCGCCGGCGACGACGTGCTGGAGGTGATCAACCGCGGCCAGGCGAGTCCGATCGGCCGCGCCCGAACGTACGCCACCCTCTGCCGGGCGAGCCGCTTCCCGGCCCGATTGGTCACCGGCTTCCGCCTCGAGCAGCGTTTGCGCGGCAAGCCGCACACCTGGGTCGAGGTGTTCCTCGGCAACCACTGGATACCGTTCGACCCGTACAACGGCCACGCCTGGGCGATGCCGCCGAGTTACGTCCCGGCGCGGATCGACGGCGAGAGCATCGTCAACCCGCCAGGCGACGACCCGCCGATGCCGTACTCCACCGAGTTCTCGATGGTCCGCCTGCCGCCACGCAAGTCGGTGCTGCAGTCCGACGCCGAGCACCCGTCGCAGGTGCTCAACCTCACGCGTCTGCCTGTGGAGATGCACGAGATCATGTCGCTCTTGCTCCTGCTGCCGTTCGGGGCGTTGATTGTCTCGTTCTGCCGCAACGTGGTGGGCATCCAAACTTTCGGCGTCTTCTCGCCCGCGCTGCTGGCGATGAGCTTCATCTACGCCGAATGGGTGACGGGCATCATGGTGCTCGCCGTGGTGCTCGTGACCGGCATCCTCGGCCGCTCGCTGCTGGAGCACCTGCGGCTGCTGATGGTGCCGCGCCTGAGCATCGTGCTCACGGCGATCATCCTGTTTGTCGTGTTCGGCGTCTCGGCGCTCGATTACCTGAACGTGACCCCCAGCGCGAAAGCCGTGCTGCTGCCGCTCGTGATCCTCACCGTGATGATCGAACGGTTCTACGTCACGATCGCCGAAGACGGCCTGCCGTTCGCGGTGCGACTGGCGGCCGGCACGCTGCTGGTCTCCTCGTTCTGTTACCTGATGCTCCGCTGGGACGAGGTCGGCCGCATCGTGCTCGACTACCCCGAGCTGCACCTGTTCACGATCGCCGCGTTCGTGCTGATCGGCCGCTACACCGGCTACCGGCTCACCGAGCTCTGGCGCTTCAGCAGCTTTGTGGAGAACTCGGTCGCCGTGGCCGGCGGCGCTCCTGCGTCCGCCGCCCACGAGGGCGACGCTGTCGAGAGCGGCGTTTCGGCAGGCGGACCTACCGGAGAAGGCGCCGCTGAGGACCGCGGCCCCGACGACGGGCCGACCGGCCCGACGCCCCCCGAGGGGGAGGGCCGCTCTTGATCGATCCCGCCTTCCCAGGTTCCCGCTGGTTCGCCTCGCCGTCCGAGCTCCGCCGCGCGGGCGTCATCGGCATCAACGACCGCAACCTCTCGCTCATCGCCGAGCAAAACCACCGCGCGCTCTACCCACGCGTCGACAACAAGCTCATCACCAAGACGATCTGCGAGCAGCACGGCATCCCCGTGCCGGACACGTACAACGTGATCAGCTCGCAAGGCGAGGTGCGACGCATCCTCGAGCTGCTGGGCTCGCACGAGAGCTTCGTCATCAAGCCCGCCTCGGGCGCGGCGGGGCGCGGCGTGCTCGTGATCGCCAGCCGCGACAAGGAGGGGTTCCACACCGGCAGCGGCAAGCTGGTGACCCGCGGCGAGCTGCGCTACCACGTCTCCGCCATCCTGTCGGGCCTCTACTCGCTGCGCGGCCAGGTCGATCAGGCGATCGTCGAGCAGCGGATCGTTTGCGACCCGTCGCTCGAGCGCGTCTCGTACGGCGGCACGCCCGACGTCCGCGTGATCCTTTACCGGGGCGTGCCGGCGATGGCCATGGTGCGGCTGCCGACTATCGATTCGGGCGGCCGGGCCAACTTGCACCAGGGGGCGATCGCCGCGGCGATCGACCTGGGGACGGGCGTCACCTACGGCGGCGCCAGCCGCAACCGCCGCGTGTCGGTCCACCCCGACACGGGCAACGCGATTGCAGGGATCACGATCCCCGAGTGGCGCCGGCTCTTGCTGTCGGCCATCCGGCTGGGCGACGCCCTGGAGCTGGGCTACTTGGGCCTCGACTTCGTGGTGGACGCCGTCCGCGGGCCGGTGGTGCTGGAGGGCAACGCCCGCCCGGGCCTCGCCATCCAGGTGGCCCACCGCGAGGGGCTCCGCAACCGCCTCGATTGGATCGACCATAACAGCCAGCCGGGGCTCTCACCCGAGGCGCGCCTCGGGCTCGCCGAGCGGCTGACGCGGGAGTCGCGACCGGAAAACCCGTAGTTGCTCCGCGGGTCAGGCTTGCGCGGCGATCACCGAACCGGCCGGCGCGCCGGGTCTCTCGATACGCCGCAAGGCGGGCCCCGCCACGAAAGGCACGAAGCCGAGCACGGCGATCCCGGCGTAGTTCGCCGCCAGGTCGTAGTACGAGAACATCCGCAGCGGCAGTAAGGCGTGAGAGAACTCGTCGGCCGTGGCCAGCAGCAGGCAGAAGGCGGTGCCGGCGGCCAGGACGGCGCCCCGGCCGGCCGACGCACGGGCGAGCCAGGCGCGGTTCACGAGGAACGCTAGGCCTCCCATCATCACGAAGTGCGCGATCTTGTCGCCGTTGGCGACTTCGTGCATGAGTCGGTAGACCGACCGGCCGTAGCCAAGGTCGGCCGTCACAGCGACTAACGCAAACAGAGCGATGTAACAGGCGAGCAGCTTCACGGCGGATTCCTTTCGTCCGTGGAGAGCGGGGGGTGAGTTGCTTTACCTTGGTGCAATCACCGTGCCACTGCTCGCGTGACGGGAGAATCTCGTGGCGCCGTCCCCGACCAGCCTTGGTAGGGGCTACTAGATCGCACTACTGCTAGCCGTAGCGTTGTTTTCGCCTTATCGACGTCGAATCACACCGCCACACACGCTACGCATCCGTGCGATTCGCACTAGGAATCGTGCGGGAGACGCGAAAGACAAATAGCCCCGACCAAGCCTGGTCGGGGGGCCGGCCCACAAAGCCACTGAAAGAATTGCACCACGGCGACAAGAGTTGCAACGCCGCTTGTTGCGCTCGCCCGCGGGGTTTCACCAACCGGCAAAGTCGGTCGAGGTGATCAGAGCAGCAGCGTCGGCTCGCCGCCGCCGCTCTCTTCCCACGCCTTGCGGACCTCGCCGAGGCCGTAAGCGCACAGCTCGAACTCGTCGGCCAGCCGCTCGAGCACGTCGCTCGGCGCCGACTCGCGTTCGACCGGGATCTTGCTCGCCGTGGCGTAGCTGTGTTTGCCCTGCTCGCGGTAGTCGATGAGCATGTCCTTCATGCCCGCCTTGCGGATGCGGTCGGCGATCTCCGGGTAGAGGCCGGTCCAGAACAGCGTGAAGTCGCCCACGTGCCGCAGCAGCTGGCGCTTGGCTTGGCCGCGTCGGGCCATCGCCTCGGCGAGCATGTCGGCCACCTGCGTGAGTCGCTCACCGCGCACGCTACGGACGCTGTAGATGTCGTCGGACCTTAAGAAGCGGACCAAGAGTCCGGAGACGTAGTCCACGAGCGGGGGGTCGGCGACCCCGAGCTCGGTCATGAAGGCCTGCTCCGTGAGCCCGGCGAAAAATCTCCGGGCCGCGTTCTCGTCGCGGTCTTCGGTAGGGCGGCTGTCACGCATGCGGGTGCTCTCCCGTGAGGAAAGCGTCCGCCCGTTGGGCGACTCGATAGCTGTCACTGTTCGAGGTCGCCGCGAGCGAACGCGTGTTTCACTCGGCGCCTGGTTGTGGTCTCTACCTCTAGTGTAGTTAGCGATTCGGTGCGAGGCCAAACCGCGGGGACCAATTCGTGGTATCGGCGCTGCTAATGGCCCGAGAGCACCAGATTTTCCGCAGAACGGGCGTTCGGGCCGTTCTAGGAGCCGCTCACCTGTGGGAGGCCTGCCCGCAACTCGACCTTGATCACAGCGCCTAGGGCATCGCGACCAAAAGCTCCGCGACGAAGTCGCCCACCTCTTTGAGCACTTCGGCCCGCGGTCGGCTGGCCGCCTCGGCCGCCCGTTTGACGATCGCCGAGCCGACGATCAGCCCGTCCGCCACCGGCGCCAGCAGCCGCACGTGCTCGGGCTCGCTCACGCCGAAGCCGATGCAGATCGGCAGCTCGACCTGCTCGCGCAGCCAGCCGACGTTGTCCACCAAGTCGGGGGGCAACGCGGTCCGCTCGCCCGTGATGCCGGCGACCGACACGTAGTAGAGGAACCCGGTCGAGGTCTCGGCGATCTTGAGCGCCCGGTCGCGCGGGGTGACGGGCGTGACGAGCTGGATCAGGCTCAGCCCGCGCTCGCCGGCCACTCGCGCCAGCAGCGGCGACTCGTCGAGCGGCAGGTCCGGCACGATGAGCCCCGCCACGCCCCGCGCGGCCGCCTCGTCGCAGTAGCGCTCCACGCCGTGGCGGTAAACGATCGCGTAGCTGACCATCGTCACGACCGGCGCGCCGAGCGTGGGGCAGACCCCGCCGAGCGTCTCGAGGATGCCGGCAAGCTTCACCTTGGCCGCGAGCGCCCGGGTGTAGGAGGCCTGGATCACGGGTCCGTCGGCGATCGGGTCGCTGTACGGCACGCCGACCTCGCACATGCTCGCCCCGCGGCCGACCACCTCTTGGAGCAACTCGGCGGTGAACTCCAGATCGGGGTCGCCGGCCGTGACAAACGGCATCAGCGCCTTGCGTTTCTCTTGGCGGAGCCGGGCGAAAAGGTCGTCGATGGCGGGCATGGCGTTTTGCGGTAGGGCAGGGGGGCGTCGTCGGAAGAACGCCAGTTTACTTGCCCCCCACGCCGGCCGGGAGGGTTGGGCTGGGGGGAACCGCCAAGTCGCCAAGGACGCCAAGAAAAGAAGAATGGACAGGATCACAGGATTGGAATGGATTTACAGGAAGATGAAATGAGGGGGATCCCGTCGATCCTTTTTCATCCCGTGATCCTGTCCATTCATCTTGGCGTCCTTGGCGGTTTTTTCTTCTTCGGGGAACCGTCGTCCGCCGCCCTACGTCTGTAACTGATGGAAAGGGGCAGTCTCGCGCGTGGCGTTTCGCTCACCCCCTCAAAAGGAACCGAGAACATGTCCCCCACCCGCCCCACGCCCCCGGCCGCCAAGCGGCTTGTCGGGGCGCTCGGCGCCGCTCTGCTAGCGGCCGCCGCGGCCCAGGCCCCCGCCCAGGGGCTGCTCGTCCACCCCGACCACCCTTGGCCGCTGCCGCGGCCGATTCCCACGCCGACTCCGAGCGAGGGCTCTTACAAGATCGGCTCGGTCGAGGTCGACGCCACGATCAAGGACCGCGTGGCCACCGTGCAGGTCGCCCAGACGTTTGAGAACACGAGCGGCCGGCAGGTCGAAGCGTCGTTCGTCTTCCCGTTGCCGTACGACGGCGCGATCGACCGGCTCACGTTCCTGGTCGACGGCAAGGAGCACGAGGCGGAGCTGCTGAGCGCCGACGAGGCCCGCAAGCTTTACGAGTCGATCGTCCGCCAGAACAAAGACCCGGCCCTGCTGGAGTGGGTCGGCACGGGGCTGTTCCGCACGAGCGTGTTCCCGATCCCGGCGGGCGAAACCCGCACCGTCACGCTGCGTTACACGCAGCTTTGCCGCGAGTCGCACGGCTTGACCGACTTCGTCTTCCCGCTGAGCACGGCCAAGTACACCAGCGGCGTGCTCGACAAGATCAAGGTGCGTGTCGCCATCGAGCAGGCCACACCGATCACGAACCTCTACTCGCCGAGCCACGCGGTGAAGGTCGAACGGCCCGCGCCCAACCGGGCGGTGGTGAAGTTCGACGCCGAGGACGAGCTGCCGACGGCCGACTTCCGGTTGCTGTGCGACGTTGGCTCGGGCCAGGTGGGCGCGAGCCTCATGAGTTACCGCCCCGACCCCGACGAGCCGGGCTACTTCCTGATGCTCGCTCGCCCCGAACTGCCCAAGCCCGACGCGGCGCAGCCCGCCAAGACGGTGTTGCTGGTGGTCGACCGATCGGGCAGCATGAGCGGCGAGAAGATCGAGCAAGCCCGCGGCGCATTGAAATTCGTGCTCCGCAACCTGCGCGAGGGCGACACGTTCAACATCGTGGCATACGACGACTCGGTCGAGGCGTTCAAGCCCGAACTCGCCCGGTTCGACGACAAAACCCGCGCCGAGGCCGAGGCGTTTGCCGACGCGCTGATGGCGGGCGGCAGCACGAACATCGATGCGGCCTTGGGGCGAGCCCTCGGCATGCTCAAAGACAACAAGCGGCCCGCGTATGTCGTGTTCCTCACCGACGGCTTGCCAACGGCCGGCGTGACGGGCGAGGCGCAGATCGCCAAGAACGCCAGCGAACTGAACAAGGTTCGGGCGCGGCTGTTCTCGTTCGGCGTCGGTTTCGATGTGAACAGCCGTCTGCTCGACAAGCTGTCGAGCGAGAACTACGGCCACGCCGAGTACGTGCGGCCTAACGAGGATATCGAGGCCTCGGTCGCCAAGCTCTACCGTCGGATCGGCGCCCCGGCCTTGGTCGACGCCGAGCTGAAGTTCCGCGTCGAGGGCTCCGAGAAACCGGCCGATTCGGTCGTCGGCCGGGTTTACCCCGCCGGGCCTTTCGACCTGTTCGCGGGCGATCAGGCGGTCGTGATTGGCCGCTACCACGAGGCGGGCCCGGTGGTGGCGACGCTCGCGGGCCGCCTCGGCGAGGAGACTCAGACGTACGACTTCGCCGGCGAGTTCACCGCCGAGAGCCCCGACGCTTCCGACGCATTCGTCGCCCGTCTGTGGGCGATGCGGCGTGTTGGCGACCTGATCAACCAGTTGGACCTCAACGGCCGCAACGAGGAACTGGTTGAAGAATTGGTGTCGCTGGCCACCGAGCACGGCATCGTGACGCAGTACACGTCGTTCCTGGCCGACGAGAACGCCAACCCGAACGCCGTGGCGAGCAACAGGGCCCGCGGGTTACAGGAATCGGAAGACCTCAGCGTCGCGTCGGGCGAGTACGCCTTCAATCAACGGGCCGCCAAGTCGATGTTCGGCTCGAGGAGCGGCGCTTCTGGCGGCGGCAGTGGCATCCAAACTTTTTCAGCGATCATGCCCTCTGCGGAGTCGGCGCCAGCGTCGCCTGCCGAGCGCTACTCGCGTGTCGCGCAGCAGGCGAAGCAGAACGTGATGTTCTACGACGCCCGCAGCGGGCGTAACCGCACGGCGGACAACATCCGCCAGATCGCCGGCAAGACGTTCTTCCTGCGCGACGGCAAGTGGGTCGACAGCGCGCTCGACGACGAGGCGATCAAGAACGCCGAATCGATCGAACGGTTTGGCGACGCGTACTTCGCGTTCGCGCGTGAGCAAGGGCGCGCGATCGGTCCGTATCTTGCGATCGAAGAACCGATCGTCATCGAAATCGACGGCAGGGCTTACTCTTGGTGATCGATCTGCTAAGCTCTGAGGATCGCGGTGAACGCGCCGCTCTTCGTAGCGTTGAATGCGTTCGATGATTGACCAAGTGCGTCCGGACGACGCATCATGGGGCTATGGATGGCCCCCCCTTTAAGGCTGATGCTCCGGCAAGCCGGAGTCTCTCTCGCGAAGCCGCTCGCGCCTTCGACCGCCACGCGATCGACGTGATCGGTCTGCCAGGCGTGGTGCTAATGGAGAACGCCGGCCGCGGCTGCGCCGATGTTCTTTTTCAGCAACTCTCGGCTTCGGACGCCCGTGCCCCCTCTGTCGGGGGCGTCACGATCCTCTGCGGAGCGGGCAACAACGGCGGCGACGGCTTTGTCATCGCGCGGCGGCTGCGGGTGCTAGGCGTCACGTGCCGAGTGCTGTTGCTGGCCTCGCCCGAAAAAATATCCGGCGACGCGCGGATCAACTTCGACGCGTGGCTCCGGCTTGGCGGCGAGGTGGTCGACCTGTCGGCCGAGGGCGCCGTCCTGGAGAAACTGGCTTATGAGTTACAGGGCGCCGCTTGGATCGTCGACGCTATGCTCGGCACCGGCGCCCAAGGCGAGCCGCGCGAGCCTTACGCTGCGGCGATCCGGCTGGCGAACGCCGCTAAGGCGAAACGGATGGCAATCGACCTGCCGAGCGGCCTCGACTGCGACACGGGCGAGCCCTCCGGCGAGTGCTTTCGGGCCGATGTGACCTGCACGATGGTCGCGCCGAAGCTGGGGTTCGAGAACCCCGCGGCGGCGGAGTTTTTGGGCGAGGTTGTCGCGGTCGATATCGGGGCGCCGTACGGGGGAGGCGAGCGGCCAGAGGTCGGAGTTCGGGAATAGCCGACGGCCTACGGCCGTCGGAGAGCCCCGAGGGGCGTTGGCGTCGAGGCCACTTCTTTCCAACGAGCGTAGCTCGTCGGCTACTGCCTGACCTCTGGCCTCTGGCCTCCGACCTCTTGTCTCTTACAGCCGCTGGATCGTCAGTCCGCCGTCCACTGGCACCACCGCCCCGGTGGCGTAGCTCAGCGCCCCGCTGGCGAGGGTCGCCACCGCCCGGCCGACGTCTTCCGGCGCGCCCCAGCGCGGCTCGACGGTGAGCCCCTCGGCGATCAGCTTGTCGTATTTGTCGGTGACGCCGCTCGTCATGTCGGTGCGGATCACGCCGGGGCGCACCTCGTACACGCCCATGCCGTACTCGCCCAAGCGGGCGGCCCACAGCTGGGTGGCCATCGCCACGCCCGCCTTCGACACGCAGTAGTCGCCCCGGTTGGTCGAGACCACCGTGGCGCTGACCGACGAGACGTTTACGATGGCGCCGCCGAACGTGGCGTCGGCCTGCTTCTGCTCGATCATCCAGCGCGCGGCGACCTGGGTGAGGAAGTACGGCCCGCGGAGGTTGATGCGAATGAGGCGATCGAAGCTCTCGGGCGAGGCGTCGAGCAAGTCGGCCCGCACGTCGGGCGCCACGCCGGCGTTGTTGACCAAGGCGTCGAGCCGGCCGAAGCGTTCGCGGATCGCGTCGAGCATCGGGGCGTGGTCTTCGAGCTCGCCGATGTCGGCGCGGCAGTAAAGAGCCTGTGCGCCGGCGGCCTCGATCTCGGCGAGCGCGTCGGCGACCGACTCCGCCTCACGGCGGCCGTTGATCGCCACGTCGAAGCCCGAAGCGGCCAATTGTTTGGCGATGCCGAGGCCGATGCCCCGGCTGCCGCCCGTAACGAGTGCGACGCGTTTTGTCATACGATATTCACCACAGAGAGCACAGAGGACACCGAGAAAAAAAGCTGACCACGGATGACACGGATTTCACGGATGAAGTTGGCCACGAAAAGGCACGAGAAGACACATTAGAAATACGAATAGGACGCGGATGAACGCGGATCGAGCGGATCAGCGCGGATTCTCAATTTTATGATCCGCATCGATCCGTTGAATCCGCGTTCATCCGCGTCCTAATTTCTTCTCCGTGTCCTCTGTGCCTCTGTGGTTCACTACTTAGGACCAAAGAAGGTGTAGTAAGTCTCGCCCTTGGCTTGACGTTGCACGTAGAGCGCCGCCTCGCGCAGGTGGTAGTCGCCCCATTGGCACGCCTCGCCGCGGGGGATCTTGCTGCCCGCCGGGATGTGGTCCCAGCCGTTGGGGCGGTGGTAGATCGTGTGCAGCAGCAGGCCCTCGTGCTCGCCGTCGGTCGCCAGGTACGGCTCGGCCAAGAGCGACTTGAGCACCGTGAGCCCCGCCTGGCGGTAACGCTTGGCGTCTTCGGGGGCTTCCTTGCGGGCGTCGAGCACCTCGGCCAAGCGGAGCAGGCCCTGGCAGCCGATCGCCGCGGCCGAGCTGTCGACCGGCTCGTGGTCGTTCAGCGGGTCGGCCGGTTTCGACAGGTAGTCGCCCATCTCGGCGAGCCCCGGCGCGCCGGTGTCCCAGTAAGGCACGCCGCACACGGGGGTGTGCTCGATGTAGAAGTCGCAAGTCGCCCGGGCCGCCTCGAGAAACGTCTGCTCGATCGCCGCGCGGCCGCCGAAGGGTTCCAGCTCGGCGTCGTCCAGGGTGGCGAGCCACTCGAGCTGCTCGGGGAAGCCGATCATCGCCCACGCCAAGCCGCGCGTCCAAGTCGAGAACGGCGAGTAGCCCTGCTGGGTCGAGGGGGCCCGGTAGTCGCCGTTGTTCGTGTTGAACAGCGACTCGTGGGCCGTGCGGCCGCGGAGGTCGTAAGTGTCTTTGTTCTTGCCGTACCAGATGTTGTATCGGGCGGTCGCCTCGGCGTGCTGGACGATGCGCCTCAGGAGCGAGATCGGCTCGTCGCGCTCGCCCATCATCGTGTGCCCCAGCCGGTGGGCCATCGAGAGCGCCCGACAGGAGCGGATCGTGTCGACGAACAGCGATTGCGGGCCGTTGAACGAGTGGATGTACCCGCCGCCCTCCTTGGTGGGGGACCAGCGCGCCGCCTGCACCGAGCCGCTCGCCATCAGCGCCATGCCGTAGTACGAACGCTCCCAAGCGTCCTCGGCGATCTTCCCCTCGTCCATCAGCCGCAGCAGGGCGCCGTAGGTGCTGACGTTGTTGAACCCGTGGTCGTGGACACCGAAGTGGGTGACGTGCGGCGCCATCGCGTTGAGCGTCCGCTCGCGGCCCTGCTCGAGGTATTTCTCCTCGCCCGTGGCGTCGAACTGCAGGATCAGCGAGCCGAACTGGAACCCTTGGGTCCACTCGGTCCAGCCTTGGGCCTGATACTTGCCCTCGATGGTGAACACGGGCGACGGCGCGCCCGCCTCCCAGCGGCCCTCGATCCGGTCGAGCCGGTCGGCCGAGGCGGCCCACATTTTATCGAGGGCGGGGAGCAGGTCTTGGGGAGTCAGCTTGTCGTCGATGGTGATCATGGTGGCCGATTATGGGGGGCGAGGGCGGAACCGCCAAGACGCCAAGGACGCCAGGACGCGCCAAGCGTTTGCTGAGGGGGGTGAAGTGACAAGATTTTTTTGTGGGAGGGGTCTCTGACCCCGATAGCGGTGTTTGAGCAAATGCGGCTCGCGGCGCGCAATCAGGGATCAGAGACCCTTCCCACAGTCGACTAGTGCGTCTGGCGCTTCTTGGCGTCCTTGGCGTCTTGGCGGTTCCCCCCATCAGCGCCGCGTTTGGCACTGCGGGCAGAAGAACGTCGAACGCTGCGCCTGCACGATCTTTTGGACCTCGCCGTCGCACGCGGGGCAGGGCGCCCCTGAGCGGCCGTACACGCGGTGCTGGTTCTGGTAGCCGCCGTCTTGATTCAGGGCGTTGCGGTAGGTGCCGTCGCCCAGCGACGAGCCCTCGCAGCGGATCGCCTCTTCGAGCACCGCATGGGTGGCGTCCGCGATGCGGCCCCACTGCTTGGCCGATAACAAGTCGCACCGCGCGGCCGGATGCACCCCCGCCAGATGAAGAATCTCGGCGGCGTAAATGTTGCCAATCCCCGCGACCGCCTTCTGGTCAAGCAGCGCAACCTTGATCGCGCGCCGGCTGTGGCCCAGCCGCTGACGGAAGTCGGTGGTCGAAACCACCAATCCATCCGGCCCCAGCTTGTCCGCCCCAAAGGCGGCCGCGAACTCCTCGGGCGAGAACAACCGCACCACGCCCAACCCCCGCCGGTCCCAGAACCAGAGGTGATCGAGCGCCGCCCCGCGCAGCTCGAGCCGCAGCCGCAAGTAAAACGGGTCGGGCGAATCGCCCGAGCCGACCAGCCCGGTCATCCGCGGCTCGAGGATCACGGTGTCGGCCGAATCGAGCCTTAGCGCCACGCGTTTGCCGACCCGGTCAACGGCCACAACGCGCTGCCCCACCACCCGCCGCCGGAAACGGTCGATACGCGGCGTGAGGCCGATCGGCTTTCGCGGGCAGGGCGTCCGCTCGAAGCCGGTGAGCTCGCCGCCGACGGCGCCGAGCACGCCGCGGCGCATGGTTTCGACCTCGGGGAGTTCAGGCATCGGGCGGGCTATCGGAGGCGAGGCAGTGGGGGCAGCGTGAGAGCTCGGTCCTGCGGCATGCAGTCCAGGGAATAGCCGGACCGCCGCAAAATCCAACACGCCAGTGCGACGGTCGCCACTGGAGGAAGGCATACAGCGAACAAAGAGCGGGCCGTATGAACACTGGGAGTATAGTTATCGATACCGTTCGGCGCCCGGTACGGGCCTAGGATCCAGTACCCGACCACCAGCGCGGGCAAATTCAGCGTGGTGAAAAAGACGCCGATGAATAGTTCCAGTCGAGAGAGCTGCGGCGTGGCGACAAGGTTCTTCCAGGCGAGCGTTGGCGACTCGCTCCCCACCATGGCCGCGATGAAAACCGCCATCGTGGTCCACGCGAGCAGCGAGCCGAGCGCTATCCGGCCGTTGTCGTCTATCCCCGCGACGAATAAACGCCAGCCGCTCAGGTTCCGCCACAGGGTGAGCAGCACCCACAGGCCGAAGCCTACGGTCAGGGGGACCACGAGAGCGACCGTTTCCCATGGCGCCGACACGAAGGCAACTAGGCCAGCGCCGATAAGGCCGCCGAGACTACGCAGGATAAAGGGGCTGGAGGCAAACGCCGCCCACGCGGCGCAGAGCCCCATCTGTAGGCCGGCAATGCCGTAGAGCGCTATATCGATCAACAAGGCGCGGTCGTTGTCGGGCTCGGGCATTCTTTCGAGAAACAGCGTGACAAGAAACCCGACGCCAACCAGCAAGGTCAGCGCTGCAAGCGGCGCGATCTCGCTCGACCTGACGCTAAACAGGCGAGGGGGTTTTGCATTCGTCGCGGGGAGCTCAGGCATCGGGCTTCGCCTCCCCGCGCACGAGCCGATAGCCGCACCAACGCAGGGCGAGCGCCGAAGCGCCGAGCATCGTTGCCGCCCCGAGGTCGATCCACGCGATCGTCGCCCATGCTTTGAGATACTCCGCCCAGGTGTTGGGGATATGGCTGGTGAAGAGCATGAAGGCGGCACTGCCCGCCGTGATCGGGACGAACGACGCGACGTAGGCGAGCACCGCCACGGGCCGCACTCGCCACGGCGCCAGCAGCCACGCGGCAACGGCGAAAACCGTTCCCATATTCAGACCGAACAGGGCGAGCACCTTGGCCATTTCGATCACGAAGTCGACTGCACCCACGGGGCCGGCGAATCGTGTTACGGTCGCCTTGAGAAGGGAGGCGACGAGCGCCGTGCCGGCGGTCCAGAGAAGCAGTTGCCCGAGGCCAAACTGTCTGGCGGCATGAACGGCCGTGGGCATTGCCGCCCGTTCGTCCGCCGACAGGCGCGTCCCCGACCGCTTTCGCCATACGACAAACACTCCGAGAAACAGCGCAAACAACGTCGTGATCCCGAGGAAGCCCATTAATTCGCCCACGACGGCGCAGAAGACGACCCCGATCATGGCGCTGGCGAGCGCCCCGGTCGGCAGCCGCGTGGCTGGCACGTAGGGGCTCCAGGCGGACCACATCGCCCAGAAGACCGGCAGGGAGATCATGCCGCCTAGTAGCGAGATCCGCCAGTTAACCTCGGACGGCTGCTGACCGATCGGATTGATGAGCAGGACCAGCACGACCTGGGTGAGCAAGATCGCCACGGGCCCCCACACCTCTTTGCGGCGCCAAGTGCTGAGCTTCGGCGGTGCGGTTGTCTCAGCCATCGCTTGCCTCCCCCCGCACGAGCCGGTAGCCGCACCAGCGCATCACCCACGCCGTCGCGGCGCACGACAGCGTTGCGCCCAGGCACACTGCGGCTATCTCTGCCCACAGTTGCGTGTACGAAACGACCCGCGAGGCTGGTTCAACGTAGCGGACGACGAACGTCATAGACGCAGTGACAGCGGCCAGCGAGATCGCTAGCAGCACCAGGCCACGGATGGCGCCCCGTGGGGGCCCCAAGACAATCAGCCCCGCCGCCAGAGGCGGGAGCATCGCGACTGTAAAGCACGAGCCGGTCAGGAAGATTAACTTGACTATCTCCCACGCCGATGTGTGAGCGGAATCCTTAGTGACAGTCACCAGACCAAGCGAAAGCAGCACGGCGCAGCAGGCGGTTAAGATCATCAGGTAACGCACCGTGAAGTGGCCGGTGCGCGCGCCCCGCGTGGTGTCGGTGGCGTCATCGCCGATGCCCAGTCGCCATCCGCCCCACGTGCGAGCCATGGCAAACCCCACCGCGGACGGTACGAAAAGCGAAGCGAACATCACCAAGCCTTCGGGGCGGCCGTTCGCGGCGCAGGCCGCAATCCCCAGCAAGACGCAGGCGCCAATGCCAGCGGCCCATCGCGTCACAACCGGCGTCGGCGCCCAAGCCGCCGCCACGGCGCATTGCATGGGGAGCGAGATCATCATGCCGATCAGCATGATGCGGGCGTCGTCTTCGGCGTTGCCGTTGGAGGTGGGGTTGGCGAACACGGTCAGCAGCGCGTAGGCCGCGATGACCGCCACGGGCCCCCACGCCTCCTTGCGGCGCCAAACGCTCGGCTTTGGCGGTGCGGTTGTCTCAGCCATCGCTCGCCTTCCCCCACACGAGCCGGTAGCCGCAGTAGCGGAGCAAGCACGCCGTCGCCACGGTTGAGAGTGTCATGCCGAGGCACACGATCGCAAACCCCGCCCAGTGCTCCCAGAACGTATAAAAAGTTTGCATGCTGGGGTTGATGGTGCGGAAGGTCGTCGCATTGGTGAACGTGATCGCGAAGCACGCCAAGAGCACGAGTCCGTAGCCTGCAGCGCCTCGCTGTTTTGTTCCCAAGACGAAGGCGCTCGCGAGCAGCGCCGGCAAGATCAACGCCGCGACGCAGGCAAAGCCTGTGAACGTTCCTGCCAATTCAACCGCGACGCCGCCCAAGCCGCCACGAGCCCAGAGGGCGATCCGGCCGATCGAAAGCAGGACGGCGCAGCCGAAGGTGAGGGCCATCAGGTAGCGGGTGGTGAAACGGAGGCCGGCGACTTCGGCCGACGAGCGGCCGAGGTCGCCCCGCCGGACGAGCCTCAGCTTGCCCCAATGGCGGGCCGCGGCGCCGGCGGCCGCGAATGGCAAGAACATCGCCGCGAACAACGCGAGGCCGAAGTAGCTGCCGTCGATCGCACAAGCGACGAGGCCCAGCAGCACGCAGACGCCGACGCCGATCGGAACCCGCAAGAGCAGTGGAGAGGGCGCCAAGGCGGTCCACAGGCCGCACTGCAGCGGCAGCGACATGAACGCCCCAAACTGCAAGCCCTTCAACCAAGTGAAGAAATCGTCAAAGTCGCCGCCCGGCGGGCGGGGCGGGACCAGGACGAAGCTGAGCGTGTAAGCCACGACGAGCAACGCTTGCGGCCACGCCTCGCGCCGCCATCCGAACCCGGGCTCGGGGGGTCGCACGGATTCAATCGCTGCCGCCATGCCCTGGGCGTCCGTGGTCGTGGTGCTAGAAAAGAGGGAGAGCGCCGCCTTGATTCGCGGCGCCGCGCGGCGGACAATCGTAAAGTGCTGGTGAGCCCGATGAGCCCCCCGAAGATACCACAATGACTGCTGCAGCTGTTCCCAACACCCCGGTCCCCGATGAGCAGGGCCGCTACGGCGATTTTGGCGGCCGCTACGTGCCCGAGACCTTGGTCCGCGCCCTCGACCAGCTCGCCGCCGAATATGAAAAATCGCTCACCGACGAGGCGTTCCAGGCCGAGCTGGCGGAGCTGCTGCGCGACTTTGTCGGCCGGGCCTCGCCCTTCTACCACGCCCGGCGGCTCAGCGAAAAAGCGGGCGGCGCGCAGATCTACTTCAAACGCGAAGACACGAACCACACCGGCGCCCACAAGATCAACAACACGCTGGGCCAGGCGCTGCTCACCCAGCGGATGGGCAAGACGCGTGTCATTGCCGAGACCGGCGCCGGGCAGCACGGCGTGGCGACGGCGACGGCCTGCGCCCATTTCGGCTTGCCCTGCGTCGTTTACATGGGCGAGGAGGACATCCGCCGCCAGGCGCCGAACGTGTTCGCGATGAAGCTCTTGGGCGCCGAGGTGCGGCCGGTTACGAGCGGCTCGCGCACCTTGCGCGACGCGATCAACGAGGCGATGCGCGACTGGATGTCGAGCGTCGAGACCACGCATTACATCTTGGGCTCGGTCGTGGGGCCGCATCCGTTCCCGCGCATTGTGCGGGATTATCAATCCGTGATCGGCCGCGAGACGATCGAGCAGTGCCAGGAGCGCCTGGGCCGGCTGCCCGACGCGGTGGTGGCGTGCGTCGGCGGCGGCAGCAACGCGGCCGGCATGTTTTATCCCTTTGTCGAACAAGGCCTTGTGGGCGAAGGCAAGGTCGAGCTGGTCGGCGTCGAGGCGGGCGGTCGCAGCGACACGCCTGGCGAGCACGCCTCGCCCCTGACCTACGGCCAGCCGGGCGTGCTGCACGGCAGCTTCAGCTACGTCATGCAAGACGACGACGGCCAGACTTGCGACGTGCACAGCATGTCGGCAGGCCTCGACTACCCCGGCGTCGGCCCCGAGCACAGCTACTGGAAAGACTCGGGCGCCGTTCGCTACACGAGCTGCCGCGACGACGAGGCGATGGCGGCGTTCGACGCCTGCTCGGCGAGCGAGGGGATCATGCCCGCCTTAGAATCGTCGCACGCCATCGCCAAGGCGATGGAGCTGGCCGGCGGCATGGACAAAGACAAGGCCGTGGTGGTCTGCCTCAGCGGCCGCGGCGACAAAGACGCGATCGAGATCGCCCGGCTCAAGGGAGTGCAGTACGGATGAACGCCGCCCTGATTTCTCTAACGCCGCTCTTGGCCCGCTTCTCGATCTTCCTGCCGCTCAGCACGCCGTCGAAGATCGCTGTGCTGATTGTCTTTCTGGTGATGCTCGGCGTGGTCGGCTGGCTGGTCTGGCCGCGCGGGCCGAAGGAAGAATAGTTCGGAGCGAGCGCAGCGAGCAGATGATCCCCCTCCACCTTTTGGGGGAGGGGTTAGGGGAGGGGGTCGGGCCTGAATCGGCTACGTCTCCATCCTGTGCCTGAACGATTTCACCCCTCCCCTAGCCCCTCCCCTTCCAGGGGAGGGGGGTATCCGCTTGCTACACCCCAAACTGCCGCAGCACCATCTCGCAAACGTCGACATCGGCCAGCGTCCGCTCGACGAACACGCCGCGCTCCGACGAGAGCATGACGCCGCGTTGGCGTTCTTCGCGTGGCGGGGCGCCGTGCGAGCCGCAGACCAGTGACGCGTCGAGCGGGATCGGGCCCAAGCCCGCCTTCATCGCCGCCATGTCGACGTGCATCTCGACCGGGTCGTACCCCGTCTTGCGGTGGATGTCGACTTGGCGGGCGAACGCCGGGGCTTTCTCGTCGTCGAGCCAGTAGTAGTAAGCCATCCAGCTGTTGGGCTCGGAGACGAGGACCACGTCGCCCGTGCGGTCGTGAGCGATCTCGTGCTTCGCCTGCTCGTCGGCGCCTAGCACCTCGGCCACCCCTTCGCGGTTCTTGAACAGCTCGACGACCTTCTGGATCGTGGCCGCGTCGCGGTCGCGCACGTAGACGTGGGCGTGCTGGTGGTCGGCCAGGGCCCAGGCCTGGCTCGCTTTGAGGTCGAGCCGCTCCTTGCCGTCGTCATCCAATGTGATCGTCGTCAGCCCCGCCTCGCGCAGCACGCGGTTCGGGTAGACGACGTGGTCGACGGGCGTCACCACGTACTCGCTCGCCGCGAGCCACAGGATGTGCTGATCGTCGCCGTAGGCGGCGCGGAAGCCGTCGGCCAGCCGGCCGATCTCGGCGTCGAGTTCGCCGAGCGCGGCGATCGCCTCAGGCGAGTCGGGCCCCAGCTTCTGCGACGCGTAGTCGAGGTGCTGCAAGTAGACGTAGAAAAAGTTCGGCTTGAAACGCTCGGCGCAGCGGATCGCGGAGGTGACGATCCACTCGGTCGACTTGATATTGGCCATCGGCCCCCAGAAGTGCTGCAAGGGGAAATGGCCCAGCTCGTCCAACAGCTCCTGGTACATCCCTTCGGGCTTGGTGTAGCACCAGAGCGACTCGCTGCCGTCGGGCTCGTGCTTGGGCGCCGGCCAGCAGACGTAGTCGGCGCCGCACCCCTTGGCGTAAAGCGGGAACCACGCCGCCGCGGTGAGCGAAGGGTCGAACTCGTGCATCCGGTCCCAGATCTGCGGCGCCTCGACCTTGTCGTTCCAGGCGGTCCACATCTCCAGCTCGCGCCGCTCGCGGTCCCACAAGCCATTGGACGTGATGCCGTGCCCGGCGGGCGGCAGGCCGGTGGTCATGTTCACCTGCACCGGGCAAGTGACCGCCGGCAGGCTGGCCGCCATTGGCGCTCGGTCACCGTCCCCCATCAGCGACGACAACTGCGGCATGTGCGCAAGGTCTTGCTCTCGCAGGGCGGGGATCGACAGAAGGACAACGTGTTCACGCATCGCGGTATTCAGCTTTCAAAGTAGCCGACGACCCACGGTCGTCGGAGAGCGTTCGGGTGATTCTCCGGCGGCTGTAAGTCGCCGGTTACTGCCGATTGGCTAAGGGAGATCGCTTGCACTACGGGCTGCTCCGCAGCAGCGGGGCGAGGAAGTCGTAAGCCGCCCGCGCCTGGCGGGGCCCGTCGTGGCTGTGGCGGCTGAGCTCCACGGCGAGCGGTCCATCGTAGCCGATCTTTTGCAGAGCGGCGACGACCGGCGGGAAGTCGATCTCGCCCTCACCAAAGGGCAGGTGCTCGTGGGCGCCCGCCCGCATGTCCTCGATGTGGACGTTCACCAGGTCATCGGCGAAGCGTTCGATGAGGTCCGCGATCGGCGTCTCGCCCTGGCAGTGCAAGTGGCCGATGTCGATCGTGAGCCGCAGCGACTCGCCGTCGGGGCCGAGGCGCTCTTTGAGCCCCGCGTAGTCGGCGAGCGTGGCGATGAGCATCCCCGGTTCCGGCTCGAAGGCGACCGCCACACCACGCGCGGCGGCGTGCTCAAGCGTGTCAACGAGCCCGGGCACGAGTCGCCCGATCGCCGCCTCGCGGTCGGCGTTGTCGTGCACGACGCCCGACCAGACCGACACGCACGTGGCGCCCAAGTCGGCGGCCAAGTCGATCGCGCGGCGGTAAAAATCAACGCGGCGTTCTCTTCCCCCGGGATCGGCCGAGACGAGCGTCGGCTCGTGCTTCGTGCGCGGGTCGAGCAGGAAGCGGGCGCCGGTCTCGATCGAGAGTTTCAGGCCGAGTCGCTCGGCTTCGCTTCGCAGCTTGGCGGTCTGCTGCTTCAGGCCGTGGGCGAGCGGGTTGAGCACGCCGTGGTCGATCGTGATCGCGACGCCGCGGTAGCCGATCTCCGCGAGCAGGTCCATGGCGTCGAGCGGCGCGTGGTGCGCGAGGCCGTTGGTGTTGTAGCTGAGGTGCATGCGTCGGTTAGGTTTGAGCGATGAACCGCGACAGCGCTTTGGTGAGGGGCCACAGCGCCAAGATCGCCGCACCCCACGCCACGCTCCCTGTGTAGCCCCAGGCGAGCGCCGCGTCGATCGTCACGATCGACGTGATCGCCGCCCCAACGGCCGCCTGGATCCTCGTCGGCTCGGGCCGCACGACGGCGTGGGCGAAGCGGCGACCGAGCATCAAGGCAATGACGCCCCACAGCGTGAGCCAGGCTTCAGGGGATTGCTTTAATGGAAAAGAGTGGGCAAGTATTATTGGCAGCAATGCGTAGTACGAAAGACCAATGGAAATGACTACGGAACAACTTATTAGGTGGCTGCGAAGAATCTTCTCTGTCTCGGAATGTGCGAGTGAGCTGAATCCAAACACATATAACACAATTCCAGCTACCGGTAAGAGTTTCATAACTAACGGGTCTGGTGTGATCGCTACATCACTGTCGTAATGAAAAACTGAATACCCAACCAGCACATTGAGTAGGCGACAGATTCCCAGTGCCAATGGACCGTCATCACTATGCTTGCCAAAGCGGTTGTAGTACCAGATCGCAATCGCCAACATCACACAACACAGCCATGGTGCATGGCTGTGTGCAACCACGCTCGCTAGCGACGCCGATACGATCCCACATGCGATGAGAGTCCAAGTGGTCGCACTTGCGGCACGCAATGATACCCATCCCGAGGGGATCGGCCTGCACGGCCGCTCCTCGGCGTCGATCTCGGCGTCGAACCAGTCGTTCATCGCCATGCCGGCCGAGTAGAGGCAAAGCGACGCGAGTGTGAGCCACACGAGCTCCCAGCCGGGCGTCGCGCCGCCGGTGGCGATGGCGTAGCCCATCCACACGTCGGCCGCCGCGGTGGGGGCGTTCGAGATGCGCAGCAGCCGGGCCCAGGCGAGCGCCTTGGAGAGCCGGGCGCTCATGACGCGCCCAGCAGCGGCTCGAGGTAGCGCTTCGCCTCGGTGGCGGCGCCGTCGGGGTCGTCGCCGTACGGGTAGAGCTCCACCGTGAGCCAGCCGTCGTAGCCGGTGCGGCGGATCGCCTCGATTGTCGCCGCGAAGTCGATCGCCCCGTGGCCCGGGATCAGGTGCTGGTGGACCCGCGTGGCGGCGATGTCCTCGAGGTGGTAGTGGACCGTGTGCTCGGCCATCCGCTCGACCCAGTCCTGCGGGTCCTCGCCCACGCAGTAGGCGTGGCCGATGTCGAAATTGAGCCCGATCTGCCCCTCGCCCAGCCGGCCGACCAGCTCCAGGTACTGGTCGAACCGCTCGACCAAGAGTTCCGGCTCCGGCTCGACCAAGAGGCCGACGCCGAGTTGCTTGGCGCGCTCGATGCAGGGCGTGAGTTCTTCGCAGAAGATGTCGAGCGCCTCGTCGCGCGACTGGTTACCGAACTCGGGCCCTTCAAACGCGGGGCCCCCCGGCTCGGTCGTGATGTGCGGCGCGCCGAGCTCCGCGGCCAGTTCGAGCGCCCGCAGCGTGTGCTCGCGGCGGATCGCGCGGTAGTGCGGGTCGGGGTCGGTCCAGCTCGGGTGCCAGTAAGGCTGCCGCGGGTCGGCCACGGCGTTCATCATGAACGCGTTGACGTTGGAGATCGTCAGGTGGCTCTCGGCGAGCGCGTCGCGGATCGCCTGCTTCTGCACACCGAGCAACCCGGCGGGCCAGGCGTGCGGCACGTCGGCGAGGATCTCGATCCCCGTGTAGCCGGCCGCGGCGATGCGCTGGCAGGTCTCGCGGAATTCGTGAGCGAGGTAGGCGTTGGAGCTGAAGGCGAGTTGCATGAAGGGGCTTTAAAGAGTGTGAAGAATACGTGTTTTCTTGTATTGGAAGTGGAACGTCTGCTAAAATATAATGTGAATGGTATCGTATCCGCCGGCAGCGGCTCTTGCCCGGTCTCGTCTCCTCTTGTTCTCTAAGCCACAGGATTCGCTCATGATCCGCCACACCATCATGCCTGTATTGGTTTGTGTATGTTTACTGCACCTCAGCGATGTGGCTCGGGCCGTTACCTTTCAAATCGATCCGGCACAGAGTCATCTGTCGATCACGACCTTTGTCTACGGACCCAATAGTGTGAGCGGCGTTGAGGCGTCGACGGGGTCGTGGACAAGCAGGTTGGGTGGAACGGTCGAACTCGATTTTACCGACACCACGGCGCGGTTGCTGCACGGAACGGTCCTCGAGCCGCTTGAAGACTTGGTCGTTGAGCCGGGGACCGAGAGCGACCCCAACAATCCGGCGCCGGCCTCGTTCTTGACGGAGTTCATGAACGATTCTGGCGGTGGGTCTCCTTTGAGCGGCCGCTCAGGAGCGACTCGTGGGTTGAAATTCAGAATGTACGACGACAATATCGCACGCACCCGATCGGGCGACACGATCGGACCGGCTTTTGTTTTCGGAGAGGTGGTGACGGGCGTTGTGGATGCCGGCTCGATTAGCGTGGATCTGACCAACGGAACATCCTACAACGTGAACGAGGCGCCGAACGTCATCGACGACACGTTGGTCATCGAGAACGGCCTCGCAACCCTCACGCTGAACGTCTCGTGGTTGACCGAGACTTTTGCGGGCGACGACCCCCCGCTTGACCCCTCCCTCGGGATTTGGCACGAGGGACTCGTCGTGGCCACGGCGCAGGTGCCCGAGCCAGCCGGCGCGGCGCTGTTGCTGGTTGCGAGCGGCGGGTTTGCCGCGGCGTCGCGACGCGGTCGCGGCTGATCCTCCCGCGTGAGGCAAATTACTCACGTCACCAACCCCTTAGTGACCATCATAAAGACATCCTCCAAGGTCGGCTCCTTGTCGGCGAACGACACGAGGCCGACCTTGGCGGCGACCAGCGCCCGCATCAGCCGCTGCACGTCGTCGTCCGTGCCGGCCAGCTCGACCGTGGCGCCGCGCGTCTCTTCCTGGATCGCGCGCACGTTGGGGTCGCTGCGAACGAGGCTCAGGCCGGGCGCCGGGTCGCCGGCGAAGCGGACTACGAGGTGGCGGTTCTGCTGGATCTTGCGGTAGACCTTGTCGATCGGCCCGGAGAGCAACAGCTTGCCGCGTTCGATGATGCCGATGCTCGTGCAGACGTCGGCCAGCTCGGTGAGGATGTGGCTCGAGATGAGGATCGTCTTGCCCATCTTGCGGAGCTCTTTGAGCAGCGCTTTGACCTCAAGCCGGGCACGCGGGTCGAGGCCGCTCGCCGGTTCGTCGAGGATCAGCACCGGCGGGTCGTGGACCAAGGTCTTGGCCAAGCAGAGCCGCTGCTTCATGCCGCGCGACAGGCCGTTCACGTAGTCGTCGCGCTTGTGCGTGAGGTCCAAGAGCTCGAGCACGTCGCCAATGACCCCCTTGCGCTGCGCCTTGGGGATCTCGTACGCCACGGCGAAGAAGTCGAGGAACTCCCACACCTTCATGCCGTCGTACACGCCGAACATGTCGGGCATGTAGCCGACCGAGCGGCGCACGCCGATCGGGTCGTCGTTCACGCTGCAGCCGTTCACCGTCGCCTCGCCGTGCGTGGCGCGCAGCAGCGTGGCGAGGAAGCGGATGGTGGTGCTCTTGCCGGCGCCGTTGGGGCCGATGAAGCCGAACATCTCACCCGCCCCGATGTCGAGGCTCAGGTCCTCCACCGCGACGAAGTCGCCGTAGGTTTTGCCGAAGTTGCGGATCTCGATCATGCGACGAGCTTTTTAGCTGTTAGCGGTGAGTCGTGAGCGACTGAGAAAGGACTTGTTCTTTTTCCCCTCACCCTTGGGGGAGGGGAGTGCGGCAGGAAAGCCTTTGGCCTCACTACCCCCCGTCGTTGGTCTGTGTCACATCGATCGGCGCGTTCTTGTCGTTCACGGGCGGCGGCGTGGGGCCGTAGCGGAGGTGCATCACCACCAGAGCGGCGCCGCCCGCCTGCGACGAATCGGGGCTCACGGTGAGCCCGTCGAGCGGGCCGGCGACCGAGGCGATCACACGCCGCTCGCCCGGCTCGAATTCGCGCGCGTCGAGCGCCAGGGCAAAGAGCGGCTCGAGGTCGAGGGTCTTCGCGTCGGCGCCGCGATCGGCGCGGGCTTGCTGCCTCTGCGCAGCGAAAGGCGCCGCGTCGCCCGCCATCGTTGGACGCAGGGCGATCGGCGTCGCCTCGCCGGGGGGGAGCTCTCCGATCCAAACGCCGTCGAGTCGCGGCTTGGCGGCTTTGCCCTTAGAGCCGCGCGAGCCGTCGCGTCGCTCGACGATCACCAGGTTCTCGAACCGCAGCTCGGAGTGGTTCTCCAGTTGATCGACGCCGTTGTACGACTTGCCAACCCGCAGCAACGGGCCGAGGTCGCGCACCTCCTCGCTCATGACAAAGTCGGTCGACGCCGACGAGATCGTCATGCCCTTCAGGCGTGAGCGCTCCAGCCGCTCGTAGCTCACCGGAGCCAGGCCGCTGAGCCGGGCGCGGTCGTCCTGCGGGCCGCGCCAGAAGGGTGTGGCGACCGCCGTGGGGTTGTCGAACTCCAGCTCGTAAGCGGCCGAGAGCGACGTGTAGAACGCGTTGTAACGGGTGACCCACGCCCGCGGGTGCTCGGGCTGGGTCTCGATCACGGCGATCTCGGTCCGGGCGCGGACAAAGCCGATATCGAGCTGCGCCTGACGAACCACCACCAGGGCGCCGAGCAGGGCGATGATCGGCGCGGCGATCCACGCCAACTCGACCCGGCCGAGCGCCTTGAAGAAGAGCCAGTTCATCGGCACAAGCAGCACGAGGTAGGCGGCGAGCCAGGCGGCGACGAAGCCGGCGCCCGGCACCGTGACGCCCGCCGCCTTGCGCAACGCCTCGCGGGCCGCGTTGGCCACGGGCGTGTCGCTACGCCAGGCGGCGACGCCGCCGCGGCGCTTGGGGGGAACAGCCGTCTTGAGGCCCGCGAGACTCTGGACGCCGCGGGACGTCGTCGGCGGGGCGTTGAACCTGAACCCGCCGGCGACCTGCGCGTCTTCGTCCACGAAGCTGGCGGCGAGATCGCCATCCACCGCCGCCGCGTCGCGCGCGAACACCCGCACACGGCTGTTGAGCGCCGGGTCGAGCTTCAGCGGCTCGGGGCCGTCCCAGTAAACGACCGCCAGCGAGGGATTGAACCGGTTGGGCTTGAAGAGGCGAGGCGGGCGACGCAGCAGCACGGCGTTGTAGAAATTGTCCACGCCGTCGCGCCAGTTGATCAGATCGGGTTCGGCGAGTTGCATGGCGGTAACGACCATGCGTCCGCGGCCCACCCGGCGTTCGGCCACCAAGCCGTCGAGCCCCGGCGCCCACGCGCCCGCGGGGCGCTTCGTGAGCCGCACGCCCGACCACGGGCGCGAGACCTTCAGCTCGCCGGAACGCCGCGCGACGCCGTAGCGGCTGGCCAGCGGGGCGAGGTCGGCTGCGACGATCTCCCGGGCGCCGGCCGACTCGGCGGGCAGGAACTCGTCGAGGAACGAGCCTCGCAACAGGTCGAGCGAGTCGGGCCCGTTCACCAGCATCACGCCGCCCCAGTGGAGCCAGTCGACCAGCGCGTCGCGCTGCGTGGGACGCAACGCCTCGGGGTCGACCTCGTCCCACACGACGCAGGCGATCGAGGTCCAGGCTAGCGGGTTGTCGGGCGCCAGGATGCCGAACTCGGCGTCGTCCACCCGCGGTGCGACCACGCGGTAGTTGCGATCGGCGTCGAGCGTCGACGGCGCGGTCATCGGCGCGAGGGCGCCGAAGTCGACGCTGTCGGGCAGCGTGGCGTTGACGCTGTAGAGGCTGTCGAGGAACCCGTAACGCGAAGCCTCTTTGGCGAGCACCAAGAAGTGGTACTGGTGATCGAGCAGCGTCTGGACAGTGAGCGGCGCGTCGTCGACCAGGGCGCCGCTCTTGCGGTCGCGGAGCGTTGTGCGCATGCGCAGCTGGCCCGCTTCGATCGGCGGCCAGACGACCGATTCGACTTGCTTGGGCGCCCCCTTGGGCAGCACGATGTCGCGGCTGAAGGAGAGGGCGAACGGTGCCCCGGCCGTGGGCAGGGGGTCGTTCTGCTCGTCGACGAACGACTGCGAGAGCAAACCTTCGAAGTCCTCCGCGTTCGACTTGGCGCCTTGCGCCACCGACGACCAGTGGCCCGGCTTGAACAGCATCGACGGCGCGTCGCGGCGGCCCGGCATGGGAGTGGGCAGACTGAGCGCGATCCCCTTCTGTTCCTGCTCTTGCTCAGCCTTCTTCTTGGCCAGCTCCTCGGCCTCTTGAGCGAGTCGCGCCGCGCGCTCCTGCGGCGTTTCGGTGCGACAACTGCAGCCCGGCGCCGTGAGCATCGCCGCGGCGAGGAGCAGCAACATCAACCTCGCCCACATCAGAGGCGCAGGTCGTTTGTGATTCTTGATAGGTGACAAGCCGCGCGCCTCGAGCCTCGTGGTTCCGGTCCCGCCATTCTAGCGTGTGAAGAGCGACGATGTAGCCATGGGGGGGCTCGCTGGGTGATTTACCCCTAAGAAGAGTATCGTTGTGCTGTAGGAGACGCCTCCCGCCGGTCCGCCGGTCGACTGCCCGGGGCGAGTCAGACGCCGCCGGCCATCGATCGCCGCCACAGCACGATGGCCGCCGCCGCCATCGCGGTGTAGCCGAGCATCAGCACCAAGCAGATCGCCGCCACGCGGTCTTCGACCCCGTAGTGCAACAGCGAAAAAACACGGACCGCCAGCGGCGGCGTGCCGGGCGGGGCGACGAGCACCGTGGCGGCCAGCTCGCCCAGGGCGACGGCTAACGCCGCCAGCCAGGCGGCGGCGAACGCCCCGAGACGCATCGGCGCCGCGACCCCCCACAACCTCCGCAGCGGGCCGGCGCCCTCGAGGCGGGCCGCGTCGAGCGCCGATTGCGGCACGCTCGCCAAGGGGGGCCACAGCACGAGCGCGGCGATCGGCGTGGCGCGCACGGTCTGCGCGATCCAGGGGCCGGTTTGGGTGTGGTCGTAGAGCCACGCCAGCCACCAAACGGGCGAGTCGGTCGGCTGGTTCAGCAGGCGGATAATGGCGAGCCCCAGCAGCGGCCCGGGTATCGCCAGGGCGAACGCCATCAGCGCGGTCGTGAGCGGCGCCACGCCGCGCCGCAGCCGCCACGCCGCCAGCGCGCCGAACACGACCGCCGAGGTCGCCGCCGCCGCGCCGACAAGCGTGCTCTGCGTCAGCTCGCGGCGGTGCTGCCACGGCGCCGCGGCGATGGCGCCGATGAGCTTCGTGGCGGACCTCTGCCGCTGAACCGTGTCGCCCGCCGGCACGACCTCCGTCCCGGCGTTCGAGGCGAGCGCGGCAACCGGCACGCCGACCACCAGCAGCATGAGCATCGCGAGCGTCGCGGCGCCGAGCGGCCGCCATCGCCCCAACTCGGCGCGCCACGCCGGGCGACGCTCGGCGGTGGCGTCGACCCTCACCGATCGGCGGACGAGCATCAGACTCGCGAAGGCGCCGAGGGCGACGAGGCCCACTCCGCCGGCCAGGGCCAGGCGGCCCCGCACGGCGCCAGGCGGCAGCGCGGCGTCGGGCGTCGCGGTGAAATCCAGCGAGCCGAGCGCCGCCTGGGTGTACACCTCCTCGGCGAAGGTGCGCACCTGGTACAGGTCCGTGACGGTCATCTCCGACGCCGCCACAGCCGCCGCCCACAAGGCCCCCGCCGCTAGCGCGCCCGCGGCGAGCGGCAGCGTGATGCGACGCAGCACCCGGTGCGGCGGGGCGTCGAGCAGGGCGTCTTCTTCGAGCTCCGCGTCGACCGACCACAGCCCGGCGGCCGCGATCATGGCGACCCACGGCGTGGCCGCCATGGCGTGCACCCAAACGGCGCCTCGCCACCCGGCGATCAGCGGCGCGCTGCTCAAACCATCGGATGCAGCGAGAGCCAGCCATGGCGTTAGCACGCCGGAGACGCCGAGGGCGGCGTCCCAGCCGGCGGCGACAAAGTGCAGCGGCGTGAACATGCCGGCCACGAGCAACAGCAGGGCAGGGCGCCGGCCGGGCGTGTCGGTTTTGGCCAGCAGCAGAGCCAGCAAGAGGCCCAGCGGCAGGGCGATCGCCACCGAGAGAGAGGCCAACTGGGCGCTGCTGGCCAGCAGCCCACGAACCCGCTCGCCCGCCACGGCAGCCAGCAGGACCGCGGCCAGCAACCCAGCCATCAGGCCGGTTTGCCGGGCGAAAACCGCCGGTATTGCACGTTTGTGGGAGGACATCGGCCCGATTTTAGTCGCCGCGTCTCGGCTTGGGGCCCGGATTTTTGGGCTGACGAGGTTGTCGCCAGGTGACAGGATTATGTTGCGAGGGGATCATCGGCTCGATAAAATAGAGGGAGAGGCGCCGGCGACTCCCTAGAACGACTCCTCTTATCTGATTCTCATCCTCGTCGCCGCGACGCCCGCCTTGGTAGGGAACGGCTCGCTGTTCGCGAGGCGCCCCTGTCGGGGAATGCTTCTGTCGTCGAATCGCTTTACGTCTGACCAAGCCGCGACCCACCTCGCCCTCGACGCGTTCCGACGCTCGGCGGTGAGCTGATCATTTCTAGCTGCGACGCGAACGAGAAGAGGCGCTCGGCCTCGCGTCCGAAGGACCCCGCCTTGATCTTGGGGGGCCCAGGGAGCGCGGACCGAACCGGCGATGTTTCGGGTTTTCAGCGCTCTGCCGGTCGCCCCTTGGCGAGGCGACCATCGGGCTCTGCGCATCGGCGTAGCGAGGAGTCTTGTTCGGATGGGTATCCAGGTCCACTGCCCCCATGGGCATGTCTTCAAGGTCAAGAACAAGTACGCCGGCAAGAAGGGCCTTTGCCCGCGGTGCGAGGGGCAGGTCGTCGTGCAGGTGCCCGACGTCATGCACTCCAACGAGGCCGAACGCGCCCTGAAGCAGGCCCGGGCCGACGAGATCCGCGCCCACCACCCGGTGCGGGCGGGCGGGAGCAAACCCGTGGGGTCGGATTCCTCGGTGTTCGACGATCACCCGCACGAAGACGCCAGCAGCAGCGGCAGCCTGCTCAGTTCGAGCGTCATCCGCCACAACCGCCGCTGCGAGTGTGGCGCCTCGGCGCCGATGTGGTTCGCCAAGTGCCCCGGCTGCGGCAAGTTCTTCGAGCATCGCTGAACAGGGGCCGGCCTCCGCTTTTCCCATCGCACGCCCGCGCGTGGCCCTTGGCAGGGGCCGTCAGCTGCTGGCCATCTCGGCCAGAGCCGACTCGATCCGCTCGTTGAGCGAGTCGAGGGCCTCGATCAATTCGTCTTGGCGACGGTCGAGGCTGGAGATCCGCTCGTCGACAGGCTTGTTTGCTGACATGCAGAATCTCAGAGCGCTTGTGTGCGTGGCGGCGACGCCAGCGGGGGTGCTGGCGTCGCCGCCCCAGGGGGGGGTAGGCCGCGAGGGAAGCGTTGGGGGAAACGCCTACAACCTCGTTTGGCGCCGGTCGCGTTCGGGGGGGAATCACGCCGGCGCTCTGGCGGCCGCAGTAGGAGATCGGCGTCGCGACGCCCGCTAGCCGAGCCGTTCCTGCCTCCAAGACCGTGCAAAAACCGCATGAGGCGCCGGTTTTACGTGGCGTAGCGGTCCGCCAAGCGGGGGGCTTTTTGCCGGCTAGGACAGGTCCTGACAGTTAGGTCCGCAATAGGGCGCCAGGCCGCTGGGGGATGCCGAAGAGATGGTAGAACAGTTCCCCAAGGCGTCTGGCGTCATCGGCGGGAACTGCTATACTGCATGGCTCGGCGCACAAAGAGGGCCCCCACCGGGGGCGGCCGAACCCCTCGCGCCCCCTAAATTCACCGCCCCTTACATTCACCCAAGAGCGACGAAAAGACGTGGTTAAGCTTACGCTTCGAGACAAGGAGACCGCTCAAGAGGCCGTGCGGAGGTTCCGCAAGCTGGTCGAGCGCAGTGGCATCAAGAAAGAGATGCGTATCCGCGAGTTCTACGAGAAGCCGAGCGCCACGAAGCGTCGCGCTAAGTTGCGCGCCCAACGCCGCAACCGCCGCGAGCGTTTGCTCAGCAGCCGCGCCTGATCGCGGCCGTTCCACGGCACGCCCATTTTTGATTCGCCCCTGATTCGGCGTCCCCTCTGCTGGGGGCACGGACGCGAGGGGCGATTTTTTTGCGCGCTGTCCGCGGCGCCAAGTCTTTCGGCAGGCCAGATTCCCGTGGCAGGCCAGCTTCCCCGTCAGCCAAACCCCCGCCGTTTCGTTTTGCTGACCGCGCATAAGCGGGGCCGGCTCTTTTCAGAACCGGCCCCGCCGTCCCCCCCTGGTGTGTCGTCGCGTCGCCCACCCCCCGGAGAGCGACGCGGCTGCGTCGAGACTCAGAAAGTCGCCTCGCCGCGGACGAAGAAGCCGTCGAAGCCGAGGATGTTCGCGTCGTCGAACCGCAGGTCATTCGCGGCGTCGTTCACTTGCACCTCGGCGCCCATGCCCAGATCGTGCCAGGCCTGGAAGAAGTAACCACCCGAGAGCGACATGTTGCTGGTCAGGAAGACCTTGCTGCCGATCTCGATCTCGGTGACCGGAACCACACGGGTGAAGTCGGCTTGGTCGACGGCCGTGGTGCCCTGGACCCGCACGCCGCCGTTCTCGTTCCACGACTCGCGGTGGTACGAGGCGTTGCCGAGCAGGGCGGCGATGTTGCCCTTCACGTACACGCTGGCCACGCCGCAGGGACCGAAGTAGCGGCGTCCCTCCATGCCGAACAGCAGGCCGGCGCCGTCGAAGTCGAACTGGTCGTAGGCCGCGTTGTCGGCGCCGCCGGCGAGTGCACCGACGGCGTTGTTGTCGACGAAGCCCGCCCGGTCCCAGCCGCCGTTGGCGACACGAACGCCGCCCATCCACTTGATGTCCCACGAGGGGCAGCAGCAGCCGCAGCAGTCGTTGCACGTGCCGCACCCGCCGCAAGCACACGGATCGAAGGGCTCGCTTACGGCCCCGCCGAGCGGGATGCTGCGGGCGAACGTGAGGTCCCAGTAGTCCATGTCGACATTGGCGCTGAGCGTGACCACGCTGCCGGTGCTCGGGCCGTTGGCGCCGACGCCGGTGTCGCCGTTGCCGATGATCCCGTCACCGAAGGTCGGGCCGTCGAACGTGGTGAACGGGGTTTGGAACGGGAACGTGCCGGCGGTCTGTGTGCCCCCGGCGTTGCTCGTGAGGCTCGTGCCCGAGAACCGCAGCTCGTCGCCGCAGCAGTTCAGGCGGTAGCCCGCGAAGTAGCGGAACGACCCCTCGTAGTCGAAGTCGTACGGCACGTAGGTGCGCGTGGCGACCGCGTCGGGGGCGGTGATCGATGGGGTGAACGTGTAATTGACGAACGAGGTCGCCTCGCTGAAGTTGGCGCGGGCGTAGATGTACTCGCCGCCGACAAAGAAGCCCGGCTGGCAGGCGCCCGATCCGCACCCGGCCGTGTCGCAGCAACCGGTGGAGCAGCCGTCGAGGCAGTCGCCGCAATCATCGCAGTCGCAGAATCCCGAGTCGATCGAAACGCCGTAATCTTCGCCGCACTGGCCGTTGCAAGAAGCGAGCAGCACGCCGCTCGCCGAGGCCTCTTCGGACGCGCCCGTCTGTTGGGCCGTCGCCGTGGCGCAGAGCAGCAATGCCGTTAGACCGAAAGCGCAAGCGCGCACTCCGAGTGTACGTTTCATCAGGTTCCCCCCCGTCGAAAGATAGTTGCTACGCCGCGGCTGCGGTCCCCGAGGGCCCGCCAAGCGGCGTGTAATCAGCGTTTGCGGTGTTTGCCGCCCGGGTCCCGACACACTCCCCATGTCGAGCCCGGCCCAATTGAGATCGGGAACGTTGCAGCCGTTACTTTGGGATTCTTCGGCACAACCTCGAAAATCCCCCCAGCCGTCACGACCCAATCAGCCCCGACAACCGGAGGTGGGCGTCGCTCGCGGCGGGCACGAAACCGCTAGGCGCACGAAAAAACCGCCCCCCGGCCAAGCCGGGGGGCGGTTATGCAAGCAATCAATGCATCGGGAGGCGGGCTTCCTGCTGCCTCTGGCCGGTTGTCGCCTCAGCGACGCCTGCGGGCAAGCAGGCCCGAGAACGCCAGAGCCAGCAGCGAGCCGGCCGCCGGTTCGGGGATGACCACGTCGGGCACGATGACCTTGTAGTCGTTCACCGGGGCCATCTGGCCGGCCGAGGTCCGAGCGAAACCGATCTTCTGTTGCTGCTCGTCGACCACCGGATCGATGATGGTCGCCGTCGTCGACATCGGCGCGGTCGTGCCGCTGGTGCTCTGCGACGAGGTCACGGTGATCATCGAATTGTCCGCCATCCCGTTCCCGTCGTTGTTGTTCATGTCGAACATCACGTGGCGGAAATCGGGCATCAGGTTGGCGTTCGGGTCGTCCGGCTGGATCTGGAACCGCAGCGAGAACGATTCGCCCGGCGCCAGGCCTTCGGTGAAGTTGATCGCCAGGAAGTCTTGGCTGGCCAGGTCGGCCGACGAGACGCCGACGCCGTTGATGTACGACGAGTAGAACTCGGTCGTGTACTCGGTGTCGTTCAGGTCGCTGTAGAAGCCGGCCCCAAGAACCTGGGAGAAGTTGTAGTCGACGTCGCCGATCTTGATCACCGCCTGGTCGTAAATGATCTCGTCCGACGTGTTGACCACGCACAGGTAGGGCTGCGAGTGCCGCTTCATCTCGACCATGGGGTCGCCGCACAGGTACTGCGAGCCGGTCATGTTGAAAGCCGTTTCCTCGTAGGCTCCGACGCCGAACATGAAGTCGTTGACCGTGATCGCGGCCCGCGACTCGCCGGCCGAAAGCAACGCCGTGGCGGCCGCCAGAGCGATCGCGGCGAGCTGAAGCTTGCGAGGTAGTGATTGATTGAGAGTCATCTGTTGAGTCTGCCTTGGTGTTGGAAGTCTCCCACGCGCAGTCCTTGGCGGGAGGCTCATCGATTGCTTGCTTGGTGTCCCTGCGATTCCTTCCCCCCAAGGGAAAAATCGCGTCGCTGAAAAAATGCCCGCTGCGTCGTGCAAATAAGCAGAGCGACGCGCGAGGGAGCCGGTCCCACCCCAAGGGTGAAACGGCGTACGGAATGGGAATCCGGCGGCTAAGAAGGCCGCGATGCGGTGGATGTGCGCATCGCTGGAAGGAGGCTCACACACGGCGAGAATCAGCCCCCGGGGGGCGTGTCCTCAGAACGCGCGCAGATTGAGCCGGTGGAGCGTAGCCGCTGCAAGGACCGCGGAGCATTCAACGAGGAAGATGGCGATTGGCCGAGGCCAATCACGGCTTCATCGGACGACCGGTCAAGGATCTCTCGGGGGCCAAAGAAAGAGCCCACCAAGCAGGTCGAGAGTCGTCAGCGCCTCGTGAATGTCGCAGGCGTCACCACGGATTGCTCCGTCGCCGCCAGATTGACACTCATGAGTACGACTCCTGAAAACGCCTGTGAAGTACGTTTTTGACCTTGTTTAAGCAGAATTCCGGCGGAATAGCCGCGCCGACAAACCGAGTATGATCGCCTCCCGCAAGGCTGTCAACGAAATTAGATGCGGAATCCGTAGGGCGATCGGGGGGATCGAGTGGGTCCCATCCCCCCACCTATGAGGCCGTCAGGTCCCCCTGTTTGTCACCCCGGGCGCAAAAAAAGACGCGGCGGGGTCTGGAGCCTTGCAAGGCCCCATCTCCCGCCGCGCCGATGTCAGGAAGCCCCTCCCCAAGTTCTCCCAACCCCGAACGTTACAACACGCCGTCGGCCAGTCAATTTTGGCCAGCTTCGGTCTGCCGAAAACGATTGCGAGCCCCGTCGAGCGGGCGGCCTGTCGTGCCGGTTCTAGCGGTCCGCTGCGGACCGGTTGGCTGGCCACCGGTCGCGCCGCGACCATGGCGCCGGCTCGGCGCCGGGGCCGTCGCGGAAATCCCTAGAGCGCACTACTGGTAGCCGTAGCGTCGTTTTCGCCATATCGATGTCGAATCACACCGCCACACACGCTACGCATCTGTGCGATTCGCACTAAGTCACGGCTTCCAATCGAGGCCCAGGTCGAGCACCGGCGCCGAGTGCGTTAGCGCTCCCACGCTGATGCGGTCGACCCCCGTCCGCGCGATGCCGGCGATCGTGTTGAGGTTCACCCCGCCCGATGCCTCGAGCACGGCGCGATGGGAGGCGCCCTCGCTTGACCGCTCGTTGCGGATCGCCACCGCCTTGCTCAGTTGTTCGTTCGACATGTTGTCGAGCAGCACGACGTCGGGATCGGCCATCAGCGCGTCGCGCAGCTGGTCGAGCGAGTCGACCTCGATCTCGTAGACAAGCCGCCCGGCCGCCGCCGGGTCGAGCCGCGCGCACTCGGCCCGCGAGCGCTCCAGCGCGCCGGCCGGCGAGAGGTCGAGTCCTTCGGCGTGGGCCAGGTGATTGTCTTTGATCATCACCGCGTCGTAGAGGCCGGTGCGGTGGTTCGAGCCGCCCCCCATGCGGACGGCGTACTTGTCGAGCCGTCGCCAGCCGGGCAGCGTTTTGCGTGTGTCGTACACGCGGGCGGTGGTGCCGGCGATCGCGTCGGCGTACTGCTTGGCGAGCGAGGCGACGCCCGACAACCGTCCCAAGAAATTCAGCACCGTCCGCTCGCAGGTTAAGAGGTCGCGCGCCAGGCCCGTGAGCCGCAGCACGGCTTGGCCCGGCTCGACCAGATCGCCGTCGTGGGCAAGCGCCTCGCACTCGGCGCCGGCGCCCGCCGCCGCGAACACCGCGGCCGCGATCCGCTCGCCCACGAACACGCCGTGCTGGCGCGACACCACGTCGGCCGCGCTCGGCGTCGCCTCGCCCACCAGCGAGGCGGTGGTCCAGTCGCGCTGGCCCTCCAGGTCTTCGTCGAGCGCGAGCCGCACCAATTGGCGCAGGTCGTCGGCGAGGGCGTCGTCCCACGAGACGGGCGTAAAATCAGCGGGCATTTGTTTTCACCACAGAGAGCAGTTTCACCACAGAGGCACAGAGAGCACGGAGAAAGCATTGAGTTCATCGTATGGCCGAAGGCTTATCCCACCGTAGCCTGGGGCAAGCGAAGCGCCGCCCTAGGTTCGCGTAGCAAAAAGCGTTGACGCCATGCCGACCTAGGGCGTTGCCCTAGGCTACGGTGAGCATGGCCTTCGGCCAAGAGCCGCGACGCCTCCTGCTCCGCGTTTCCTCTGTGGGCTCTGTGCTCTCTGTGGTTAAATCGCCGTGGTTAATCCGTAGCGGCAAGAAGCTGCTCGAAGTCCGTTTCGCTGAGCACCGGCACGCCGAGCTTCTCGGCCTTGGCGAGTTTGCTGCCCGCCTTCTCGCCCGCCACCAGGTAGTCGGTCGATTTCGACACGCTGCCCGTCGGCTTGCCGCCGTGCTGGGCGATGAGGCCCTCGATCTCCGAGCGGCTGTACTTGGTCAGCGTGCCGGTGACGACCAGCGTTTTGCCAGCCAACGCGGCGCCGAGCGTCGCGGGCCGGTCGGCCGCCGTCTCTTCGAGCCGCACGCCCGCCTCACGTAGCTCGTCGATCACGTGCCGGCCCTTCGCGCTGCGGAGGTACTCGGCGATCGAGCGGGCGATCTCGTCACCGATGCCCGACTCGGCGCCGTCGACCTTGAACGTGGCGATCTCTTCTTCGGAGGCCGCCGTGAGAGCGTCGATCGAGCCGTAGTGGGCGGCCAAGATCTGCGACGCGGTCGAGCCGACGTGCCGCACGCCGAGCCCGACCAGCACGCGGGCGAGTCCGCGCTGCTTGGCCGCCTCGATGCCGGCGAACAGGTTGTCGGCCTTCTTCTCGCCCATCCGTTCGAGGGCCAATACGGCGTCGCGCTTCTCGTGCAGCGAGAACAGGTCGCCGTAGGAACGGACCAGTCCGGCGTCGAGCAACTGCTCAACGACCTTCTCGCCCATGCCGTCGATGTCCATCTGGCTGCGGCCGGCGAAGTGGATCAGCCGCTCCTTGAGCTGCGCCGGGCACTCCGGGTCGGAGCAGTAGCGGCCCGACTCGTCGAGTTCGCTGAGCGGCTCGGGGTGGGGGATCTCGCTCGGTTCGCGCCCCGCCTTTTCGGCCGCCTTCTTCTCGCGCTCGACGCGCGCCTGGTAGCTAGTGATGTCGTTCTGTCGCCGTTGGTCGTACTCGATCAAGACCTCGGCGCCGCAGACGGGGCATGTCACGGGCGGCTCGATCGGCGTGGCGCCTGCGCTGCGTTTCTCGAGCACGACGCTCACGACCTGCGGGATGATTTCGCCCGCCTTCTCGATCACCACCGTGTCGCCGGTGCGGATATCCTTGCGGCGGACCTCGCCGAGGTTGTGGAGCGTGGCGTGCTGCACCGTGGTGCCGGCCACGAACACCGGCGTCATCTTCGCCCGCGGCGTGAGCTTGCCGGTCTTGCCGACCTGCCAATCGACCTCCAGCAGCTCGGTGACGGCCTGCTCGGCGGCGTACTTGTACGCCATGCACCAGCGCGGGAAGCGACTCGTGTAGCCGAGTTGTTCCTGCAGGTCGTAGCGGCCCACTTTCACCACCACGCCGTCGGTGCCGTAGCCGAGCCCCGCACGATCGGTGGCGAAACCGTCGATGTACGCGAGCGCCGCTCGCATGTCGCCGCAGGCCTTGGTCAACGGGTTGGTCGGCACGCCCCAGTCGGCGAGCGCGGCGAGCCAATCCTCGTACGTTGCGAAGGGGGCGCCGGTGAGTTCGCCTTGGCCGTGGGCGATGAACCTGAGGCCGCGGGCGGCGGCGACCTGCGGGTCGAGCTGCTTGAGAGTGCCGGCGGTGCCGTTGCGCGGGTTGACGATCGGCTCCTTGCCCTCGGCCACGAGTGCGGCGTTGACGCGCTCGAAATCGGCCTGCGGCATGACGATCTCGCCGCGGACCTCGACGACCTCGGGCACGGGCCGTTTGCCCGATAGGGTGAGCGGCACGGAGCGGATCGTTCGCACGTTAGCCGTGATGTCGTCGCCGCGGCGACCGTCGCCACGCGACAGCGCCTGCACAAGCTTGCCCTCTTCGTAGCGCAGGCTCACGGCGACGCCGTCGATCTTCGGTTCGCAGGTGTATCCGCCATCGACCGGGTAGCCGTGCTCCTCACCCCAGGCGAGCCGCTCGGCCCGAACGCCGGCCAGCTCTAGGCGTCGGTCTTCGATCTCTTTGCGACGCCGCGTCGTCGCGTCGTCCCGTTTGCCCTTTAGCCCTTCGTGCTCGGCGCCGAGCGCCGTGATCTCGGCCTCGAGCGCCGCGATCTCGGGATCGACCGCCTCGAAGCAACGCCGCGCCCACTCGCCCAGCTCCGCCGCGTCGTACGAATTGTCGATCGAGTACATCCGCCGCGCGTGCTCGACGGTTTGGAACCCATCGATCGGCTCGCCGGCGACGCGCTGCGTCGGGCTGTCGGGCGTGACGAGCTCGGGGTGCGCGGCCTCCAGTTCTTTGAGCCGGCTGAGCAGCCGGTCGTACTCCTGGTCGGAGACCGTCGGCGTGGCGTCGACGTAGTACCGCCGGTCGTGCCCGCGGATCTCGTCGCGGAGGCGTTCGATCTCTTGGTGGAAGTCCGCCATGATGTGAGCAGTTCGGTGTGGGAGGCGTCTCCGACGCCGATAACGCGATGCCAGCATGACTCGGCCAGGTGACTCTTATCGGCGTCGGAGACGCCTCCCACAGCCGGAGTAGGGCGGGGGCCAATCCTTGGCGTGAACCCGCCTGAGCGGGTATCCTACGGGATTGCTTCACGTCCAGCCACGCCCGCAAGGGCAAAGCGTATCTAGATCAGCTCCGCCCCGCCGCCGATGAGCGCCCCGTAGCCGATGAGCACCGCCCCGACCGAATCGCTCGAAGAGACCCCCGCCGAAACGGATGCGGCTGGCGTGATCCGCGTCGTCGGCGCCGAGACGCACAACCTGCGCGAGGTCGACCTCGACCTGCCGCGCGGCAAGCTGATCGTCTTCTGCGGCGCCTCGGGCTCGGGCAAGACGAGCATGGCGATCGACACGCTCTACGCCGAGGGGCAGCGGCGCTACATCGAGAGCTTCTCGGCGTACACGCGGCAGTTCCTCGACCAGCTCGACAAGCCGGCCGTCGAGCGGATCGAGGGCCTGCCCCCCGCGGTGGCCGTGACGCACAAGAACGCCAGCCGCTCGAACCGCGCCACGGTGGCCACGGCCACCGAGATCGCCGACCACTTGCGGCTGCTCTTCGCGCGGGCCGGCGTGACGTATTGCACCGAGTGCGGCAAGGAAGTCCGGCAAGACTCGGTCGAGTCGATCGCCGCGAGCCTCGCCGCGGCGCCCGAGGGGGTGCGGCAGATGGTCGGTTTCTTCCGCAAGTTGCCCGAGCGGGCGCGGGTGGCCGACGCCGTGGCCGAGCTGATCGAGCGCGGCTTCGTCCGCACGGTCTGCGAGGGCCAGACCTTGCCGCTCGACGCCGAGGCGGCCAAGACCCTGCCCGCGGGCGCCGAGATGATCGTCGTCGTCGACCGCCTGACCGGTGGCCAGGGGGCCGAGGGACGCGCGACCGAATCGGTCGAGTCGGCGCTCGACGCCGGCGAGGGCGCCTGCGTGGTGCTCTCGCAGAGCGAAGAACGGTCGGCCGAGTCGATCGAGATCGACGGCCGACCGTGGCGCGTCGCCCGCCACAGCACCCGCCTGGAGTGCCCGGATTGCGCCCGCACCTTCGCCCGGCCCGAGCCGCAACTGCTGAACTTCAACAGCCCATTGGGCGCATGTGAAACGTGCGAGGGGTTCGGCAGCGTCGTGGAGACCGACATGGACCTGGTCGTGCCCGACCGGTCGAAGTCGCTCCGCGCGGGCGCCGTGGCGCCGTGGAACACGCCCGCCTACGCCCACGAGCTCGAGGAGCTGCTAGCCCTGGCGGCCGACTACGACCTGCCGGTCGACACGCCGTTCGAAGAACTGACCGACGAGCAGGTGCGCCTCGTGGTCGAGGGCGTTCCCGCGCGCGAGTTCGGCGGCCTGAACGGCTTCTTCCGCTGGCTCGAACGACGCAAGTACAAGATGCACCTGCGCGTATTCCTCAGCCGCTGGCGGAGCTACCGGCTGTGCGAGGCGTGCGGCGGGGCGCGGCTGCGCGACGAGGCCCTGGCCGTCCGGCTGGCCGGCAAGAACATCGCCGAGCTGTGCGCCATGAAGGTGGCCGACGCCGAGCGCTGGCTGGCCGAGGCGGAGTTCTCGGATCACCAACGTGCGGTCGGGCGGCTGATGCTCGAAGAGCTGGCGGCGCGACTCGACTACCTGCGTGGCGTGGGAGTCGGCTACCTCACGCTCGACCGCTCGCTGCGGACGCTCAGCACCGGCGAGGCGCAGCGCGTGGCGATGACCTCGACGTTGGGATCGAGCCTGGTCGACATGCTTTACGTGCTCGACGAGCCGTCGGTCGGGCTGCACCCGGCCGACGTCGACGCGCTGTCGGGAGCGATCGCCCGGCTGCGCGACCGCGGCAACACCGTGGTCTGCGTCGAACACGAGGAAGAGGTTTTGCGCCGCGCCGACCAGGTGGTCGAGTTCGGCCCCCGCGCCGGGCTCGACGGCGGCGAGGTCGTGTTCCAAGGTCCCCCCAACGAGATCGTCGGCTGCCGCGAGAGCCGCACCGGCGACTGGCTCGCCGGCCGCCGCGCGGTGCGCGCCACGGCCGACACGCGGCGCCCCACCGATCAGGGGAAGCTCACCCTGCTCGGCGCCCGCGGCGCCAACCTGCGGGGCGCCGAGCCCGAGACGGGGCTCGACATCGAGTTCCCGCTTGGCGTGCTCACGGTGGTGACCGGCGTGAGCGGCGCCGGCAAGAGCAGCCTCGTGCTGCGGACGCTCTACCCGGCGCTCGAGCGGATGCTGCACAGCTCGGCCAAGGAGAGCGCCGCCAAGAACGGGTCCGCAAAAAGTGCGAGCAGCAACTCGGCGACCAAGAGCGGCAACGAGGCGAGCACCGTGGGCGATGGGCCGCTCGCGCACGACGACCTGCTCGGCGCCAAGCTCCTTGACGACGTGGTCCTGATCGACCAGCAGCCGATCGGCCGCTCGCCGCGCTCCAACCCCGTGACCTACATCAAGGCGTTCGACCCGATCCGGGCGGTGTTCGCCGACCAGCCCGACGCGAAATCGCGCGGCCTGAAGGCGAGCCACTTCAGTTTCAATCTCGAAGGGGGCCGCTGCGACGCCTGTCAGGGCGCCGGGTTCCTCGAGATCGACATGCAGTTCATGGCCGACGTTTACATGAAGTGCCGCGAGTGCGACGGGCGGCGTTACCGGCCGGAGGTGCTCGCCGTGAAGTACCGCAACCGCAACATCGCCGAGGTGCTCGACATGACCGCGCACGAGGCGTTCCGCTTCTTCCGCGGCTGCCCCAAGGTGCAGGCCAGGCTGACGCGGCTGCTGGACGTGGGGCTCGACTACCTGCAACTCGGCCAGCCGGCCAACACGCTCTCGGGCGGCGAGGCGCAGCGGCTGAAGCTCGCGGCCCATCTGTCGGGCGACCGCCCCGGCGCCAAGAAGGGCGGCGGCAAGTCGGCCAAGACGCTGTTCGTGCTCGACGAACCGACGACCGGCCTGCACTTCACCGACGTGATGCAGCTGGTCGACTGCTTCGGCGCGCTGCTCGACGTCGGCCACTCGCTGCTGGTCGTCGAGCACAACGTGCCGATGATGATGGCCGCCGACTGGATCATCGACTTGGGCCCCGGCGCATCGGACGACGGCGGCCGTGTCGTGGTGAAAGGGACGCCCGAAACGGTCGCCGCCTGCGAGCAGTCGGCCACCGGCCAAGCCCTGGCCGAGGCCTTCGCCCGCCGCGATGCGGCAATGGCGGCGCTCGACGAGGAAGAGGAAGAAGATTAGCTCTCAGCGATCAGCGTTCAGCTCTCAGCTTTCGAATCGGCGACCAACAACAATTAGTATTCGGTTGCAAGAAGTACTCAAAGGGCTGACAGCTGACCGCTGAAAGCTGATCGCTCCTGCCATGTCCCGCTACTCGCGCCAAACACGCTTCGCCCCGATCGGCGACGACGGCCAACGCCGCCTCTCCGAGGCGACCGCGCTCGTGGCCGGCTGCGGAGCGCTCGGCACGCACCTCGCCGAGGCGCTGGTCAGGGCGGGTGTCGGGAGGGTGCGTCTGGTCGACCGCGATTACGTCGAACTGAGCAACCTGCAGCGCCAGGCGCTCTTCGACGAGGCCGACGTCGCCGCGGGGCTGCCGAAGGCGGTCGCCGCGGCCGCGAAGCTGCGCCGCATCAACTCCGAGGTAACGGTCGAGCCGGTCGTCGCCGACGTCACGCACCGCAACATCGCCGAGCTGGCCGAAGGCGCCGGCGTGGTGGTCGACGGCGCCGACAACTTCGAGCTGCGGCTGCTGGTGAACGACTACTGCGTGAAGCACGCGCTGCCGTGGGTCTACGGCGGCGTGATCGGCGCCGAGGGGCAGACAATGCCGGTGCTGCCGGGCGAGACCGCCTGCCTGGCCTGCATCGCGCCCGAACCGCCGCCGGTCGAGGCGACCCCCACCTGCGACTCGGCCGGCGTGCTCGGCCCAGCGGTCTCGCTCGTCGCATCGCTCCAGGCGGTCGAGGCGCTCAAGATCCTCTCGGGCAACCTCGAGGCGGTGTCGCGCAAGCTGACGGTGGTCGACCTGTGGTCGAACCGCATCAGGCAGCTGGCGGTCGACGCGCTGCGCGACTCGGGCGACTGCCCGGCGTGCGGCCGGGGAGAGTTCCCTTGGCTCGAGGGGCGTCGCGGCGCCGAGCCGGTGGTGCTGTGCGGCCGCAACGCGGTGCAGCTCTCGCCGCCCTCGGATGCGGGGATCGACCTCGTGGCCATGCAAGCGAAGCTGGCGCCCTTGGGCCAGGTGACGGCAAACCCGTACCTGCTGCGGCTCGAGATCGAGGGCTACCAGATCACGCTGTTCGCCGACGGCCGGGCGATCGTCGCCGGTGTCGAAGACCCGGCCGAGGCCCGCAGCGTGCTGGCCCGCACGGTGGGGAGCTAATCTAGACCCTGTAGGGAACGCCCTCCGTGGCGTTCCTGCCCCGGGTGCCCGCGTTCCACAGCTGCAACAAGCTCCGCACATGAAACGACCGATGGGTCCCCACCATCCCCAGACCTTGTAGGGAACGCCCTCCGTGGCGTTCCGGCCCCGGGTACCCGCGTTCTACAGCTGCAACACGCTCCGCACATGAAACGACCGGTGGGTCCCCACCATCCCCAGGCCCTGTAGGGAACGCTCTCCGTGGCGTTCCGGCCCCGGGTACCCGCGTTCCACAGCTGCAACAAGCTCCGCACGACGAAACGATGGGTGCGTTTCCACCCATCCAGCGGTGCCAGGACCGCCACAGACGGCGGTCCCTACAGATGGCGGGTTAATGCGATCGCCCCCGCGAGCCGATGGGTAGTGAGACGGCGTTCTGCGCCGGCTTGCCTGCTAGCTCTTCGATACACACCACCGACCGGAAGGCGCCAAGGATGGCGACCACCGAACAACACGAGAGCGTCCGCCGGCCGAGTCTCTTCGGCGCGTCGCGGCCGAAGGAGCGCCGCAAGGCGATCGGCCGTCTCGGCCCTTGGCAGCTGGTCAACCAGCTCGGCGAGGGGGCGATGACGCGGGTCTACCTCGCGCGGCCGATCGACCGGCCCGAGTGCCGGCCGGTGTACGCCGTCAAAACACTCCGCAAGGAATGGTGGCACGACCCGCGGGCGATCGACGCGCAGCGGCGTGAGGCGTGGGTCGGGGCGCGGGTGTCGCACCCGAATGTGGCGCCGGTGCTGGCCGCCCACGTGGCGAGCCCGCCGTTCTTCTTGGCCATGCCGCGCATCCAGGGCGACACGCTCGCCGAGCGACTCTCCGCGGGAAAGCGGCCGCCGCTCGCTCTGGCGTTGTGGATCGCCCGCCAGGCGTGCGAGGGTCTCGCGGCGATCGACGCGGCGGTCGGCATGATCCACGGCGACGTGAAGCCCGCCAACCTGATCGTCGGCACGGACGGCCACACGACGCTCATCGACCTGGGATTCTGCCAATCGCCGCGCGACAGCGTCGGCTGGGCCTCGCGGGCGGTGGTCGGCACGCTCCGCTACCTGGCGCCCGAACGCGTGGTGTCGACGGCCGCGACCGACCTGCGCAGCGATCTCTACAGCCTCGGCGCCACGCTTTACGAAACGCTCACCGGCGTCCCGCCGCTCGACAGCGACGACCCGGCCGAGCTGATCGCCATGCACCGCCAGGCGAAGCCGGTGTGTGTGCGCGAGTTGCGGCCCGACCTGCCGAAACCGGTCGCGTCGCTGGTCCATCGCCTCCTCGCCAAGGAGCCGCTGCGCCGGCCCTCGTCGCACCGCGAGGTGATCGACGAGCTGGTGCGGCTCGAGATCCTCTGCTTCCAGGCGTCGGCGTAGTCGCGCGCAAGCCGTCGGCGAGCCGTGGCTAAATCTTCGCTCGGTGGGGCTCGCAAAAAGCGTTCGCCTTTCGGCGCGGCGCGGTACAATTCGGCGGTCTTGTCCCACATTGTTCGGCCGGTGTGTATTGCCGTATGAGCGATTACCGCTACGTCGTGTTCCCGCCCGGCAAACAGCCGACGCTCGACGAGGTGGCGAGCTTCCAGAAGTTCGCCGACCGGTTGGAGCGGCGGTTCGCGTTCGGCCGTTGCCGCTCGAGCGGCGGGTTGGTCGTGGCGTGCGACGCCGAGCGGTTCGACGCGCTGATGGGCATGGACCCGGCGTTCGACGATCTGGTCACGAAGTGGCGCGTGCGCGGCTGCGAGCTGGTCGACAAGCTCGGGTTTGTCAAAGACGCCAGCGCGCTCAAGCCGCTCGAGCGGGCCACGAACCTGTCGGTTGGGCCGGCCGCCTTCAAGAACACGGACAAGATCCCCCCAGCCGCGGCCCGTTCCGAGCGGACGCAGCACGAGAAAGAGGTCTCTGCCGCCGAGGCCGAAGGGGTGACGCGTCTCGGCGCGCACCGCTTGGCGCAGCGCGTCGATACGGTCGAGCGGGCGGCTCACTGGCTGCCTTACGCGATGCTGGCCCTCGCCACGGTCGCGTTGCTCGCCACGGGGGGCTACCTCGGCTGGCGGATGACCAACGGCGAGCGTGAATCGCGCGCCGACACGCTCGAGCGCGTCGCCGCCGACCCGATGACCGAGCAACTCGCACCGACGCACGGCGCACGCGACGCCCAAGAGACCGGCGAGGGGGATCAGAGCCCCAGCACGCCCGGCAGCCAGAGCGAGAGCGCCGGCCAGTAGGTGATCAGCATCAGCGCGACGAACATCGCCACGAACAGCGGCAGCAACGGCTTCACGACTTCGGCGATCGATGTCTTGCCCACACTGCACCCGATGAACAGGCACGTGCCCACGGGCGGCGTGCAGAGGCCGATGCAGAGGTTCACGATCATCACCACGCCGAAGTGCAGCGGGTCGTAGCCCATCGAGATCCACATCGGCAGGAAGATCGGCGTGAAGATCAGCACGGCCGGCGTCATGTCCATGAACGTGCCGACGAACAGCAGCAGCAGGTTGATCAGCAGCAAGATCACAATCGGGTTGTCCGAGAGACCCATCATCCCCTCGGCCACGATCTGGGGGATCCCCTCGCGGGCCATGACCCAGCTCATCGCCATGCTGGCGCCGATAAGGAAGAAGATCACCGCGGTGGAGACGCCCGTTTCGACGCAAATGCGCGGCAGGTCCTTCAGCGGCACCTCGCGGTAGAAGACCGTGGCGAGCAGGAAGGCGTAGAGCACGGCGATCGCCGCCGCCTCGGTCGCCGAGAACGCGCCGCCGAGGATGCCCCACAGCACGATGACGATCAGCAACAGGCTCGGCAGGGCCTGGAGGGCCGACGAGAAAAAGCTGGGGTGCGCAGAAACCACGCCCGACTCGGCTTCAGGATCGACCTCTTCGGGGCAAATGAACCAGCAGGCGATCATTAGGCAGAGGCCCACGACGATGCCCGGAACGACGCCGGCGAGGAACATCGCGGTGACCGACACGGCGTTCGACGTCACCGCGTAGACGATCATGATGTTCGACGGCGGGATCACCAGGCCGGTCGTGGCGGCGGTCGTGGTGATCGCCACCGACAGCGGCGCGGGGTAACCCTTGCGCTTCATCTCGGGGATCATCATGCCGCCGACGCTCGAGACCGCCGCGCCGGCCGAGCCGCTGATGGCGCCGAACATCATGCAGGTGAGCGTGCTGACATAAGCCAAGGCGCCACGCCTTGTGCCAACCACGGCCGAGGCGAAAGAGATCAGCCGCCGCGCCATGCCCCCCTCGCCCATCAGCTTGCCGGCGAAGATGAAGAACGGGATGGCGAGCAGCGGGAAGCTGGCGATGCCGTTGCTCATCCGCTGGGCCACGGTGTAACAGGCCGGCGTGTCGCCGAGCGAGGCGAGCGTCAGCAACGCGCAGAGACCCAGCGCCACGGCGATCGGCACGTGCATGACCAGCAAGATCAAGAAGCTGGCGACGAGGAGGACGACTTGAGGGTCCATCGCAAAAGCGTGGTTGAGGGATCGATTGTCTACGCCGCGGCGCGAGCCGCGATGAGTTCCCTCCCCCTAGTGGGGAGGGTTAGGGAGGGGGGCGACTCAGGTGCACGGCCAACTGCTCACTTGGCGCGCCGGGTACCCGCTGCATCACCCCTCCCCCAGCCCCTCCCCACCAAGGGGAGGGGAGCTAAGGCCTTAAATCGCGTCTGCCTCCGCGCTCGCTTCGGGCGGAGGCTCGGGAACCGACTCTTCGCCGCTGAGCAGCTCCGCCACACGCTCCAAACTGAACAGCACCAAGAACGCCCCGCAGATCGGCACGGCGAGGTAGATGTGGCCCATCTTGATCCCCATCGCCGGGGTCACCTGGCCGCTGGCGAGCGTCTCGCTCACCAGCACCCAGCCGCCGTAGATCATCGCGGCGGCGGCGAACACGGCGACCACCAGCTCGACGACCACCGCCATCAGCCGGCCGGCGTCGGGGTGCAACAGGTTGACGAAATAATCGACCCCCAGGTGCTCGCGGCGCGCCGAGGCGACCGCCGTGCCCAGCATCGAGAGCCAGATCAACAGGTACTTGGCCGCCTCCTCGGTCCACGCCGCCGGGTCGCCCAAGACGAACCGCGTGAACACGCCCCAGAGCACCGAGAACGTCATCATCAAGACGATGACGACGAGCACGAATTCGAGCAGGCGGACGAGGCTGTTGCGGAGCTGGATCATTCGGCTACGGGGTGAACCACTGAGGCGCAGAGGGCACGGAGACGGGATGGAATGGAACGCGGGTGAACGCGGATTTAGCGGATCAAGAAGGGATCAAGATAAAGGAAGTAGGTTGTTCACGGTGGATGAGGGTCAGGTTTCGTTGGAGCGTCGAGTCATCCGCTTGATCCGCGTAAAACCGCGTCCCATTCTTCTTTGCGTAACCTTCTCAGTGTCTCTGTGGTGGATTACTCAACCGCAAGGATCCGTTCAAGCAGGGCGCCGACATCCGTGCCCTCGTACGATTCGTGCATCGGACGGACGGCGTCGATGAACGGCTGTTTGTCGGGGCGTGTGACCTGGACGCCCGACTCTTGCACCACTTCGAGCGCTTTGTCGGAACGCTCTTTCCAGAGCTCGCGTTGCAGCACGGCCGAGTCGGCCGCCGCCTGGCGGAGCCAACCCTGCTCCTGCTCGCTGAGCTTCTGCCAGGCGATCTCGCTCACGAGCAACAGGTCGGGCACCATCGTGTGCTCGTCGAGCGAGTACTCTTTGCAGACCTCGTAATGGCGGCTCGAGGAGAAGCTCGGCGGGTTGTTCTCGGCGCCGTCCACGAGGCTCTGCTGCAAGCTGGTGTAAAGCTCGCCAAAGTTCATCGGCGTCGGCGCGCCGCCGAGGGCCTCGACCATCGCGATCGCCGTCTTGCTCTCTTGCACACGGATCTTGAGGCCCTTGAGGTCGGCGGGCGTGTTGATCGGGGTCTTCACGGTGTAGAAGCTGCGCGCCCCGGCGTCGTACCAGCACAGGCCGCGGAGGTTTTGCGTGGTGCAGGCCTCGAGCAGCTCGTCGCCGATCTCGCCGTGCAGCACGCTCCAGAAGTGCTCCTCGTCGCGGAACAAGTAAGGCACGCCGAACGCCGCGAACTCAGGCAAGAAACCCTCGAGCGTGGCGGTCGAGGTCTTGGTCAGCGCCATCGATCCGCGTTGCGTCAGCTCGATGCACTCCACCTCGTTGCCCAGCTGCCCGTTGGGCGAAATCGACAAGGTGAGCCGACCGCCGGAGAGCTCCTCGAGCCGCTCGGCCATGCGCTCCATCGCAAGGTGGACCGGGTGGTTGAGATCGAGGCTGTGGCCGAGTTTGAGCTCCTTCACCGCCACGCCGCCAACCGCGCCGCTGGGCTGCCGCAGCACCCAGGTGTAACCGCAGGTGGCCACCAACAGGCCGACCAGCACGCCGGCGGCAAACATCGAGAAACTTTTGCTGTTCAACGGGTCGCCGAGGGGCTGAGGGGACGCCGAATGGCCAATGTGAAAAGGGGTGCTCGACACGCGACGGCATCCCGTGCGTGCGATCATGCTCGGCAAGGCGGCAGCCGTCAACGCCGAGCGGCGGCTGGACGCGCGATGCGTTTAAAGAGAAAATTATTGCGAATAGGGCTCTCCATTGCTAGCCGTCGCTTGGCTACCCTAGAAGTCGGAACATCATCTCATCGGTTTGGCGTTTTTTCTGCGCGCCCGATTTCTCTTTCTCTCAGATATGCCCGCGGGGGCGGAGTCGGATCATGGTTGTGACTTGTCGCGTGCTGAACTCACTCTTGGTTGCCGTTGCTTTGTTGCTGGTGGCGAACGCCCCCGAGGCCCGAGCGGCTGACGCCGTCGCCGTTGGCTGGGATTCGGCGCCGGATATCCTCGCCGCGATCGAGGAGCCGACCTTCCCGGACAACGACTTCGTCATCACCGACGACGCCTACGAAGGGGGCGCCGAGCCGGGCGGCGAGACCGACTGCCTGCCGGCCATCAAGGCCGCGATCAAGGCGTGCAACGCCGCGGGCGGCGGCCGCGTGGTGATCCCGGCGGGCGAGTGGTTCGTCAAAGGGCCGATCCACCTGCTCAGCAATGTGAACCTGCACGCCGAGGCGGGCGCCAAGGTGCAGTTCAGCAACGAGCCGAACGACTTCCTGCCGCCGGTGCTCACCCGCTTCGAGGGGACCGAGGTCTACACCTACTCGCCGCCGCTCTACGCCTTGGACCAAGAGAACATCGCCATCACCGGCGGCGGCGTGTTCGACGGCGGCGCCGACGACGACCACTGGTGGACCTGGAAACGCGAGCGGGGCGACATCAACAAACTGCGCGAGCAGGCCGAGAGCAACGTGGCCCCCGAGAAACGGGTCTTCGGCGAGGGGAACACCCTGCGGGTGAACTTCGTGCAGCCCTACCGCTGCCACAAGGTGCTGCTCGAGGGCTACACGCTCAACCGCTCGCCGATGTGGTGCCAGAACCCGGTCCTCTGCACGAGCGTCACGGTGCGTGGCGTCACCGTCGAGAGCCACGGCCCTAACAACGACGGCTGCAACCCCGAGGCGTGCGACGGCGTGCTGATCGAGGATTGCGTGTTCGACACGGGCGACGACTGCATCGCGATCAAGTCGGGCCGCAACGCCGACGGCCGCCGCATCGGCACGCCGAGCAAGAACATCGTGGTCCGCAACTGCACGATGCGCGACGGCCACGGCGGCGTGGTGCTCGGCAGCGAGATGTCGGGCGGCATCGAGAACGTGTTCGTCGAAGACTGCTACATGAGCAGCCCGAACCTGGAGCGGGCGATCCGGCTGAAGAGCAACTCGATGCGCGGCGGTTACCTCCGCAACATGCACGTCCGCAACGTCGAGGTCGGCGAGGTGAGCGACGCCGTGTTCCGCATCAATCTCGTCTACGACCAGCCGGAGACCGGCCCCCACGTGCCGCATGTGAGCAACGTGACGCTCGAGAACGTCACGTCGAAGAAGAGCAAGCGGGCGCTCCACCTGGTCGGCCTGCCCGACGCGCCGATCACGGGCCTGACGCTCCGCAACTGCACGTTCGCCGGCGCCAAGCAGCCGAGCCTCATCGAGCACGTTGAGGACCTGTCGCTCGAGAATTTCTCGATGCCGAAGTGATCGCAGCGTACCCTCTACTTAAGGATGGAACGCCGATACACGCGGATTGGGCGGATCGACGCGGTTGAAATAGACGCCTCGGTCGACCCCGATCCGCTCGAACCGCGTTCTATACGTTGTTTCTTAGTTTCAAATCAGGCTTTTTAGGTACGACGATGACCCGCCTCCTCTGCTTGCTGTCGCTGCTTCTGGTTGCCCTCAATTCCCACGCCGCCGAGCGGGCCGTCATGTCGGTCTCGCAGGAGGACGACGGCGTGACGGTCATGGCCGACGGCGAGGTCTTCGCCCGTTGCCTGGAGCGCAGCGGCACGCGGCCGGTCGTTTGGCCGCTCAACGGCCCGACGGGCGAGGCGATGACGCGTTCCTACCCCGTCGGCGCCCCCGGCCCGCACGAGCACGTCGACCACAACCACCACCGCTCGCTGTGGTGGGGCTACGAGGGGGTGAATGGCTTCGACTTCTGGCACGAGCCAACCCCGCAGCGCGACCGCCACTACCCGATCGGCACGCAGCAGCACCGCGAGTGGGTGCGGGCCGACACGACCGGCGAGGTCGCCACCGTCGGCTCGCGCAACGACTGGATCAACCCTGCGGGCGACGTGGTCGCCTGCGACCAGCGGCTGATGGAGTTTGGCGTCGAGAACCTCGGCACGCCCCAAGAAACGCGCTGGATCGACTGCCGGCTGAGGCTGTGGTCGCCCAAGGGCCCGCTGGTGATCGGCGACACGAAGGAAGGCTTCTTCGCCGTGCGGGTGCCGGGAACGATGAAGAACGACGCCAAGATGGGCGGCTCGTTCGTCAACAACCACGGCCAGAAGAACGGCGAGTCGTGGGGCCGGCGGGCCAGCTGGGCCGACTACAGCGGCCCGGCGACCGAGGGGGGCGAGCGTGTCGGGCTCGCTATCCTGGTCCACCCGTCCAGCTACAATCCGGAGCCGCGCTGGCACTCGCGTGAGTACGGCCTGTTCGCCGCCAACCCGATCGGCGTGAAGCCCTACCTCGGCGGCAAGACGGCCGAGGAGAAGCAAGCCGCCGCCAGCGAGCCGGGCAAGCTCGAGCTCGCCGAAGGCAAGCCCCTGAAGCTCCGCTACATGGTGCTGCTGCACCACGGCGGCGCCGACACGATCGATCTCGAGGCGGAGTTCGAAAAATACTCCAAGCTCGACTGAGCGGCGGCGAATGTCCGTCGAAAGGACACCCCATGCTGACACGTTTGATCCTGCTGTTTCTCGCTTTCCTGCCAGTCGCGTCCGCCAGGGCGATCGACCGCGCCGAGGTCGAGCGCCTCGCCCAGCCCCTGATCGACGCCGGCTTACTCGTCGGCTGCACGATCGGTGTCGTCGACGACGACGGCGTGCGGTTCTTCGCTTTCGGCGAGATGGAAAAGGGCGCGGGCGTCGCGCCCGACGAGCACACGGTCTACGAGGTCGGCTCGTTCACCAAGGCGCTCACCGGCACGCTGCTGGCCGACGCCCAGCTGCGTGGTCTGCTGAGTGAGGGCGATACGCTCAGCGCCCACACGCCCGAAGGGATCAAGGTACCCGAGCTCGGCGAGCCGATCACGCTCGCCCATCTGGCGACCCACACCTCGGGCCTGCCGCGTTTGCCGCCGAGCATGACGAGCTTCAAGAGCCTGCTGTTTCTCGACGCCCTCGACCCGTACGCCGGCTTCACCCGCGAGCGGGTCTGGGGCGACTTGGCGAAGACCAAGCCCGCCCGGCCTCCCGGCGAAGACGAGTACTCGAATTTCGGCATGGGAGTGCTCGGCCTCGTGCTGGAGCGGGCTACCGACAAATCTTACGAAGAGCTGCTCGTCGAGCGGCTGTGCGCGCCGCTCGGCATGAGCGACACGCGCGTCGCGCTCACCGACTCGATGCGCGAGCGTTTCGCGCCGCCGTACGACGCCGACCTCACACCCAACGGCGCCTGGAACCTGGGCGGCCTCACCGCGGCGGGAGGCGTCCGCTCGACGGCGGCCGACCTCGTCAAGCTGGTTGAAGCGGCCTTGGCCGGCGACGGATCCGAAACGCCCGCCGCCACGGCCGCCCTCCGCGACGCGATGCGCGTGCGGCACGACAACGGCCGCGAGGGCGCGGCGGCGGCGATTGGCCTCGCCTGGTTCCGATCGAGCGACTCCAACGCCTGGTGGCACAACGGCATGACCGGCGGCTACGCCAGTTCGGTCAGCCTGGCGCCCGAGGAGGGCTGCGGCGTGGTGGTGCTCGCCAACACGGCCGCCGCGGGCGTCACCCCGCTCGGCGAGAAGCTGCTCCAAGCCGCTCGCGGCGAACGCCCCGAGCCGATCGAGCTGCCCGAGATGGTGGAGGTCGATCCCGAGCTGCTCGCCTCGTACGAGGGGACCTACATGATCACGCCGCTCGCCTGGGTCGTTGTCCGCCAAGACGACCGCGGCCTCACCGCCCAGCTGACCGCCCAGCCCGCCCTCAGGCTGCACGCCGCCTCGCCGACCGAGTTCCGGTACCGCGTGGTCCCGGCCCGGATCACCTTCGGCGACCCGGCCGCCCCCGCAGAGGACGACGTGCAAAGCCTCAAAACCCTCACACTCCATCAAAACGGCATGGAGTTGCGGGCGGTGCGGATGCCGATCAAGTGACTCTTTTCGCTGCGGCGCAGGGCGATCCGCGGCCCCGCGGCGATCTGCCGCAGCTACTGAAGGGCTATTCGACACGGCCCCACTATGGATTGTGGGCTAGGGTTTTAATGGCGGTTCACTTTTTGCAGGTGGTGAGCCGTTTCTTATCCGACAGGCCCTCATCGAGGCGGGAGGCTTCACCCCATGGCTGCGAAGCAACAGCGTAAGAAACAATTCGTCGACCCCGTGGTCCAAGGGGCGCTCATCGCCCAGGCCGTGCGGTACTGGTTCGTCAGCCTGGCGATGGTCGGCATGCTGGCCATGATCGGTTGGACGATGGCGACGCCCGGATTCGCCACGCTCGCGAACGACCCGGCGACCATGTCGGCCGTGCTCTCCACGGTCGCGTTCGCCGCCCTGGCGGCGGTGGTCGTCTGCCCCATCGCGCTCTACGACCTGATGCGCATGTCGCACCGCTTCACCGGGCCGATGCTGCGTCTGCGGCGCGTGATGCGTCAGAGCGCCGCCGGCGACCGCGTCGCCCCCATCCGCTTCCGCAAGGGCGACTTCTGGCACGAGTTGGCCGAGGCCTTCAACGGCATGCAAGGACGGATCAACGAACTCGAGGCCCGCCTCGCCGAGGCCGAGAGCCGACCGAGCAGCGACGGCCTGGAGCCCCATGAGAGCGAGCTGCAAGCGGTCGGCTGACACCCGTCCGCAGTGCGCGGATCGGCCGCCGGGCCGCGGCCGCACAAGCCGCGTGCGGTCGCAATCGATCGCCGCAGCGGTCACACTGGTTGGCGAGACGAGCCTCCCCGCTTGACTGCCCCCCCTCGTTTTTCACGCAGGGCGGCCGGCGGGGTGAGTTGATTCGCGTGACCAGCCGTTGGAACGGACGCCACCCATGAACAGACCACCGGGCGACGCCGATGGCGTGTCGCCGCCGCCACTGTCGCCGCGGCAGCCCCTGCCGTTGCTGCCTCTGCCGTTGCTGCCTCTAAAGCTCCCGGGGCTCGAAGCGCCCGGCGTTGCGCTGGCGCTGGCCGATATCGGCAGCCCCGACGAGGACGCCTGGCGCACCTTGCGCGACGCCTGGCTCACCGCCGCCGAGCGCGCGGAGCACGCCACGCGCGGCGTGCCAGCCCGTCGCCGCGAGTGGCTCGCCGGCCGCGTGCTGGTCAAGCAGCTGGCGATCGGCCACCAGTTGGCCGCCTCGCCGCAAGACTGCGAGCTGCGCGTCGATGCGAAGGGCCGCCCCCGGCTGGCGCTGAGCGAAGCCGGCGCGTGGCGCGACGACGGCCGCCACGACTGCTCGATCTCGCACAAGAACACGACCGCCGGCCCGGTCGCCCTGGCGTGCCTGGCGCCCGAGCCGGGCCAGCGGCTCGGCGTCGACATCGAAGAGGTCTCGCCGCGGCTCGTCAAGCTCCGCGCGATGTTCGAAGGCCCCGAAGACCGCCTGCTCGGCGAACCATCCCCCGAGCAACGCCTCACCACGCTCTGGGCCCTCAAAGAGGCGGCCGCCAAGGTCATCGGCCTCGGCGTCGGCGTCGGCCTCACCACGGTCGCCTGCCAAGAGACCGCCCCCGGCGAGCACCGCATCGTCATCGGCGACCGAGAAATGACAGCCCGCACAGCCGACTGGCGCGGCTGCGTCGTAGTCCTCGCTTCGGCGCCGAGCGATCGTCTGCTCTGACAGACCATCTCCCAAAAAGGGTGGCGGGGGCGCACCGCGAAGCGGAAGCCCCCGTGCCCCACAGGCCCGGCCCGGCACGCTCGGGGGCTTCCCTAACGGGTGCGCCCCCGCCACCCCACGTCCGCCTTGAAAACCGGGTAGCCCAGGTTTTCAAACCTGGGTCGCCGCAGGCGACAAGAAGCACCAGGGCCGGCCTCCTCGCGCAAAGGACGCAACCGTCCGGCAACGCCCCGCAGCGGCTTCTCGTGGCTTCGCCACCCAGGTTCAAGAACCTGGGCTACCCGCTGTCAGGTAAATAAAGGTGTCAGGAACCTTATATTGAGCGTCCACCTGCAGCAGGAAGGCATAAACGGTTCCTGGCACCTTTGTTCTCCCGGACTAGCGATGCTAGTAACGTATATAGCGAAAGCGAGTTGGCAGGGCATCATTCGGACCCCAGTTCATTTGCCAAACCACCCGGCATCGCCAATCGCCTGTCTGTTCAGCACGTATTGCTGTACCTAGCGTCCAATACACCGCATCTCCGGCGTGGATGCCCTCTTGCACTTGACCTAGGACCAAGGTGGTACCGCGAGGGACGTTAAACTCTCGCATGTGCCGGCCTCTGCGTATGTCTCCTAGGTTAAGTTCGTGAGGGCCGCTACCAGCCTTCAATGCTGTCGATGTCTCGATCACTTCGAAGGAATCTAGTTTAAGTTCCTCTGAAGAAAAATCGCCAACACTACCTACTAACTCTGAATTCTTGACCTCATCGGCAAATAAGTTGCCCCCAAACATAAGAGCACTTCCTCCAGCTACACTCGCGGTAAGCAAGTCTCTGCGGTCCATGGCAATACCCCATGCTAAAGAAGGAGAGTTCCAACTAGCCATAGATGTACCATCAATCTGTAGAGTGTCTATAAGTAGCTAACAGAGAAATCCAAAAAACTTCAGAGTTCCATAAGTGTGGCACACCTGCTTCGGATTGACTCACCGTGTAGGTGAATACGCATAAATAAAGGCATAATTAAAGGTGTCAGGAACCTTTTGTTGACATCCCCCCTGGTAACTGTTGAACAAGCGGCATAGGAAGACCGCGACGAGCAGCGCAAGGAGGCTTGGTCTACTATGCCCTCAACCGGGTCAACGCACGGATGACGATCTTCGAGAAAGACGAAGACTTCGCCGGGCGCCCGGGGTCGTAGCGAAGCGGAGCCCCTGGGGAATCACCAAGGGGGCGTCTGCTCGCTAAAAGCTGGGGGCTACGCCTGCGGCTGCGAACCCAGCCACCCTAACTTTTTGCCAGCCGCGTGGGACCTTCTTCGCGCTGCGGCGCTATCCTGCGATCGTCGGCGTCGTTTCTTCGTGGTTCCCCTTACGCGCTCACTGACTCAAACCGGGTAACCCAGGTTTTCAAACCTGGGTCGCCGCAGGCGACAAGAAGCACCAGGGCTGGCCTCCTCGCGCAAAGGACGCAACCGTCCGGCAACGCCCCACGGCGGCTTCTCGTGGCTTCGCCACCCAGGTTCAAGAACCTGGGCTACCCGCTTACGCAGTTGGAGAGGTAGCAAGGGGCGTTGGATTACTGACCTTTAGCTAAGGCATTCGCGACAGTCGTGCGCAACTGTTCTGAGTCCCCGTCGTACTTGTAGTCACTCATAAACCCCATTGTTTGGAAGCCTATCGTTCCATCGCGTGACACGAGGTAAGTTCGAGGAATGTGCGCCGGAGCGTACTGATCGTAGATAGAGCTGTTATCATCAACCGCAGTAGGCAGCGTGAGCTTGTTTGCACTTTTGAACGAGGTGACGGCCTCCATCGTTTCGCCACGGCTTATTGCAATCATGCCGAAGTCATCTCGGCTGCCGTGCTTCTCCCAGATCTCCTGCAACACAGGGAACTCTAGATTACATGGCCCACAATCAGTCCTGAAGAAGTTGACGAGGACGACCGATCCTCTGTGCCCAGACAGCGTGAAGGACGTGCCATCGTCCACCTCAATGGAAAAATCTGGAGCGAATTCCCCAAGGCCTACATGGGATGTTTCGGATGCTCTGCTGTCCATTTCGGTGCGATTCTTCTCGTACATCTCCTTCGTCATCCCTTGGGAGAATTCAACAAACGCAAATAGTACTCTAGGCAATGCCAGGACTACTAAAGCTGCGAGGAATAGCCCACAGGAAGTCTTGAGGCGTCGATTTCTCAAAGGTGTTTTCCATTCGAAAGCCGCCGTACCGAGCAACGCGACTGCGGCCAACAGCAAGCAGGAAAAAACAACCAGGAGGCAGTAGGAAGCGACGATGTACGTTTGAAGGTGCATGAGCTTGCTCACTCCTGCGCGGATTTAAGGCGTTTGAACGCTCCAGCCGAATCGGATGGAATCGACCCAGTTGTGGTGTCTGCAGTTCGACGCATTCAGAACTATCTTGGAGAAGGAAGCTGATAATGCTCGGAATGGATCTTCTGTGTCACCGCCAAGTGCAAATGTGTGACCCACATTTGGCGCCGGGCGCCACTGCTGGCTTGCCCCAATCCTGTTCGGCACGCGTTATGCGCCGGGCGCCCGGGGTCGCAGCGAAGCGGAGCCCCCGGAGAATCACCAAGGGGGCGTCTGCTCGCTAAAAGCTGGGGGCTACGTCTAGCGGCTGCGAACCCAGCCACCCTAACTTTTTGCCAGCCGCGTGGGACCTGCTTCGCGCTGCGGCGCTATCCTGCGATCGTCGGCGTTGTTCCTTCGTGGTTCCCCTTCCACCGAACCGACTCAAACCTTGGCCCAAAAATAGTTTGGCGCGACTTATCCGCCTTCGGCGGACTCCGCTGGGCTCCGCTAAACGATCTAATGGCAACGACTTAGGACAAAATCGCGAGTGGCCAAGAATCGCTGCTGCGCGCGCGGCCCAAAAGCGATTGTCGAAATTAGGTAAAAGAGGCGTTACAAAGATAATTGGGCGCCGCAGGGGGTGACTTTTTTGCGATCCATCGCCCCTTCGCTCGATTTTGCCCTCTCTCATGACACGACGAGGCCTCTTTTCACGGCGCCGAGCGCGGGCAACTTTTCTGGCGGGACTCTGGCCAAGCGATTCGAAACTATTCTTGGCCGCGCGTTGATGGTTCGCCAGCACGCGGCTCACATCATGTCGACCGGGTCGACGTCAACGACCCACCGCACCCCGTCGGGCGCTTCGAGCTCCGCCGCCACGCGTTGCATCACCCGGTGCAACGCCGCGCCGTCGCGGCTGCGCACGAGCAAGTGGAAGCGGTACTCGCCGCGCAGCTTCTCCAGCGGCGCCGGCGCGGGGCCGATCACCCGCAGCGCGTGAGCGGGGCCCATGGCGTCGAACTCCTCGCCGTGGCGGCGGATCGTGTCGGCCGCCTTGGCGAGCAGCGCCTCGACAAGCTTGGCGTTCTCGCCGCGGGCGATCATCCGCACCACCGAGCCGTACGGGGGGTAGCCGAGCGCCTCGCGTTCGGGCAGCTCGCCGGCGGCGAACGCGGCGTAGTCGTGCCGCACCGCGGCGGCGATGGCCGGGTGGCCCGGCTCGAAGGTCTGCACCATCACCCGCCCGCCGCGCTCGCCGCGCCCCGTGCGGCCGGCCACTTGGGTGACGAGCTGGAAGGTCCGCTCGCTGGCGCGGAAGTCGGGCCAATGCAGCGCCGAGTCGGCGTTGATCACGCCCACGAGCGTGACGTTCGGGAAGTCGAGACCCTTGGCGATCATCTGCGTGCCCAAGAGCACCTGCACCTCGCCGCGGCGGAAGGCGTCGAGCGCCCGCTCGTGGCTGCCGGGGGAGCGCATCGTGTCGGTGTCCATCCTCAGGACGTTGGCGCTCGGGAACCGGGCCCGCACCTCCGCCTCGAGCTTCTGCGTGCCGAGGCCGTGGTAGTTCACGCCTGCCGACTTGCAGTCGGGGCAGATCCTCGGCGGCGGCTCGCGGTAGTCGCACCAGTGGCAGAGGGCCACGTTCGTGTCGCGGTGGAACGTGAGCGCCGTCTCGCAGTGCGGGCACTCCAAGAGGTAACCGCACGACGGGCAGCGGACGTGGGTCGAGAACCCGCGGCGGTTGAGCAGCAGGATCACCTGGCCGCGGTCTTCGAGCGAGGCGTGGATCGCCTGGGAGAGCGGCCGGCTGATGGCGCCGCGGCCGCCGCGGCCGTGAGCCTCTTGCACCAGGTCGATGGTGCGTACGTCGGGCATCGGCAGGCCGCCGACGCGCCGCGGCATCGAGGCGAGCAGGGCGTCGGGGTCGGGCCCGTCGGCCCGCACCCACGCCTCGAGCGACGGCGTGGCGCTGGAGAGCACTAGCGGCGCCCGGGCGGCCTCGGCCCGCCGGCGGGCGACTTCGCGGGCGTGGTAGCGTGGCGCCGTGTCTTGCTTGAACGAGGTCTCGTGCTCCTCGTCGATGACGATCAGCCCCAGGTGCGGCGTGGGGGCGAAGACCGCGCTGCGGGCGCCGACCACCACTTGGATCTCGCCCGCCGCGATCCGCCGCCACTGGCGGTGGCGTTCGACGTCGCTCTGGTGGCTGTGCAGCACGGCGATGTGGTCGAACCGCTCGCGGAACCGGCCGACGGTCTGCGGCGTGAGGCTGATCTCCGGTACGAGCACGATCGCCTGCCGGCCGAAGCCGACCACGCGCTCGATCGCCTGGATGTAGACCTCGGTCTTGCCGCTGCCCGTAACGCCGTGGATCAGCACCGTTTGGCTTTGCGGCGCCTCGAGGGCCGCGAGGATCGTGGCGAGCGTGTGGGCCTGGTCCTTGTTGAGCTGCTTGGGCTGCTGGCGTTCGACCGTGGGGGCGAGCAGCTCGTCGGCTTGCGCCGTGTCGAGCCGCTCGACGCGCGACTCGACGAGCCCCTTCTTCCTGAGGGCGTTGATCGGCGCCGTGGTGCAGTCGGCCAGCTTGGCGAGCTGCGGCGGCGAGAGCGGCTTGGTGCTAGCGGCGAGCGATTCGAGGGCGCGCCGCTGCTTCTCGGGCAACTCGAGCCGCGTGAGCCGGGCCGCCACGGCCGTAGGCACGCTCAGCAGCGTGACCTCGCGCGTGCCGGCCGCGCCGCGCACGCCGGCCGGCAGCACGGTTTCGAGCACCTGGCCCAAGGGCGTCAGATAGTACTCGGCCATCCAGCGGGCGAGGCGGAGCATCGATTCGCTGATGAGCGGCGCCGGGTCGAGCACCTCGAGCAGCGACTTCAGCCGCCTGGCGCCGCGCGGTTTCACGCCGACCGCCACGCAGTAGGCCGAGAGCCGCCGGTCGCCGCGGCCGAACGGCACCAGCACCCGGCGGCCCGGCTCGGCCCGTGTCTCGGGGTTGCGCGGATCGGCCAGCTGGTCGGGCACGAGGTAGTCGAACTCGCCCGCCGCTCCGCCGCCGGCGCCCGCCATCACCACGGTCGCCGTGAGCGCCTCGCCGGCGGCGTCTTGCTCCCAGTCGGGCGGGTCGTCTGCGAACAGGCTCTGCTGGGCGGCCAAGGCGAGGGCGTCGGGAGGAGTGTGGGACTAGTGAGGATAGGGCGACAGAGCGAAGCCGGTTAGGATAGCAGTTATCGCCCCACGATTGACGGCCCGCCCACACGGCCCCGACCTCCGACCTCTCTCCTCTGACATCTTCCCACCCATGCGTCTCGGCTTGTTCGGCGGCAGCTTCGACCCGGTGCACCGCGGCCATCTGCTGCTGGCCGAGTGCTGCATGGAGCAGGGCGGGCTCGATCGCGTGTGGTTCGTTCCGTCGGCCGTGCAGCCCCACAAGCCCGGCGGGCCCGTGGCGGGCGACGCCGACCGTGTGCGGATGCTGAGGCTGGCCCTTGAGGGGCGTCCCGGCATGGAGGTCTCGACCCTTGAGGTCGAGCGCGGTGAGGTGAGCTACTCGGTCGACACCCTGCGGGAGATCCGCCGTCAACTGCCCGACGCCGAGCTGTTCTTCTTAATGGGCGCCGACACGCTGCACGATCTGCCAACGTGGCGAGGGCCCGCCGAGGTGCTCGCCCTGGCGACGCCGATGGTGGTCTGCCGCCCCGGCGAGCCGGAGCCCGACTTCGGCGTGCTGAGCGGCCTGGTGGGCGGCGACCGGCTGGCCGCGATCGCGGCCAGCCGGGTCGCGATGCCCGCCACCGAGGTGAGCAGCAGCGACCTGCGTCGCCGCATCGCGGTGGGCGAGCCGTGGCGAGAGATGACGGACGCCGCGGTGGCCGACGACATCGAGGCTCACAAACTGTACGGGTTGGGCAACCGCGAACAGTGATCGGCGGCGCCCGAGGGCGTCGCGCGGCGTGCTATCACGTGGGACTGGGAAGACTGAGGCGCCCGATCGGCCCCGCTCTTAACGTGTGCAGTGGGCCGAAGCGAGGCGACGATAGCCTTAGTACGCGACACCCACGCGTGCTTTCCACCAGCCGTCGTCTCTCTCACTCTCACGGTACAGCTATGCCCCATGGCCAGGCGGCTTCTGACTCTTCCCACGATCTGCCCGAGCCGGGGCGTGTCGCCGAGCTGGAGCGGCAGGTGCAGGCGTTGCGGGCCGAGCTGCTCGAGGCGCAGAAGATGACCGCCTTGGGCGAGCTGGTGAGCACCACCACGCACGAGTTCAACAACGTCCTGACGACGATCCTCAACTACGCCAAGCTCGGCCTGCGGCACACCGACGAGCCGACCCGCACCAAGGCGCTGGAGAAGATCTACGGCGCCGGCCAGCGGGCCGAGAAGATCACCAACAGCGTGCTCGGCATGGCCCGCAACCGCGGGGCCGAGGCGGCGCCGACCGACCTGTCGGCCCTGGTGGCCGAGACGCTCGTGCTGCTCGAGCGTGAGATGCAGAAGTACCGCGTCCAGGTCGAAACGTCGTACGAGACCGAGCGGCGGTCGATGGTCATCGCCAACCAGATCCAGCAGGTGCTGATGAACCTGCTGACGAACGCCCGCCAGGCGATGCCGCGCGGCGGGCGGGTGATCATCCGCGTCGCCGAGGACCCGCAGGCCGGCACGGTCGACCTGGTGGTGCGCGACACGGGCGAGGGGATCCCGACCGAGAGTTTGCCGCGGATCTTCGAGAAGTTCTACAGCACGAAATCGGGCCCCGACGAGACGGGCAAAGGGGGCGCCGGCGTGGGGCTTTCTGCTTGTCGCGAGATCATCGAGGCCCACGGCGGCCGGCTGCGGGTGGAGAGCAAGGTGGGGGTCGGCACGGCGTTCACACTCAAGCTGCCCGTGGCTCAAGAAACGGTGCTCGCGCCGACGCCGAAGCTGGGGCTGCCGATCTCGGCGGCGAGCAACGCCACGGCGTGAACGCCCGCGGATCGACCCCTGTAGGGACCGCCCTCGGTGGCGGTCCGAGCCCCGGCAAACGGGCTTTTTCCCGGGGTGCGTTGTGCGGTGTCGTTGTGCGCCACGGCCGTGAACCCGGGGCTGGAACGCCACAGAGGGCGTTCCCTACAGATGGCGCGAGCTTCAAGCGCCGCCCAGCCGCTGCTTGATGCGGCTGAGCATCTCTTGCTCGAGCGGCTCGTCGCGGCCGATTGGGATCCAGCGATCGGAGACCAGGGTGCGGTCGACAGGCGTGAGCCGGTCCGTGGGCAGCGAGGTGTCGCTGCGCAGCGCGGCGGCGCCGGCGGTGGCGAGCTCGGGGCTCGGCAGGTCCTCGAGCTGCTTGTCGACTCGGACCGCGACGTTGTACCCGGCCCCGGTCGGCTCGACCCGCACCAGCGCCTTGCGCCGGACGGTTTGCAGCGTGCTCTGCCAGCGGTTGTAGGAGCCGACGGAGTCGTCGCGCCACGGCTCGGCGACGGTCGAGGCGATCTGGAACGGCGTTTCGACGTGGCCCTCGGTGAGCACGGCGCCGACCTGGTGGACCCGCTCTTCGCTTTGGATTGGGAAGTAATCGCTCACCACGTCGGCGATGGCGTCCCAGGCGGCGTTGTGGTCGCGGACGGGAACCGACAAGGGGTTCGGCAAACGGTTCTTGACCACCGGCCCCGTGGGCAGGCCGAAATCGGGGCTGATGGCGCCACCTTCCTGCGGCAGCACGTCGAACCAGCCGGTCGTCGGCGCCGCCGTCGTGGCGCCGGGGGCGCCGTACGTGTTGGGGGCTCCGGAATAAGGCGAGCCGTAGTAGGGGGCGCCGTACGCCGGGGGGCATGCGGGCATCGCCTGGCAGGGGCCGCAGACCTCGCCGCCCGGTTGGCAGTAACACGACTCGCCCGGAGCGAAGTAGGTCGGAGCGCACGGGGGAGCGGCCATCACGATCGGCGCCACGCCGTAGGGAGGGGCGGTCGCCAGCGGCGGCGCCACGGCCGGCGGCGGCGTCTCGAACACGCCGCAACCCGCGCACACGAGGCACGCGGCGAGCGAGGTCGAGATGAGCAGCGGGCGCAGCATCGGCACGGCGAACGGGGCGGGGGCGAGAACAAGGGCGGCGGATGCTCGCCGATTCGCCCGCCGCCGGCAAGAGCGCTTCTGCTAGCAGCGAGCGCATGGCGAGCCGTGAGCGTCAGCGACCGCAGTTGCTGGTAGTACGCAACGGCGCCCCAGCAACTCCGGGGGCTTACGCCCGCCGGCTCGCCGGTCAGGGAGCCTCGGCCGCCACGGCGTTGACGCGCTCTTTGGCGTACCACGCGCGCAAGACGCTCTCGGCCTGCTTGCCGTAGACGCAGAAGCCGCGGTCTTCGGCGGCCTGGGACTCGGGGTAGAGCCTGGCGGGCCAGTCCCACCAGGCGTATCCCATGAACCATGGTTCGTCCCAGAAGACCTCGAAGAACGCCGCGTAGTAGTGGGCCTGCTCCTGCTGATCGGTCGGGCTGTCGGGCTTGTCGCCGGGATGGGTCCAGGGGTAGCGGGCGCAGCCGCGTACGCTGCAGACCCCGGACTCGATCATCAGCACCGGCAGCCCGTGCCGCTGGCTGACCGCGCGGAGCTCGTCGCGCACGCGCTCCAGCGAGGCGACGATCTCGGCCTTCGGCGTGGTGGTTTGGATCGCCTCGTCTTCGGTTGCGCCGCCGGCGGGCGGGGTGGGGTAGTAGCCGCTCACACTGATAAAGTCGACCGCGTCCCAGAAGGCGAGCTGGTTCTCGCGGCCGTGGTTGATGTCGTACGTGATTGGCCCCGAGTAAACGGACCTCACGCGAGCGATCGCGCTGCGCCACTCGTTGACGAACTCCTCGGTCGAGCTCATCTCGCAGCCCAAGCAGAGGGCGTCGGCCTCGGTCTCCTCGGCGATTCTTGCGTAGTGGTCGAGGAACGAGGTGAAGTTGCCCCAGAACTCTTCCCATTTGGCCAAGTCCTTGGTCTGTCCCTCAAGGAACTCGGGCTCGTCGCCCCACCGGTTTTCGACGCCCGTCTGGCCGGCAGCCAGCTCCTCCTCCGTGAGCGGGCGGAAGAAACGGATCCAGGCCCGCCACGTGCCGTCGTCGACGTTGACGGTCGGCTTGAGGATCACCCGCAGACCGTTCTCGCGGGCGAGTCCGACCGCGCGGCGGACCTCGTCGTCGCTCACCATGCGCGGGGCGTCGTCGCCCCATGTGAAGTGGGGGTTGTCGTAGGTCGTCAGGTTCGCCGCAAAGGCGATGCAGACCGTGTCGGCGCCGGTGGCGGCGAGCTTCTGCATCGACACGGCCGCCTCCGGGCCGGCGTAGTCGCCGCGCACGCCGACCCAGCCCCACGAGTGGCCTTTGACGAACCCTAGAGGCTCAACCGCCTGAGCCGTGAGCGGCCCCAGCAGCATAGATAGGAGTAGAGCGAATCGGAGCTGTGGGAGGTGCGGCATAGAAGCGGCCGATCGAGGGCGGACGGCGAGAAGGGCAGGGGAAGACGAGTCCAGCGATGAAGAGGGCCTTCGAGGCGCCGGTAGGACGCCCGTATAAGTGCTGGTAAAGTGCTTGACCTGTACGGTAATCCGGCCCGGGTCGTTCGTCTAGCGTTGCGACGGGAGACTAGGGGCAGAAAAGCACGGCGGCGCCGAACGATTGCACTGCCGCTTTCTCTTAGGCTCCTCGGACTTCAAGTCTCAGAAGCGGAGGCAGCGGCGGAATGGCCAAGAAAATCGATCAAATCAAGCTGATAAAATACTTGAACATATCGATGGCTGCGGTTAGTCTTGGCGTGCTAGAGGCGTCGGTTTAGCCGCTGCAGGTTGGTCAATATGTCGTCCAACGGGGCGGCAGGGGCGACGCAGGCGTTGTCGTCCGGCTGCCAGTCGAGAGGCGCCCTATTCCCTGGGGCGTCAGCCGCGATTGCGATTGCGATTGGCGGCATACGTGGCCTTACCGATAAAAGAACCCGACTGCGGCTCCACGGCAGGGCCTGACTAGGCCCGCCGGGAGCCATGCGCAACCGCGCTGCACCAAATTGTTGTTGAGGACTTACACGAGATGAGCAAACTCAGTGCGCTCGGTGGCGAGGCGGCTGGCGCGGCGGTAGAGTCGCGGCCCTTCCCTTGGCAAGACCGCCCGGCGGGTTGTGACGAGGTGGTTTGGCGTCACAGCGAAAACCCGATCATCCCACGCAGCCCTTTCCCTGGGGTCCAGGGGATCTACAACAGCGCGGTCGTGCCGTTTGGCGAGGGCTACATCGGCGTGTTCCGCACCGAGAAGCGGACGCGTTTCCCGCTGCTGCACGTCGGCCGCAGCCCCAACGGGCTCGAATGGGAGATCGACCCCGAGCCGATCGAGTTCGCCAACTTCGAGAGCGCCCCGAACCACTACGCCTACGACCCGCGCGTGGTCGAGATCGAGGGGACGTACTACATCAGCTGGTGCGGCGGCCACAACGGGCCGACGATCAGCATGGCTTCGACCCAAGACTTCCAGACGTTCGAGCGACTCGAGAACGCCTTCTTGCCGTTCAACCGCAACGGCGTGCTCTTCCCGCGTAAGATCAACGGCAAGTACTTCTTGCTGAGCCGCCCCAGCGACAACGGCCACACGCCGTTCGGCGACATTTATGTAAGCCAGAGCCCCGACATGACCCACTGGGGCGTGCACCGCTGGGTGATGGGCCGCGGCGGCGACGAGGTCGGCCAGTGGTGGCAGCGCACGAAGATCGGCGCCGGCCCGATCCCGATCGAGACGCCCGACGGCTGGCTGATGATCTACCACGGCGTGATCGACACCTGCAACGGCTTTGTATACAGCATGGGCGCCGCGCTTTTGGACCTTGATGAGCCGTGGCGGGTGCTCCATCGCACCGATCAGCACCTGCTCACTCCCGAGGCCGAATACGAGGTCTCGGGGCACGTGCCGAACGTGGTGTTCCCGTGCGCGGCGCTCGTCGACGAGCCGACCGGCCGGCTGGCGATCTACTACGGCGCCGCCGACACCTGCTCCTGCGTCTGCTACGCCAAGCTGGACGAGTTGATCGAGTTCACCAAGAACCATTCGGCCGTTTTTTAAACCGGCCCCGATCGGTCGCTACACGGCCGCCTGGCGGCTAGCTATGATCGACCACTGCGGGCCCCCGGCGAGGCGCCTTCGGGCGGAGCGCCTGGAATCCCGCCCTTGTCTCCTTATCGCTGTCTCATTAGGCGCCGTCCGCCGCGGAGCGCCTCTTGAATCGCAGCCCGTCTCCTCGCGGTGAGCGTGCATGAACGAGTTGCACTGGATCGACGGTGCGATCCTGATCGTCTACCTGCTGGTGACGGTGGGGATCGGCTTCTGGATCTCGAAGCGGGCCTCGAAGAACCTGCGCAGCTACTTCCTGGGGGGCAACCAGATCCCCTGGTACATGCTGGGATTGTCGAACGCCTCGGGCATGTTCGACATCAGCGGCACGATCTGGCTCGTCTACCTGCTGATGGTCTACGGCGTGCACAGCGTCTGGATCCCGTGGCTGTGGCCGGTCTTTAATCAGATCTTCTTGATGGTCTACCTGTCGGTCTGGCTGCGCCGCAGCGGCGTGGTGACCGGGGCGCAGTGGATCCGCTTCCGCTTCGGTGACAGCCAGGGTGCTAAGCTAGCCCACATGATCGTCGTGGTGTTCGCGCTGGTGAGCGTCGTGGGGTTCTTGGCGTACGGGTTTGTGGGCGTGGGCAAATTCGCCGCCGAGTTCCTGCCGCAGATCGTGGAGCACCCGACCGACTTCGAGTCGATAGCAGACCCGGCCGCGCTGAATGATGCGCTCGCCGACAAGGCGTGGAACGAGAAGGCTTGGGGGCTCATCATCACCGCTCTGACCACGCTCTACGTGGTGAAGGGGGGCATGTACAGCGTCGTGTTCACCGAGGTCTTGCAGTACTCGATCATGACCGTGGCGTCGCTCTGGATCGGCTGGATCGCGATCTGCCGCGTCTCGCCCGAGATGCTCGCCGCCTCTGTGCCCGAGGGCTGGGACCGGTTGTGGTTCGGTTGGCGGCTCGACTCGGACTGGTCGGGCCTCTTGGAAGGGGCCAACGCGAAGATCGCCAGTGACGGCTACGAGCTGTTCGCGATCTTCTTCGCCCTGATGGTTTTCAAAGGGATCCTGGGCAGCATGGCGGGCCCGGCGCCCAATTACGACATGCAGCGCATCCTCTCGGCCCGCACTCCCAAAGAGGCCGCCTACATGAGCGGCTTCGTGAGCCTGGTGTTGTTTGTGCCGCGGTACGTGCTGATCGCCGGCGTGGCGGTGCTGGCTCTCGCGCTGATGTCGGGCGAGCTCAACGCCCAGGGCGCCGGGGTCGACTACGACAACGTGTTGGCGATGGTCATCGATCGCTACGCCCCGGTCGGGCTGTTCGGCTTGCTCGTGGCGGCCCTGCTCGCGGCGTTCATGTCGACCTACGCCGCCACGGTGAACGCCGCCCCGGCTTACGTGGTGAATGACATCTACAAGCGCTACATCAACCCCGATGCGAGCGACAAGACCTACGTCCGCATGAGCTACGCCGTGTCGATCGCCGTCGTGTTGATCGGCACGCTGTTGGGGCTGAGCCTCACGGGCGTGAACCAGATCGTCAACTGGATCGTCAGCGCCCTCTTCGGTGGCTACACCGTGGCCAACGTGATGAAGTGGCACTGGTGGCGGTTCAACAGTTATGGGTACTTCTGGGGGATGCTCGGCGGCATGGCGCCCGCGCTCTACTTCGCTTGGCACTACCAGGGCGAGAGTGTGCTCTACGGTTTGGAGAAGAATCTTGCGCTCTTCCCGGTGCTGCTGGCGGCTTCGCTCTTGGGCTGCGTCGCGGGGAGCCTGCTCACGGAGGCCGACGACCGCGAGGTGCTTAAGAACTTCTATCGCCGCGTGCGGCCGTGGGGTTTCTGGGGGCCGATCCACGAGGAGGTCTTAGCCGAGCACCCTGGGCTTGTGCCCAATCGTAATTTCCCGCGCGACGCCTTCAACGTGCTCGTCGGCGTGGCGTGGCAGACGTCGCTCGTGGCGATCGGCATTTACCTCGTGCTGCAAGATTACACGGCCGTCGGCTGGGCCACTGGCGTGGCGGTCGTCAGCATGCTGGTCCTCAAGTTCAACTGGTACGACAAGCTCGAAGACTACCCGGCCGACCTCGGCCCCGCGGAGCTGGCCTCGATCGGCGAGGGGGAGGAGACCACTGCCGGTCTCGTGACAGACTCAGGACCCCAACCGGAGGGCGCCGTATGAACGCTTATCGACCCCGCGTTTTCCTGCCGCCGGTCCTGGCGAGCCTCGTGCTTATGTTCGCGCCGACCACGCTCTTTGCGCAAGAGTCGGTGTTCGAGCACTTCGTCACCCGGCAGGGCGACCAGCTCTTCGACGGCGACAAGCCGGTGCGGTTTGTCTCGTGGAACATCCCCAACCTGCAAAGCATCGAGGACGCGTTCAGCTTCTTAGGCGAGTCGCCCTGGCGCTGGCCCAATCGGTACGAGATCGCCGACGCGCTGGAGAGCACCCGCCAGATGGGCGGCACGGTCGTGCGCACTTACGTGTTGAGCGTCAAACGCGAGGGCTCCGACATGGGCGACCATGTCCACGTGCTCGCCCCCGGCGAGTTCAACGAGGAGGCCTTCCGGGCGCTTGACCTAGTGTTGGCCGAGGCCAACCGCCGCGGAGTGCGGGTCTTCATCCCCTTGGTGGACGAGTGGCACTGGATGGGTGGCGCGCGGCAGTACGAGGCGTTCCGCGGCAAGCCGGAGGGGGCGTTCTGGACCGACCCGGAGGTGATCGGCGACTTCCTCAAGACCGTCGAGTACATGATCAACCGCCGCAACACGGTCACCGGCCAGCTCTACCGGGACGACAAGGCGATCTTCTGCTGGGAGACCGGCAACGAGATCACGTCGCCCGCGTCGTGGACCAAAATAGTCGCGGCCAAGATCAAGGAGCTCGACGCGAACCACCTCGTCATGGACGGCCGCTCCTTGAAGGGCGTTCCCCCTTGGTCGCTTGAGGACCCGAACGTGGACATCGTCACGACGCACCATTACCCCGGTCCGGGGCGCGACATCCCGGCCGAGGTCCGCACGGCGATCGCCGCCGCGGCGGGCAAGAAACCGTACTTGGTGGGTGAGGTTGGTTTTCTGCCGACCGACGAGATGCGCGAGATCTTCGACGACGTGATCGCTTCGCGCGCGGTGGGGGTGCTCGGCTGGAGCCTGCGGTTCCACAACCGCGACGGCGGTTTCTACGCCCACAGCGAGCCGGCCGCCGGCGGGAGCTACAAGGCGTACCACTGGCCCGGGTTCCCCTCGGGCGCCGCCTACGACGAGAGCGGGCTGCTCGAGCTGATGCGTGAGAAGGCGCACGCGATCCGCGGCGTCGAGCCGGGGCCGTTGCCCATTCCCGAGCCGGCCCACCTGCTGCCCACCGACGACGTGGCACGCCTCGCGTGGCGTGGATCGACCGGCGCCACGGGTTACCACATCGAGCGGGCGCCGACGGCTTCGGGCCCTTGGGCCACGATCGCCCACGACGTGAGCGACGCGGCGGTCTATTACCGCCCGCTGCACGCCGACGAGTCGGCCGTGCCGGGATCGCAGTATTTCTACCGTGTGATAGCGAAAAACAGCGCGGGCTCGGCCGCCCCCTCCAATGTGGTCGGCCCGGTCAGCTGCGAGCACCGGGTGCTGGTCGACGAATTGGCCGACGACAGCCGCTACTCCGAGGCTTCCGGCGCCGTGATGCGGCGTGGCAACGCTCGGTTAACGCAGGAAGATAGCCATTGTTTGACCCTCGAACCGGGGGCCTCGGTTGCTTACGATGTCCCAAGCGGGTTGCGATCGTTCGTGTTGCACTGCTTTACCACGGGCCCCGAGACGCCTGTCGTCGTGACAACCGGCGCGGGAGACCCGATCAGCGTCCGACGCGAAGTCTCGCGCCGCGACGCGGGCGACTACGGCTACCTGACCCCGGTGCTGATCACCGCCGAGGGTTTGTCGGGCGAGAACGGGCGCCTCGTGATCGCTTCGCCGGAGGGAGGGGAGACGGTCCATCTCTCACGCGTCGAGATCCGCTACGGAGACAGAGGCAAGACGTGAGCCATGGAGTTACTCCTAGTATCCCCACACCCAGGAACCTGTCCGCGATGCACTCTTCTCTCTTCCGAATCGCAACCCTGACACTCGCTCTCCTGATGACAACCGCCACCGCCGCTCCGAAAGCCATGGGTCTCGAAACGATCGCTCCCGGCCAGTTCTCGCACTACGACGCCGAGCTGGCGCCGGTGCTCGAGGCGATGACGCTGGCCGAGAAAATCGGTCAGATGACCCAGGCCGAGTACAACCAGATGCCGAGCTTCGAGGACATCAAAGAGCTTTGTCTCGGCTCGATCCTCAGCGGCGGCGGCTCGGACCCGAAGACGACCAACGACTTGGTCGGCTGGACCGACGGCTACGACGATTGCCAGAAGCAAGCGCTCTCCACGCGGCTGGGGATCCCGATCCTCTACGGCATCGACGCGGTGCACGGCAACAGCAACGTGCCCGGCGCGGTGATCTTCCCGCACAACGTGGGGCTGGGCTGCGCTAACGATCCGGGTTTGGTCGAAGAGGTTGGCCGCATCACGGCACTCGAGGTGCGTGCGACGGGAATCAACTGGAATTTTGCCCCCTGCGTGACCGTGCCGCGCGACGAGCGTTGGGGTCGGGCGTACGAGGGCTACGGCGAGGATCCGGGCCTTGTCACGGATCTCGGCGTGGCGATGATCCGCGGCCTGCAGGGCGACCGGCTGTCCAGCGACCCGCTCCGCATCGCCGCCTGCGCGAAGCACTTCGTCGGCGACGGCGGCACCACGGCCGAGTGGCGAGACGCCAACTGGCCCGGCTTCGCCGCGGGCGAGAAAATGCGGCTCGACCAGGGCGACACGCGCGTCGACGAGGCGACCCTGCGCCGGGTGCACCTCTCGCCGTACGGCCCGGCCATCCGCGCCGGGGCGCCGACCGTGATGCCCTCCTACAGCAGCTGGAACGGTCTGCGCTGCTCGGGCAACAAGTACCTGCTCACCGACGTGCTGAAGGGCGAGCTCGGCTTCGAGGGCTTTTTGATCTCCGACTACAACGCCATCGACCAGCTCGACGACGATTACAAAGAGGCGATCAAGATCTCCTGCAACGCCGGCATGGACATGTTCATGGTGCCGGTCCAGTACCGCCGCTTCATCACGCTGCTCACCGAGCTGGTCGAGGAGGGCGAGGTCCCCATGGAGCGGATCGACGACGCGGTGCGACGCATCCTCCGCGTCAAAGCGGCGATGGGCCTCTTGGACAAAGACGGCTCGTTCCTCGCCGACCGCTCGCTCCACGAGCAGTTCGGCTGCCAGGAGCACCGCGACATCGCCCGCCGCGCGGTGCGCGAGTCGCTCGTGCTGCTCAAGAACGACGGCGTGCTGCCGCTGGCGAAAGACGCCAAGCGGATCCACGTCACGGGCCTGGGCGCCGACGACATTGGCCTCCAGTGCGGCGGCTGGACCGTCGAGTGGCAAGGCAAGGCCGGCGCCATCACCACCGGCACGACAATCCTCACCGCGATCCGCGGCGCGGCCAACGACGCCTGCGAGATCACCTACACGGCGGATGGCTCCGGTGCCGAGGACGCCGACGCCTGTGTGGTGGTCGTTGGCGAGACGCCCTACGCCGAAGGCTCGGGAGACGACGGAGACCTGGAGCTATCGGACAACGACAAGGCGGTTCTAGCCGCCGCCCAAGAGGCGGGCGTTCCGACCGTGGTGCTGCTGCTCTCCGGACGACCGATGATGGTCGCCGACACGATCGACGCGTCCAACGCCTTCATCGCGGCGTGGCTCCCCGGCACGGAAGGGCAGGGGGTCGCCGACGTGCTGTTCGGCGATTACGCCCCCACCGGCAAGCTCTCGGTTACCTGGACGAAAACGCTCGACCAACTCCCGCTGAACGTCGGCGATGAGCCGTATGAACCCCTCTTCGATTACGGCTACGGACTCACCTACGAATAACCAACAGCCGCACGCCGCTTGCCCAGCTGCCGACGGAAGTCGGCAGTCGGCGCTGCGTCAAATGCGCTGCCTCACCGGCGCTCCATCACTCACGCCCCGTCACTCACGCCCCGTCAGACCGGCGCCAGCCGTGCTGGCGCCCGATAGGTGTCGTCCCTCACCTAACCCTCACGGTTGACCACCGCCCCTCAAGTCGGCTCGCTCAGGGGGCCGATGCGAGTGAAAGACTCTGCGGGTTGTAGCGGTCGTCCGTGTGGCGGCCTGTCGGCGGCCCGCCGTACGAGCGGGGCGGGGGAGCGGGATGCAATTGGCGAACGAGAATACGGCCGAACGGCCGCACACGGATTCGTGTGCGCGGCTGCTGTGCGCGGTGTTGCTCCTGGCGACGCTCGCCGGCTGCTCGCGCTCTCACTACCGCCGCCAGGCCGACGCCGAGGTCAACTGCATCGTCGATCACAAGGCGGCGATGGTCGGCTGCGAGCCGGGGCATTTCCGGATCAACATCGACCCGCGGTCGCGGATGTACGACGGCGACGATCCCGACCGCCCGCCGATGCCGCCCGACGACCCGGTGGGGCACACCATCCTGCAGTGCGTCGATGGCATGAAGGGGGCGAAGGAATACCGCTTCGCCGACCGCACGCCGTTCGTCGAGAATCCCGACTGGCGCGCCTACCTGCCGCGCGACGAAGACGGGGTGCTCGTGCTCGATCTGGCGGGCGCGGTCGACGTGGCGTTGGTCCACTCGGTTGACTTCCAAGAGGAGCTCGAAGAGCTCTATCTCTCGGCGCTCGACGTGACGTTCGAGCGGTTCGTGTTCGACAGCCAGTTCTATGGCGGTTCGTCGATCGACTACTTCCACGCCGGCCCGGCCTCGGGTGCGGGGACCGGGGCCGCCGCGGCGGCCTCCGACACGGGGCCCTCGTCGAGCGTGCTCACGGTGTCGCCCTCGGCGCCCGGCAACCGGCTGCGGGTGGAGAAGATGACGGCGACCGGCGGCACGATCGTGGCCGGCGTGGCGAACTCGCTCATCTGGCAGTTCTCAGGGCCCAACAATTACACGAGTAACACGCTGCTCGATTTCGCGGTGTTCCAGCCGCTGCTGCGCGGCGGCGGTCGCGACGTCGTGCTCGAAACGCTCACCATCGCCGAGCGTGCGATGGTGGCCAACGTCCGCGCGATGGAGCGCTACCGGCGCGGCTTCTACCTCGACATCGCCACCGGCCGCGGCGCCGGCGAGGGCCCCAGCCGCCGCGGCGGGTTCTTCGGCGGCAGCGGCCTGACGGGCTTCACCGGCGTGGGCGGCGGCGGCTTCGGCCGCGTGGGCGGCGGCGGTGGGAGTGGTGGCGGTGGCGGCGGGGGCACCTCGGGCGGCGCCGGCGCCGCCGGGGCGGGCGGCTACATCGGCCTCTTGCAGACCACGCAGGAGCTCGCCAACCAACGGGCCAATGTCGCCGCGCTGCGTGACAGTGTCGACCAACTCGAGGCCTCGAACGAGGCGGGCCGCATCGACCGTTTCCAGGTCGACCTTGCGCGGCAGGCGCTATTCAACGCGCAGAGCCAGTTGCTCACCTCCGAAGCCGGCTTTCAAACCTCTCTCGACTCTTTCAAGACGAACCTCGGCCTGCCGCCCGATCTCGAGATGCGGCTCAACGACCCGCTGCTGAATCAATTCGAGCTGCGATCGGTGGCGCTGACCGACTTGCTGGTCGATGTTTCCGGCGCGGCCGCCGTGCTCCGCACGCTCGAGACGCCCGCCCCGCCCACCGAGGCGGCCGAACGCGGCTTGGCGGCGATCGAGGTCGTGCCGCCCCCGCCGCCGACCGGCCCGCCGGGCGAGGGCCCGGTTGTGCCGATGCCGTTCGACGCGGAGGGGATCGGCGTGCGGCCGATCGAAGCGTCGCCCGTCGAGGCCGACACGATCTACGCCGAGAGCCAGGAACTGGCCACCGCGGCGCTCGCTCAGGCCGAGGCCGTCGAGGCGGACTACGCCGCGCTCCAAGGGGTGCTGGCCGAGCGGCGGGCCCACCTGCAGACGATCGCGTTGCGTGAGGAGATCGATCGCGCCGAGATCGACCCGTTGGTGTTCGACGCCGGCGCGCTCGACGGGCGCGTGGCGCAGCTCCGTCGCGACATGGACACGGTCGGCGAGATCCTCCGCCGCGTGGTGGGACGGATCGAGGCGGCCACCGAAGAGAAGAACCCCGCACAGCTCCGGCCCGCGATGGGCGATTTGTCGAACGTGCTCCTGGAGCTCTCGTTGCTTCAGGCCCGCGCCCGGCTCGACGCGGTCGACGTCGAGCCCACCGAGCTGACGCCCGAAGAGGCGCTCCAGATCGCCAGCATCTACCGACGCGACTGGAAGAACGCGCGGCTGGCGTTGGTCGATTCGTGGCGGCTGATCAACTTCAACGCCAACGACCTCGAGGCGGGCCTCGACGTGGTGTTCACCGGCGACATCGGCAACGTGGGCGACAATCCTTTCCGGTTGCGCAACACCCGCGGCAGCCTCGGCGTGGGGCTCGCGTTCGACGCGCCGCTCACTCGGCTCGGCGAACGCAACGTCTACCGCCAGTCGCTCATCGAGTACCAGCAGGCCAAACGCGACTACTACCAGTTTGTCGACGGCGTGTCGCAGGGACTGCGGGCCACGCTCCGGCAGGTCCGACTGAACGAGATCAATCTCGAGCTACGCCGCCAGGCGGTGCTCGTGGCGATCGCCCAGGTCGACATCACGCAGCTGAGGCTCGACGAGCCGCCGCGGCCGGGCGAAGAGACCGAGCTGAGCAACACCACGGCCCGTGACCTGGTGCAAGCGCTCGGCGATCTGGTGAACGTGCAGAACGATTTTCTCAGCGTGTGGGTGAACAACCTGCTGCAGCAGTGGAACCTGGAGTACGACCTCGGCGTGATGCAGATCGATCGTTACGGCCAGCGGACGCCGCTCGGCATGCCGCTGCGAGATTTCTTGCATTCGCCCGAATGCCTCTTGCCGGGGCTGCCCAAACGCGACCAGGGCGACATCCAGCTGATCCGTCACGACGCGCCGCTGGCGCCCGCGGTGCGGCAAGCGCCCCCCGTCCCGACAGCCGCCGCGCAACATTCGACCGATTCGCGGCGTGGCCACGAGGTCCTTCCTGTGATCTGGCCCACAGAACAGCCCAAGCGATTGCCGTCGACCTCGGCCGAGGCGAGAACCGCCGGCGCCGCGGGGAATACGCGGGGTTGAATCACTTGCGGGCGTGCGTAGCGGGCGAAAAACGTGTCTCTCAGCGTGGACATTCGGGCGCCGCCTCCCTACGCTAGAATTAGAAGGTTAGCGCGCAAACAGATGAGGCGGCTGAGGATGACGGCGAAGACGGAACAAATCGAAAACGGAAACCCACCACCACGCGCGGGCGCCGCAGCGCTGCGATTGGTGGTCGCGCTTGCGCTGCTGGCGGTGATCGCCTACGGCGCCTACGCCTGGCAGGCCGCGAAGAACACCGGCGGCATGGCCGACGAGGCGGTGTTCCACAAGGTCGAGCGCAAGGACTTCGAGTTTGTCGTGACCGAACGCGGCGAGATCGAATCGGTCGGCGACGCCGAGATCCGTTCGCAGGTGAAGAGCAAGAACACCACCGGCTTGTCGATCCTGCGGATCGTTCCCGAAGGCGCCGACGTCGAGGAGGGCGACTTCCTCGTCGAGCTCGACTCTTCGGCTCTCGACGAGGAACGCACGCTGCAGCAGATCGCCGTGAACACGGCCGAGGCGCTCGTCGTCGAGGCCCGCAACTTGTACGAGACCAGCGTCATCGCGCTGAAGGAGTACGAGGAGGGCGTGTTCGTCCAAGAGAAGCAGACGATCGAGAGCGAGGTGTTCATCGCCGAGGAAGACCTCAGCCGCGCTCAAGAGTACTTGGTTTATAGCAAGAAGCTGGCGGCCAAGGGCTACGTGACCGACCTGCAGCTCGAGGCGGACGCCTTCGCCGTGGAGAACGCCCGCAAGACGCTCGAGGCGGCCCAGACCAAGCTGCGGGTGCTCGAAAAATTCACCCGCGAGAAGATGCTCAAGCAACTGGAGAGCGACGTGCGCATCTCCGAGGCCAAATGGGAGGCCGAGAAGAACAGCTTGCGGCTGGAGACCGGGCGTCTTGAGGAGATCGAGGACCAGATCGCCAAGTGCATGATCGTTGCCCCGCGGGCCGGCACGGTCAAATACGCCCACATCAGCGACCGTCGCGGTCAGGACGATTTCATTGTCGAAGAGGGCGCCGTGATCCGCGAGCGGCAGACGATCATCCGGCTGCCCGACACGTCGGTCATGCAGGTCGAGGTGAAGATCAACGAGTCACTGGTCAAGAACGTGAGCCCCGGCATGGAGGCTCAGGTGCGACCTATCGGCTACGAAGACTCGCCGCTCCGTGGCCGCCTGGCCCGCATCAATCAGTACGCCGAGCCTTCGGGCTGGCGACGCGCCAACGTCAAGGAGTACGAGGCTTACGTCGATATCCTCAACGCGCCCGAGGGGATCAGGCCCGGCATGACCGCGTCGGTGCGCATCCGTGCGATGTTCATCCCCGACGCCCTGCAGGCGCCCGTGCAGGCGGTCATCAAAGGGGGCGACGGCGATTATTGCCTCGTCAAAGACGGCCAGGACCTGACGCTGCAACGCGTGGAGTGCGGCCCGACGAACGACCGGTTTTACGTTATTGAGAACGGGCTGGAAGAGGCCGACCTCGTGGTGCTCAACCCGCGGACGTTCCTCGGCCGCGATGGCTTGGACGTGCCGCCGCTGCAGCGTGGGTCGCCCTCGAGCGGCCCCCCCGGCGGCCGGCCCGCCGAGGGTGAGTCGGGAGACGACGCCACCGACGAGGGCGCCGAAGAGTCCGACAGCGGGGCGATCGCCGCCAGCGGCGTGGAGGCGACGGCCTCGACGGGCGGCTGATCTGCGTCCCCGCCCTTTCCTCGCTCCCCGCCTCCGTTTCTCGCCCGCTACGATTCCCCCCGCAGCCGATGGTCGTCCCCAGCACCACCGCCGCCAGCATCCGCGAACTGCGCAAGGAGTACGTGTTGGCTAGCGACACGGTGCGAGCGCTGCGGGGCGTGTCGTTCGACGTGCCTACGGGCGACTACGTGTCGATCATGGGCCCCTCGGGCTCGGGCAAGAGCACGCTGCTGAACCTGCTCGGCTGCCTCGACCGGCCGACCTCGGGGTCGTTCTTTTTGGCCGGCGAGGACGTCGCCCGCATGTCGGACGACGAACTCTCCGAGACGCGCGCCACGCGGCTGGGCATCGTGTTCCAGTCGTTCAATCTGCTGCCCGCCCTCACCGTGGTAGAGAACATCGAGCTGCCGCTGCTCTACAGCGGGCTGCTCAACTCGGCGGCCCGCGCGAAGTGCGAGGCGCTCGCCGCCAGGGTCGGCCTGGGCGACCGACTCGACCACCGACCGATGCAGCTCTCCGGCGGCCAGCAGCAACGCGTGGCGATCGCCCGCAGCCTGGTGAACGACCCCCAATTCATCCTCGCCGACGAACCGACCGGCAACCTCGACTCGGTGACCACCGACGAGATCCTCCACTTGCTCGACGAGCTGAACGCCGAGGGGCGCACGATCATTATCGTCACGCACGAGGACGAGGTGGCCGAGCGGACCAAGCGGACCATCCTGCTCCGCGACGGGCAGGTGCAGACCGACGAGAGGCGGCGGTCATGACGCGGTCGCGCATCGGCAGGACAATCTGGCTGAGCATCAAGAGCCTGATGCTCCACCCGCTGAGGTCGGGGCTCACGGTGCTCGGCATCTTGATCGGCGTCTCGAGCGTCATCTGGCTGCTGGCCATCGGCGAGGGGATCAGTGCGGCTTCGCAACGGCAGATCGCCAGCCTGGGCGCCCGCAACATCATCGTTCGCTCGGTGATGCCCACGAGTGACAACTTCGAAGGGGGCGGTTACGGCCTGACGCGTGACGACTATCAACGCATCGTCGAGACCGTCCCCACGCTCGAAACAGCCGTGCCGATCCGCGAGTTCCAGCGCGAGGTGCGCTCCGGCCGCCGACGCCTGGAGGGCCGCATGGTCGGCTGCACGCCGGAGTACCCCGGCGTGGTCAAGACCACCGTCGCCCAGGGGCGGTTCTTCAACCAGGAGGACATGGACGACGAGAGCAACTACTGCGTGCTCGCCGCCGAGGCGTCCGAGTACCTGTACCCCGGCGGCAACTCACTCGGCCGGGCGTTGATGGTCGACGACGAGTTCTACACGGTGATCGGCGTGATGGACCCGCGGGCCGCCTCGGCCGGCATCGGCGGGTCGCTCGCCGCCGAGGACTTTTCTAACGACATCTACATCCCGATCTCCACGCTGTGGCGGCGGCTGGGGGACATGGAGATCATCCAGAAGCCGGGCCAGTTCCAGCAGGATGTCAAAGAGATCAGTCAGATCACGATGGCCGTGGCCGACGTGGACGACGTGCTCAAAACGGCCGAGGTCGTCCGCGACACGGTCCAGCGGGGCCACACGCTCGACGACTTCACGATCACCGTTCCCCTGGAATTGCTGAACCAGGCCCGCACCACGCAGCTGATGTTCATCATCTTCCTCGGCATGATCGCGGCGATCTCGCTCGTGGTGGGCGGCATCGGCATCATGAACATCATGCTCGCCACGGTGACCGAACGGACCCGCGAGATCGGCATCCGCCGCGCGGTGGGCGCCAAGCAGGGCGACATCGTCTCGCAGTTCCTGGCCGAGAGCGTCGTGCTGTCGGTCGTTGGCGGGGCGCTCGGCGTGGTGGGCGGGCTGTTCTGCCGGCCGCTCTCGATCGGCGGGCGTGAGATGATGTACCGCTTCTTCCCCGACCAGATGGAGAACGTGCCCGACCTGATCCGCACGGTCGAGCCGGTGATGGTCGGTTGGTCGGTCCCGCTGGCGTTCATCATCTCGGCGATGGTCGGCGTGGTGTTCGGCGTCTACCCCGCGATCAAGGCGGCGAAGCTCGACCCGATCGTGGCGCTAAGGCACGAGTGAGTGGCGCCTATCTGAGCAGGGTCGGCCGGGGGGCGTGCCGGGGGTGATCCTTCCTGAGTCGCGACGAGTCCCTTATCTTGGGGGCGTTGCTCGCGTCTCCCAGCCACTCCACGCCCTCCCAGCTCTCTCGCATGATCCACGTAATCGCGACGCTCTCGACCGCCCCCGGCCGCCGCCAAGAGGTGCTCGACGCCTTCGCCGAGCTCACGCCCAAGGTCCACGCCGAAAAGGGCTGCATCGAGTACGGCGCCGCCGTCGACGAGCCGACCGGTCACCCGGCGCAGCGGCTCGTGGGCGACGACCGGTTCATGGTCGTCGAAAAGTGGGAATCGCCCGAAGCCCTCGAAGCGCACCACTCGGCGCCGCACATGGTCGCCTTCCGTGATTCGGTGGGCGACGCGCTCACCGGCGTGGAGTTGCTCGTGCTGAGCCCCGCCTGACCTACCCGCCTGACCAGCCCGCCACCGTGTAACTCTTTCCCGAGGCTCCCACCCCGGCAACCGATGACCGACCTGCTGCGCAAATCGATTCTCGACGCCGCCGATACCGTGGTGGTGAAAATCGGCACCCGCTCGCTCACCGCGCCCAACGGGGCGCTCGATGAGGCCCAGGTTGTTTCCGTCGCCGACCAGGTCGCCGCGGTGGTCGAGTCGGGCCGGCGGGTGGTGCTCGTGAGCAGCGGCGCCGTGGGCGCCGGCATTGCTCGGCTTGGTCTGACGAGCCGACCGACCGACCTCGCCCAGCTGCAGGCCGTGGCCGCCGTTGGCCAGAGCCACATGATGGAGGCGTACAATCGCACGCTCGAGGTTCACGGGCTGCACGCGGCCCAGGTGCTCCTGACGGCGGCCGATCTGAACCACCGACGCCGCTACCTCAACATCCGCAACACGTTGGCCTCGCTCTTCGAGTGGGGCGCCGTGCCGATTATCAATGAGAACGACACGGTTCGGACCTACGAGCTGCGGCAGACCTTTGGCGACAACGACCGGCTCGCCGCGTTGGTCACCAACTTGATCCGGGCCCCGCTGCTGGTGCTGCTCACCGACGTCGAGGGGCTCTACGACGGCGACCCGGCGAGCGAGAGCTCCCGGGTGATCCCCACCGTCGAGCGGATCGACGACGCGACGATGTCGTTTGCGGGCGGCACGGCAGCCAACGCGGGGTTGAGGCTCTCGACGGGCGGCATGGGGAGCAAGCTCGAAGCGGCCCGCATCGCCACCGAGGCGGGCGAGCACGTGGTGCTCGCCAACGGCCGCCGGCCGGGCGTGCTGATGGACCTGCTGGCTGGTGAGCCTGTCGGCACGCTGTTCCTGGCCGAGGGCGAGTCGGTCAGCTCGCGCAAACGCTGGATTGGCTGGACCGTGCAACCGGCCGGCACGCTGACGCTCGACGCGGGCGCCGTGCGGGCGGTCGTCTCCGGCGGCAGCAGCCTGCTGGCCGTGGGCGTCAAGCGGCTGACGGGCGATTTCAAGTTGGGCGACATCGTCGCGTTGTCCGACGAGTCGGGCGTGGAGGTCGCCCGTGGTTTGACCAACTACAGCGCCGACGACTTGCGGATGATCGCCGGACAACCATCGGAGAGTTTTGCGGGGATTTTGGGCCGTTGTCCTTATTCAGAGGTGATCCACCGCAATAATCTGGTGTTGATCGGAAAGGCTCGCACTGGTTGTTAGGGCGCAGGCTGTTTAATCTGAAATAGATGGGTTGATTGGGCGATACGAATAAAGACGCGTTGCCGCGACGTTGGGCGGCAGGCAAGTCTTTGCAGGTCGCCCGGTTTCCCCATCCGTTACAGACTACGCCTCCATGATCAGCCCCCCCTCCGCCTCGTCCATGGCGACGGTACCCCACCTCATGCAGACGCCGCCCGTCGTGGGAGGCGCCCTGCCGGTCACCGACGGAAGCTTCGTCGAATTCAGCCGCGACGTGCTGGGGACCCTGCTGCGCTTGCACCAAAAGCACGGGCCGATCGCCGCCCTGAGGGACGGCACGCAGAAGATCGTCTTCCTGTTCGACCCGGCTTACAACCGCCAGGTGCTCAGCGACGCCAAGACGTACCACGCCCGCTTCTTCGGGATCCGCGGGCCGAAGCGCTCGAGCCAGCGGCGGCTCACCTGCGGCTTGCTCGCCATGAACGGCGACCAGCACCGACGCAACCGGCGGATGGTCAAGGAGCCGTTCGGCATGCGGCAGATTGCTCACTACGACGACGCGATCCTCCGCTTCGCCGAGGAGACGACCGCCTCGTGGAGCGACGGCCAGGCGGTCGACGTGAACGAAGAGATGACCCGCCACATGCTGCGGGTGACCAGCGGCCTGCTGTTCGGCCTGGACGACAACGACCTGGCCTACGTCGTCGGTGAGCAGATCGCCGAGTGGGTCGGCATGAACCACGAGCTGGGCGTCGGCGCCTTGGTGCCGAACGACGAGTTCTCCGATCGCTACGAGGAGCTGCTCGCCTACTCCGAGAAGCTTGAGAAGAACGTGATGGAGCTCATCCGGCTGCGTCGCGCCGACCCGAAGCCGAGTTTCGACGTGCTGTCGATCCTCGTGCGGATGCACGACGCCGAGGGGGGCCTGAGCGACGAGGAACTGGTCGGCCAAGCGTGCGTGCTGTTCGGCGCCGCGCACATGACAACGGCCCACTCGTTCACCTGGACGCTGTTCCTGTTGGCCCAGCACCCGAGCGTGATGCGCCGCGTTTGGGGGGCGATCGAGGATGGCACGATCGACCGCGAGGGCGAGAACGGCGAGATGGCTCTCATCGACCGGGTGATCAAGGAGAGCATGCGGGTGCTGCCCGCCTCGGGCTACTCGCAACGGATCAACAACGAGCCGGTCCGATTGGGGCCGTTCGAGCTGATGCGCGGCACGCCGATCGTGTTCACGCCGATCATCACGCACAAGCTCGAGTCGACGTTCGAGAATCCCCGCCTGTTCGATCCCGACCGCTGGCTCACGACCAAACCCTCGGGCTACGAGTACCACCCGTTTGGCGGCGGCCCCAGGCTCTGCATCGGCGGTCCGCTGGCGATGAAGATCCTGCGGACCACGCTGCCGCGGTTCCTCAGCGAGTGGCGGTTCACCGTCGAGCCGGGAAGCGACGTCACGGCAGAGGTCCGCTCGACCATGCTCAACCCGAAGAACGGCGTGCGCATGCGGCTCAACAAGCATGCCGAGGCCGGCCCGACTTTCACGGCGAGCCCGATCCGCGGCAACATCGACCTGTTGGCTGACTTGCCCGAAGCTCCCGAGGCGCCGGCGGCCTGAGCCACGGCGTCGGCGTCCGGCCCCGCCTGCTGGGAGCGAGCAATGCCGCGTCACCCCGTCGAGGCGTCCGCCGGGAGATCGTCGCGCACGATCGCCCACTGCAGCACATCCTGCGGCCGCGGGCCGGCTTGCGGTTGCATGTAGCGGCTCCGCAGCGTCCCCTCGAGCCGCATGCCGCACTTCTCCAGCACGCGGGCCGAGCCGGCGTTGCGTACGTTGCAGGTTGCTGAGACCCGCCAAATGGTGGGGTGACGCCAAGCCTCGGCAATCACCGCCCGTGCCGCCTCGGTCGCGACGCCGCGGCCCCACTGCCGCCGGGAGATCACGTAGCCCAGCTCGGCTTGGGCGAGCACCGGCAGCAGGCTGATGGCGCCCCACGGTTTGAGCTTCTCGGGCATCCCCTCTTCCCGCAGGCAGACCGCCCACACGTGCGTGACGCCGGCGTCCCAGTCCCGCTCGGCTTGGCGGTAGAATTCTTCGGTCTCGACGGCCGATTGGTGCGTGCGCCAGCGGAGGAAGCGGGTCGCCTCGGGGTCGGAGGCGTAGCGTTCAAAGCCGGCCTGAGCGTCGGAGGCTCGCAGCCTCCTGAGCAGTAGCCTGTCGGTCTCGATGGTTTCGGCGAACATGGCGGGGGCTTCCGTGATTTTTTTGAAGCGGTATCTCACGTGCAGACCGCACAATCGAGCGGCGGGTTCGGTCGCGCCCGTTGAGTGACCGAGCCCCCCTTCATAGAATCTTGGTAGTTGCGAGGGGCGTCGCGGCCGGCAGTTCGTCGGGCGGAGAGCCTCTGCCCTCACCCCACCCGTCTGGCGCCCGCGTCGGATGCCGGAGCCCCATGAGTGAACTGCACCACGAGTGCGGAATCGCGGCAGTTTACCACCTGCCCGGCCCCGCGAGCCCCCTCTGCCCAAGCCAGGGGCCCGACGAAGCGACCCGCTTGCTGCCGCGCATGCTGCTCGACATCCAAAACCGTGGGCAGTTGTCGGCCGGCGTGACCACGTTCCAACCCGGCCGCGACCGGCTGCTGGACACCTACAAGGCCCTGGGGAGCGTGGGCGAGGCGTTCCGCCTCAACCACCGCGGCAAGGCCGAGGCGCTGATGTCGAAGCTCGCCGGGCGGGCCGGAGTGGGCCACGTGCGGTACGCCACGTGCGGCAAGGACGAGCTCGACTACGCCCAGCCGTTCGAACGCCGCCACCTGCAAAAGCGCAAGTGGTTCGCCTTCGGCTTCAACGGCCAGCTGGCCAACTACGCCGAGCTGCGCGACCAGCTGCTCTCGGAGGACGAGAACCACGTGGAGCTCGCCACCGACACCGAGATCATGATGCACGAGATCGCCCGCGAGATCGCCGGCGACCGCCGGCCGTCGCTCGTCGAGGTGATGCGCAACGTCGCGCAGCGCATCGACGGGGCGTACAGCATCGCGTTGATCAACGCCCAGGGCGAGATGCTCGTGGCCCGCGACCCGCTGGGCGTCAAACCGGTCTCGTACGCGGTGGAGAACTCGCTGTTCGCCGCGGCGAGCGAGAGCGTCGCGCTGCTGAACCTCGGGTTCTCGGTCGAGAGCATCCGTTCGCTCGAGCCGGGCAAGGCGATCACGATCTCCGGCGGCGAGATGAAGGTCGAACGCTTCGCGGAGTCCCCGCGTCGGGCGCACTGTTTCTTCGAGTGGATCTACTTCGCCAACGTCGCCAGCACGATGGACGGCCGCAGCGTTTACCTGGCGCGCAAGGCGCTCGGCGAGGAGCTCGCCCGCTTGGAGACGCTCGACATCTCGCAGGCCCGCGACGACGAGGACCCCGACACGATCGTCGTGCCGGTGCCCGACACGAGCAAGGGCGCCGCCGACGCGATGGCTTACCGGCTGGGCGTGCCGAGCGTCGAGGGGCTGATGCGCAACCGCTACGCCGGCCGCACGTTCATCGAAGGGGGCGACGCCCGCAAGGCGAAGGTCGCCGCCAAGTACACCCCGCTCCGCGAGGTGCTCGAGGGCAAGCGGGTGATCTTGGTCGAGGACTCGATCGTCCGTTCGACGACGATGCGCGAGCTGCTCTCGCGGCTCCGGGAAGTGGGCGGCGCCCGCGAGATCCACGTCCGCGTCGCCTGCCCGCCGATCGTGGCGCCCTGTTTCTACGGCATCGACATGTCGACGATCGGCGAGCTGTTCGCCCCGCCTTTCCTCGAGGGCTGCCGCGGCGACGGCGGCGCAGCCGACGAGGCGGCCTTCGCCCGCATGGCCGAGGAACTCGGCGCCGACTCGCTCCGCTACCTACCGATCGCGTCGATCGCCCGAGCGATCGGCCGACCCGACGGCGACCTCTGCCAGGCCTGCATCACGGGCCAGTACCCCACGACATGCGGCCAGCAGCTCTACGAGATCGCGCTCGAGCAGGCCGGCGCCACATCGCCGCAGAGCGGCCGCACCTACGAGGCGGCCCGCACGATGGCGTGAAGGCATGTCGATCGCATGGTGTATACTAGGGGAGAGGCTTTTTCAGCACACCATCCTCCACGGAGGCGCCCATGGCATCGGCGGACCTTGCAACGCACAATGCGGCTGACGATGGCGAGCCCTTCGATCCCACACTGATCCGCTCAACGGTCATACTCGACCCGCAACTGTCGGAAGAGATCCGGCGGCAGCGTGCCGAATGCGGTAGTGATCGGTTCGACGAAGTCTGGGACGGTGTCTATATGATGAGCCCGCTAGCGAACAATGAGCACCAAGAGTTCGGCACAAGGCTTGCCGCCGCGATCCAGGTAGGCATGGGTTTCGATTTTTCAGGGACTATCCTGGCGGGCGTTAATGTTTCCGACCGCTCGGAAGAGTGGACCGTGAATTTCAGAATCCCCGATGTGGCGGTCTATTTGCCTACCACCGAGGCGGTCGACCGTGGCGCCTTTTGGCAGGGTGGCCCTGACTTCGCCGTGGAAATCGTTAGCAAGCACGACCGCGCGCGAGAGAAGATCGACTTCTACGCCAAGGTTGGCACGCGTGAACTGATGTTCGTCGACCGTGACCCTTGGCGGATCGAACTGCTCCGGCTTGTGTCGGGGCGATTGGTGAGTGTCGGCGAGTCGTCCCTCAACGAAGATCGAGTCCTCGCAAGTGAGGTCATCCCTTTCGCGTTCAGGCTCATCGAGGGCGAGACGCGCCCACGGATCGAGGTAACGCACTCGACCACACGACAGAACTGGAACGTCTGATGCGCACTTCCGGTTAAATAAGCATCATCGGACAGCACCACAAGACGCTCACGTGTACCGCACGTTCTGGTGCTCGGGCTCGAAGAACACCGGCAGCAGCGAGTCGACCCTAAGCAGCCCATCGCGGGTGAGCTCCACCCGCTCGTCGGTGAAGCCGAGCAGCCCCTCGTCGCGGTGGCCGGTCCATTGGTCGCGCCAGTGGTCGATGATGTCGACGCCAAACTTTTCGCGGAAGTAGCCCGCCTCGAGCCAGCCCTTCTTGAGTTGCAGAACCATCTCACGCACGAGCGCCTGGTGCGCCGTGATGGTGAGCGCCCGCCCTAGCGGCAACTCGCCCGCTTCGAGCTTGCCGAGATACTGCTCCCACTCGGGCAGGTTCTGGTAATGGACGCCCGAGGCGTGGCCGAAGCTGGCGATGCCGGTCGCCAGCAGGTCGCTGCCGCGCCACAGGTTGTCGCGGTAGCTGAACTTCACGCCCGGCTTGACCATGGTGTAGGCGCTCGAAGTCTCGTAGCCCGCCTCGGCGAGCTTGTCGAACGCCCACGAGACCCACTCACGCTTCTGCTCCCACGAGGCGATGGGCGACTCCTCGCCCGCCAGCACGCCTTGGGAGATCACCGTGTTGAACGGCAACTCCATCTGGTAGATCGTCACGCAGTCGGGGTCGAGTTCGATGGCGCGCTGGACGGTCGCCTCCCACTTTTCGGTGGTGTCGCCCTTCATGCCGGCGATCAGGTCGATGTTCACGTTGTCGAACTGGGCCGCCTTGATCCACGGCCACGCCCGGTCGATCTCCATCGACTCGTGCGCCCGGCCGTTGTCGCGCAGGATCGCGTCGTCGAAGTGCTCGACGCCCAAGCTGAGCCGCGTGACGCCGATCTCCTTGAGCGTGCCTACCTTCGCCTCGCTGAGCGTGCCCGGCTCGCACTCGAACGTGACCTCTTCCGCTTTGGACCAGTCGATGTTCGCCCGCAGCCGGTCGACCAGCCGGTGGAGCTGTCGGCTGGAGAGGTACGAGGGGGTGCCGCCGCCGAAGTAGACGAACCGGAACGGCCGGTCGCCCATCACGGGGAGCTGGCTGACGAGTTCGATCTCTTTGGACAGAGCGGCGAGGTAGCGCTCCACCTCCTTCGCGTTCTTGTCCGTGAAGACCTTGAAGTAACAGAACTTGCAGCGCTTGCGGCAGAAGGGCAGGTGCAAATAGAGCCCCAGCGGCGTATCGGCCGGCGGCGCGGCCATCGCCGCCTCGATCTCGCTGACGGCCTCTTTGGACCACTGCGAGAAAGGGGGGTAGTTGCTGATGAAGTAGGAGCCGACTTCGGTTTTGGTCGATTCGGTCATGGTTCCATTATGGCCAGAGTCGCGTTGTGTGCGTAACCGTTTATTGTCTCGCCTCGATAAGCCCCGGAGGGGCGGAAGCATGTAGCCAGGGGCGTGAGCCCCTGGTAGTCGTTGAATTAGCTGCCCAGGGGCTTGCGCCCCTGGCTATGTGCTGTCGCCCCTCCGGGGCTACTCCGTGGTTTAGTCCTTAGCCATAGCCCCAAAGCAATACAGCACCCCTTCGTTCGAGCCGATCACGATCTTGCCGCCCGTCGCCGCCGGCGAGGCGACGAACGAGCCGCCCGCTTCGTATTCCCACAGCTCCTCGCCGTCCGTGAGGTCGAGCATCATTAGCCGGCCGCCGGTCGTTGCGCAGAACACTTTGTTGCTGTCGGCCACGGGGGACGACTCGATGCGGCCGCGGAACGGTTTCTGCCACAGCAACTCGCCGTTATCCGGCCGCAGCGCGTAGAGGCTTTTGCCTTGGCTGCCGTAGACGACCGCCTTGTCGGTGACCGCGGCGGCGGTGCGGATGCCCTGGCCGCGGCGTGGGTCGCGGTAGGTCCAAAGTTCCGTCATCGCCTTGGTGTCCGCGGCGTCGATGGCGAAGAACAGGCCGCTCTCGGCGCCGAAGTACGCCCTGCCGTCCGAGACCGCGGCGGTGCTGCCAGTGGGGCCGCCGATCTCGGCCGTGCCGATTTCTTGGCCGGCGGCCAAGTCGACCGCGTGCAGCTTGCCGTCGCAGCCGGCCAGCAGCGTGGCGCCGCCCACCACGGTGGGCGAGCAACGCAGCGGCGAGTCGATCGCGAACCGCCACCGCTCCTCGCCGCTCTCGGCGCCCAAGGCGAAGAGCACGCCCCCCTCGGTCGTGACGAGCAGCGTATCCTCGTAAAGCAGCGGCCCGGCGTAGACCTCGGTCTCGGCGTCGAACGACCAGAGCTCTTCGCCGTCTTTTGTGGAGAGGCATCGGACCAAGCCGTTGAAATCACCAACCCACAGCCGATCGCCGTGTACCGCGGCGGCGGACATGAATCCGCAGTCCTCGAAAGTCTTCTTCCAGATGACCTCGCCGCCGTCCAGCCGCAGGGCGTAGAACGTCCCGTCGGTGTCGCCGACGTAGACCACGCCGCCGGCGATCACCGGCGCGGCGTCGAACGCCGTTTCTTCGGCCTCGTACTTCCAGAGCACCTGCGGGTCGTCAGGCAACGCTTCGGTCGCCACTCCGGTTGACGCTAAGTCGCCACGCGACACCGGCCAGTCCGCGAACGCCCAACAGGGGCAAACCGATGCGGCCGTGATCGCGCAGAGACGCAGAAACGCAGAGAAAGAGAACACAGTCCGCATCTCTGCGTCTCTGCGTCTCTGCGCGAGATCAACACGCCGCTTCGTACAAATGTTGGTAGTCATCGGCGGTCATCTCCACCGGGTTGAACGTGCCGGTCCACTGCTTGGCCGCGTCGGCGGCGAGCTGGGGCAGCTTGGTTTCTTCGACGCCCAACGCGCCGAGCGTGGTCGCCAGGCCTGCCTCGGCTGTCAGATCGGTGAGGAACCGGGCGAGCCCCTCGATGGCCTTCTCGGGCGGCGACGCCTCGGGGTACGAGACAAACAGGTGCATCTCGTGATAGGGGCTCGGCTTGGTCGGCTGGCTTTGTTCCATTCGCAGGCCGTTGTGACGCACCACGTGCGGCAGCATCAGCCCAACCGCCTCGCCGTGGACCACGCCGTAGTGGGCCGTCAGCGGGTTGGCCAGGGCGTGGGCGGCGCCGAGCATCGAGTTCTCGATCGCCAGCCCGGCGTAGCAAGCGCCCAGCTGCATGAAGCTACGTGCCTCGAGGTCCGCGGGGTCGCGCAGAACCCGGGGGAATCCACGGATCAGCATCCGCCACGCCTGCCGCGAGAACGCGAGCGACACGTCGGTCCGCTTGGTCGTGACCCAGGTTTCGACGGTGTGGGCGATCGCGTCGACGCCCGTCAGAGCGGTCACCCGCGGCGGCTGGGTCAGCGTCAGTTCCGGGTCGAGCACCGCCACGCGAAACGCCGCCCGCTTGTCGCCGCACGCCATTTTCACGTGCGACTCGGCGTCGGAGATCAGGGCGAACGACTGCGTCTCGCTGCCGGTGCCAGCGGTCGTGGGAACGGCCGCCATAGGCAACAGCTCGGCCGTCGCCTTGCCGACGCCCCAGTAGTCCTGCATCCGCCCGCCGCAGGAGTGGATGAAGTTGATCCCCTTGGCGCAATCCATGCTGCTGCCCCCGCCGATTGCCACAATCGCGTCGGGCTTGAAGTCCTGGGCCACGGCGACGCCCGCCGCCACGTTGTCGGTCGTGGGGTTCTCTTCAACGCCGTCGAAGATGAGTGTGTCGAGCCCGGCGGCGCGGAGGGAATCGACGCCGCGCCGCGTGTGCCCCGCTTCGATCACGCCGGGGTCAGAGACGACCAGCACACGCCCCGCGCCTAGTGCGGCCGTAAGGGCGCCGAGCTCGGCGATCCTTCCGGCGCCGAAGGCGACCTTGGTCGGGCATTGGAAGTCGAATGGGGTCATAGAAGGAACCACGGATGACACGGATGAACACGGATGGAGGAACGGAAATATCCGTGTCTATCCGTGTTCATCCGTGGTTCTTTTCTTAAGTAGCCAGCTGCACCGCTCGGCTGCGGTACAAGAACTCGATCAGGTTCCCCTCGTGCGGTTGCAGCCAGTCGAGCTGTGGGGTGGGGATCGGGCCTAGGTTCAGCCGGTCGATGTCGCGCGAGTCCAACAGGTCCTGGCGCCACGACTCATCTTCGGTGATCGCCGTGCCGACGAGTGTGGGGCCGATCACCGACAGCATCTTTTCTTGCGGGCACTCGACCACGTTGACCATCGGGAACATGTACTCCTTGTTCCGCGACTCCGATTCGGCGCTGGCATGGTGCAACACCACCGGTCGGAGGTAAGCGACCGGGTCGCGTTCGACGAGCCGGTCGCCGTACGAGGCCGTCATGTCCGTGACGCCCGACGCCTCGGCGTCGCTCTCCAGGGCGCCCCAGATCGCTTTGGCGGCGCCGGGAATCGTGAACGCCGCCAGTTGGGCCTTCTCGTCCTCGGGCGGCAGGGCCTCGACCGGGCCGAGCCGCTCGGCGAGCGCCGCGGCGATCTCCTTCGTGTGCCGCGGGGCGTAGATGCTGCTGGCGTTGATGCAGCTGCGGCCGCCGTTCTTCAGCACGCTGTCGGCCATCAGGTCGAGGTGCTTTTCCCAATCGTCGACCGAGTCGTCGCCCAGCAAGATCTTGCTGTAACCGGGGCCGTGGACCTGCACCTTCGGGTTGCCCGAGTACTGCTCGATCGTCTGCGGTCCGCCAAAGATCATGCTCCGCCGGCAGCTGGCGAGGATCGCTCCGCCGATCTCGGCGCCGTCGCCCGGGTAGAGGCACCACGCCTCGCGCGGCAGGCCCGCCTCGGTCATGGCGGCGAACACCCGGTAGGGGGTCCAAGGCTCGCTCGATCCGGGCTTCAAGACGAGGCCCATCTGCAACGCGATCACCGGCAGCCACAGCGTGTGGACGCCGGGCGAGTTGCTCGGCAGCACGGCGCCCAAGGCGTCGCACTGGGCGGCGTAGCTCACGGTGACGCCGCGCGATTCTTCGCCGTAGCCGCGGGCCAAGATGTTGAGGTCCAGGCCGCGCGTGAGGGCATCGAGAATCGTGTCGATGTTCTTCAGCACGAAGGCGTTCTTCGTCACGTTCGCCCGGCACATCGACACCGGCATGCCGGTCGTGGCCGACTGCTGGGCGATGAAATCGTCGGGCGACTGTTGGCAGTCGCCGACGGTGAGCGTGCCCGACTCGAACAGCTCGCCCGCCTTCTTGCATCGCTCGATCAGCTCGGCCGGCGAGAGCCTCTGCAGCGCCCGCCGGGCGGCCTGCGCCCCGCGCGCGTCGCGGCGGATGATGCCCGACCCCACGGTGTGCATCCGCGCGACCGGCTCGCCGGTGTAGAAGTGGTTGATCTGGGCGACGTCGAGCGACTCGTAAGGCTCGCCCCAGCGGATGGCGGGTAACTCAATCATTTAAGAAATCACGGACGGGTAGGAACCACGGATGGACACGGATGAAAACGGATAAGATTAGCGGATGCCCAAGTCTTTCCGAGATACGCTTTTAAGCTCGTCTTTCAGGACATGGAATTCGAGGTGAAGCCCGAAAGGAATGGGGAGTTTTGCAACAGTCGCTATATGCTGCCCGGCGCCCCGCACATCGCCACGGAATTCGCCGGTTTGGTAACCGATCAGCTTGAATCTGGAGTTCGGAGCGGGGTCGGAGGCATCGAGCATCCTGTCTGGAATGTACTGGTAGACAATTGGGGATTTTCCGACAGGCTCGCCGTTAACTGTTTCAATCTTCAGCAGAACGGCGGCTTTATCTGCCTTGGTGTTGGGGTTGTCTTCTCGGAATTCGTAAACACCCTCAACTGTCACCAGGGAACCCAACGGCTTGCCCAAGCGTCCGATCACGTCTGTCCGCTCAAGGTCAGCAACGGAAACCGTTGAGGTAAATGTCGTATTGTGCTTGGGGGGGTTGCTGTCAGACGTTTCGTGGCCGATTGCCTGATGGTGCGAACAGGGCAGAATCACTGCAAAAGCCACTATCAGGAAAAGTCCGCGTGCAACATGCATCAGTGTTTATCCGTGTTCATCTGTGGTTCCTAATAGACCCCAACCGTCGTCCCGCCTGCCAAGCGGCTAAACGGCCGGACGCCGCTGATGCCGTCCCACGGGTAGGCCGCATAGGGCGGTTCGCGTTCGCCCTCGTCGCGTTCTAGGAACCCTGGCACGAAGAACTCTTTGGTCAGCGTCGTGAGCTTCGACCGGCCGGTCTCGCCGTAGGGGACCACGCTGTTCGTGTCGTCGAAGTCGACCACCTCTAGCACGGCCCGCGGCTGCGGGGCGTGGTAGGTGATTTTGTAGTCGTTCTCTTGGGTGACCGGCTCGCTGCACGCCAGGCCCATCAGCGTGTTGCCATACGTGGGCGTCATGTAGACGCCCGACTTCTCGGGCGGGCCGCCGAACATCTCTTCGACACAGAACCGCGTCCACTGCGGCGTAAACTCGGTGCCGCCCGAGAAGATGCCGGTGATGCCGCACTCGGCGAGGCTCGTGCCGCGTTCTTCGAGCCCCAGGCAGAGCGACTCGATCAGTTTGGGCGTGCCGAACATGCATTTGACGTCGTGCCCGGCGGTGAGCACCGTGACGGCCTGGTCGATGCAGTGCTTCTTGTACTCCTCGAGGTGGTCCATCCACCCCTTCTTGATTAGCTTCACGACCCAACGCGGGTCGAGGTCGATGCAGAAACAGATGCCGCCGCGGTGTTGGGCGAGGTGCTCGACGGCCAATCGCAGCCGCCGGGGGCCGCTGGGGCCGAGCATCAGCCAATTGGCGCCCCGGGGGAAATGGTTCTCGGGCAGCGTGTCGCTGAACAGCGAGTAGTCGGTCCGAAAATCGTCGATCGCGATGCGACTCTTCGGCACGCCGGTGGTGCCGCCGGTCTCGAACACGTAAACCGGCTTGTCGGCGAGGCCCTTGGGGACCCATCGCCGTACCGGCCCGCCGCGGAGCCATTCATCCTCGAACTCGGGGAACTTCTTGAGGTCGTCGTAGCAATGGACCTCGGTCAGCGGGTCGAAGCTCAGCTCCGATTTCTTTTCGAGCCAGAACGGGCAGCCGGTCGACTCGTGGAAGTGCCACTGCACGGTCTCCACGGCCTGGGCGTCGAGCGCCGCACGGGCCTCGCTCAATTGCTGGTCGGTGGGTGGCGTGCCGGGAGGAGCGAAATCGGCGGGGGTTTGCGGCGTCATCGGGCTTCGGGGCGTGCGTCGGACGGGCGGCGGGAAATATCGTTAGCCTGTTAACTAATCTACGATAGCCGTCCCATCCCGCAGTGACAACCTCCCGTGGGCGAGCGATTCACTCGCTGCCTTAGGCAGTAGGGCACAAAAAAACCCCGCCTAGAGGGCGGGGTTGTGGGTCGATTGGATAGTCAGCGGCGACCGCAGCCATGCTTGGGCTGCTCTCAGGAATCTTGCTGGGTTGCCGAGGGGCTGGCTCCGCTGCCGAGCTGCGCCAGCACCTGGATCACGCCGTTGAGGTGCGCCAGGCGAGGGCCGTAGCGGTCAACGAACTCGTTGATCAAGAAGTCGCCGTAAACGAGCTCGTCCTGCGAGTCGCGGACGTCCTCGGTCAGGCGGTCGAGATATTCGACCTGCACCTGGCTGAGGGTCTCGGCCGCCTCGCGGCAGTTGCGCGAGAGCTCGGGGTTGGCTTTTTTCCACTGGCCCAATTCGGCCGACCGTTGCTTGTTTTGGGCCGAGAAGGCGCCCACAAGCTCTTCGAGCAACTCGTTGGTGCGGTCTTGCGCGGTCAGCATCTCACGCAGCAACTCGCCCTGCTCTTCGACCGGGTTCATCGAGGTGTGCGGCTGCGAACCGGTTGTCACGTCGACTTGCGAGAACAGGGGGGCCATTGAAGGATGCTTATCGGCCATGGGTATTGCTTCTTTGTTCCTGGGAAGACGCTGGGGGCGTCGTGTTGGGAGCTAATCGGAAGGGATGCTAGCAGGCCGTAGTTAGGGCCTCGCCGGTAGGCGGGAATAAAGGAATGATCGAAATCCGATTAGATATTATGAGGGGGTCTATCCGGAGGAGCGGGTTAGCTGGCTCTGAAGCCGCTTGTCTTGTTCTTCACAGTGTTCTTCCTCACGGTGCTTCTTCCTCACGGTGCTTCTAGCAGTGCCTCGCTTCGTAGCAGTGCCTCTTATCGATGCTGCGCTGCTTATCGAGGCCCTGACCAATTCGGCGACGTCCGCTTCAGCAGGGGGCATCGCCACCAGCTTGGGGGGTAAGGGCTGGTTGAGGTGAGACAGGGAGCCTTCTGGCGTGGGGGATTGGGGGCCGCTTGAGCTAGCCCGTGATGCTTTTAAGAGGCCCGTGAGGCCTTTTACAGGGAATGGCCGCAGCAGAATGCTTGCTCGCATGGGGAACATTGCCTCTTCGGTCGCCCATGCTGGATCGCACGTGCTGGCTGCAAGATCCCCCCACGGCCCTCCGCAGGCCATGTCTCCATTCTATTGTTGAGCCCCGGGTGAATCCAGCATTCGGACGCAACGACCTGGACGATTTTGCGAAACCTGCGGCCTCGGGCAGGGCCGTCTGGCGGCGGTTTGCGGTGTGCGGCGACTCTGCCGACGGATTCAAGACGCCCGGGCCCTAGCCCCGATTGAGAAGGTGGGGCGGCGCCCCCGTCTAGCAACCCCGATGGCGTTGCTAGCAGGCTTGGCGCCACGAATCCGAACGTCCCCCGATCCCAATCCGAACGCGCTGCCCGGAACCGAATGACTCGCAACTTTGACGTGAACGACGTGGTGGGCTACCTGCTCGCCGAGGGAGAAGACGACCAAGGCCGCACCGGCGCTTACCTGCTGGTGTCGTCCCGGGGTCGCCCGCTCGAATTCCATTGCACCGCTCCGGTGCGCGCCAGCCGCGCCCAGGAGATCCTCTTCGGACCGACGCTGCGCGACTACATCGACGGCGAGCTGATCGCCGGGGCGTTGGTGGCCAAGGCGCGACTCACCCCGGGCGTGGTGGTCGTGGCCGACAAGGCGTTGGCCGAGCCGGTGGCCGCGCGCGGGTGGGCCGCCGTTTGCGTGACGCCCGACGCGCCCGAAGGGCAAGCCAGCGACGTCCCAGCCAAGAGCGTGCAAGGCGAGCCGCTCCCCGAAGCCGTGCGCGCGTTGCTCGAAACGCTGCGCGGATCGGTCGACCTGGCCGAGCCGTTCGAGCGGATCCGCGAGGCGATCCGCGAGGCGCGTCGCCTGGGCGGCGCCGAGGAGGCGGGGCATGCCCACGCCGCCTGACGCGCAGCTGCTGATCTCCCTCGAAGGCGAGTCGCTCACTCCCAAGCCGCCGGCCGTGATGCGTTCGTGGCTCGGCGAAGACGACGCGGGGCTCGCCGTTACGAAGGTCGACTTCGGGGCGACCGCGCCCCAGGTCGTGTCGATCGCGCCGCCCCCGTGCGGCGTAAAGACTTACGGCTGCCTGCTGGCCGAGGGTCGTGAGGCGCTCGCCGCGCGGTCGGCCTCGTCGTACGCTGCGCCGCGTCCGAAAGTTGCGGAGGCAGCCGCGCCTCGGCGCGACGGCAAGCCCGCCGCCGCTGGCAAGCGCACCCGCATCCGCCCGCCGGGCGACGTGGTGAAGCTCGAGGACCGACTGCACTACCTGCTGCAGCCGCCGCTCGAGTCGCTCCTCGAGGCGGGCTCGCTCGGCTTCCCCTTCAAGCCGTTCCCTTATCAGCTCGACGGCGTGGCGTTCTTGTTCCCACGGCGCCACGCGGTGATCGCCGACGAGATGGGCCTCGGCAAGACGATGCAGTCGATCACCACCGTGCGGCTCTTGGCCCACAGCGGACAGCTGCGACGCGTGCTGCTGGTCTGCCCCAAGCCGCTGGTGAGCAACTGGCGCCGCGAGCTCGCGCTGTGGGCGCCCGACGTGTCGGTCGCCGTGGTCGACGGGCCGCGGGCGCGGCGCGAGTGGGCGTGGCGGCACACGTCGGCCGTGGTGACGATCGCCAACTACGAGTCGGTGGTGCGCGACAGCGACCTGCTGCACTCGGTCGACGGCGCCGAGCCGGTGGCTCGGTTCGACATGGTGATCCTCGACGAGGCGCAGCGGATCAAGAACAAGAACGGCACGACCAGCGCCGCCGTTTGCGCGTTGCCGCGCGACCGCAGTTGGGCGCTCACCGGCACGCCGATCGAAAACAGCACCGAAGACCTCGTGGGTGTTTACGAGTTTGTCTCGCCGGGGGTGCTGCGCAGCGGCATGCGGGCGCAGGAGATGGCCACCGCGGTGCGCGACTCGGTTCTGCGACGCACCAAGGAGCGGGTGCTCAAAGACCTGCCTCCCAAGATCGTCCGCGACGAGGCGGTCGACCTCGCGCCCGAGCAGTGGGACGCCTACCGCCGGGCCGAGGACGAGGGCGTGCTCGAGCTGAGCGCCGAGGGGGCCGAGGGTGGGGCGAAGAGCGTCGACATCCACCACGTGTTCGAGCTCGTGCTGCGACTCAAGCAGGTCTGCAACTTCGACCCCGCCAGCGGCGCGAGTGGCAAGGCCGACCGGCTCGAGGCCGAGCTCGAGGAGTGTGTGGCGAGCGGCCGCAAGGCGATCGTCTTCAGCCAGTGGGTCGACACGATCGACAAGCTCGCGAAGCGGCTCGGACGGTTCAACCCGGCCGAGTACCACGGCCGCGTGCCGCACGGCCGTCGCGACGGCGTGATCGATCGGTTCCGTAACGACCCGGACTGCCATGTGATCCTGATGAGCTACGGGGCGGGGAGCGTGGGGCTCAACCTGCAGTTCGCCGGCTACGTGTTTCTATTCGACCGCTGGTGGAACCCGGCGGTCGAAGACCAGGCGATCAACCGCGCGCACCGCATCGGCGCCGCCGGCCCGGTGACGGTCACACGCTACGCGTGCGCCGGGACGATCGAGGAGCGGATCGATGCGATCCTCACCGAGAAGCGCGAGCTGTTCGACAAGGTCTTCAGCGACGACCTCGGGCTGCGGTCGGGCGGCCTGACACGCGACGACCTGCTCTCGCTGTTCGACCTGCGTGGTCCGTCGGGGCCGATCGCCGCCGCGGCTTGAGACGCCGCCCCCAAGCGTGGGTGGATTCGAGCTTTGCGTTGACCCTGACGGCTGGCCAAGGGCGGGGCGTTGCAACGGCCGCGCCGCTGGGGGGCGGCGCCCATCCGTGAGAATCTCGTCCTCACCGGCGGCGCAGGGTTGTCGGCGCGTCCACAATTGGATAGCGCCCCCGCCCCCGCACTGGTCGGTTCCCCAGCGGCGTCCGACCTCCGCAACGATTCATCCCCTCCCACCGCGAAGGGCCCCCGCCATGCCACGCTTCACGATCGCACGCGCCGCGGCTATTTGCTTGCTCGCCGCGCCGGCCTGCCTCGCGCACGACGTGCTGAAGGACCCGATCACAACGCACACCAACGGCATGCCGCTCGCCTCGTCGCAGGCGCACCGCAGCCACAGCTACCTGTGGCGGTGCGACCCGTACCACCACGGGTTCTGCGAGGGCCGCGCCAACGTGCCGCTGCTCAACTCGCTGATGTGGCGCGACTCGAGCGACCCGGGCGGCGAGGCGCACCAGCAGCGGGTGGGCCGGCAGTCGGCGTGGGGCCGGTACGATGCGGCTCGCTCGGCCGACGGCCTCGAAGACACCCGCCACGAGGTGCTTGGCGCCCTGTCGGAGGGCGCCTTGGGCGATCAGGGGGGCTTCACCACGCCGACCGCTTTGCCCGCGTCGGCCGCCCCGGCCCCGGCGGCGGGTTCCTCGCCCTGGCTCCTGGGGATCGAGGCCCTGCGGCGGCAGGCGGTGGAGCTGGGGTACTGAACCCCTTTCTCAAGGGCCCGCTTTTCTCAGGGCCCCGCTAGCGTTCGTAGCAGCCGCAAACTTTGCCCGACACGCGTTCACTGCCCTTAGTAGGCGACCGAGTGGCTGCGCGCGCTAGTTTTTTCGATCCTGCTCTGACGACAGACGCCCTCCACGCCGAAAATACATGTGGGAGGGCGAAACACGACTCGTGTTTTGCTTCAGGATAAAGGTCATGGCAAGTCGACGGACCGGCTTGCCATGACCTTTTTTTATTGAGGTGAGGTGAGAGGTCAGAAAAAAAGCCGACGGGCTACGCCCGTCGGCTCGTGAGTTCTGACCTCCGACCTCTCGTCTCCGATCTCTTCTCAGAGCGTGTCGAGCAACGCCTGGGCCTCGTCGCGCTGCACGAAGATGCCCGACTGCTCGTCCATCGAAGCGGAGAGCAAGCTCTTGGCCTGTTCGTTCTTGCCTTGCGCCACGAGGATCTTGGCCACCAGGTAGCTGCTGTCGGGGCTCAGCTTGCCGCCCTGCAGGCCCTTCTGGAGCGCCGCCACGGCGCCGCGCGCTTGGCCCAGTTGGTAACGAACCCATGCGAGCGTGATGTTCACGTCCGGGTTGTCCGAGTTCAAGCGGGCGTTGAGCTCGGCGAACTCGAGCGCCCGACGCTTGTTCTCCGGCTCGGGCAGATTGATCAGCAGCTGCGCCAGCTGGTTGTAAACGTCGCGGCTGTTGGCCGACACGGGAGCGAGCGAGAACGCCTTGAGCAGGTACTCCTCGGCCTGCTCGGGGCTGCCCGCCATGCGGGCGGCGACGCCCGAGAGCAGCCACACGTTGACCGTGTCGATCGACGTGGTGCGGCCCTTGGCCAAGATCTGCTGAGCACGCGCGACATCGCCGGTGCGGATCAACGCCGAGCCGTAGGCCGTCAGCAGCATGGGGTTCGACTGGTCGTCGGCGTAGGCCCGCTCGAACGCGGTGAGCGCCTTGTCCTGCATGTCGAGCCGGCTGTACATCAGACCGGCCGAGATCAGCGGGTTCGGCAGCTTGCTGTTGAGCCTGTGGGCCGCCACGAGCTCGGAATAGCCCTCGCGTTCCTGGCCGAGCATGAACAGCACTTGGCCCTTCTGGTTGTGGGCCGAGTCGCTGTCGGGGTCGAGCGCGAGCCACTTGTCGAGGCTCTCGAGCGACTCTTGCCAGTCGCGGCGACGCTGGGCCACGGCGCCCCGGCCGCGGTAAGCGCGGATCTGCAAGCGACGCTTGCGCTTCTGGTTGTCGTTGTAGCCGTCGATCAGGCGGAACGCCTTGTCGAACATCGCGTCGGCCTCGATGAAGCGGTTGCCGCTGAAGGCGTCCTCGCCGAGCATCAGGAACGGCTCCGGGTCGTTGGCCGAGTCCTGCTGCACGGCTTGCTCGAGCGCGGCGCGCACCGCCTGGCCGTTCCCCACGCCGAGGTACATCTTGGCGATCATCAGCCCCACGGGGGGCAGCTTCGAGTCGCGTTCTTTGGCCTGCTCCAGCAGCGTGCGGGCGGCGATCGGGTCTTCGTTGGTGAAACGCTGGATCGCGTCGGCAACCAAGGGGTAGCTGTCCTCGTTGGCGTTCGAAACGCTGTCGCCGATGAGCGACTCGATCGTCAGGCCCCGTCCAGGCGAGGACGCTGAGGCGCCGCTGTCCTGAGCCGACGCCAGCGGCGCCGCAAACGCGCTTGCCAGCAGGGCAGCGGCGGCCACAAGGCTCCGCCACGGGCGGCAGGGGGTGGGTCGGCCGGGGGCACTAATCGCAGAAGCCATGGGTCTCTCGCTCGGCGTAAAAAGGAGGATGGGCGTCCGTAGCCCGAGTGATCAGATCGAGGCAAGATCGCCGTAGTTCCCAGGCGGGTCGCGGCCGTCTTGCAGTGGACGACAGCATAACCGATCAAGCCGAAGTCGGTACGGGATCGGCAGTTAAGATCTTGTGTCGGCGACGGTCAAAACCCCTACAACCGGCTCCCCGTAGAGAAGCAAGCGGTCGCCGAGTCCAAGGTCGTCGCAAACATACGACGCAGTTGGAAGTGATAGCGTTCTTCTGCAAGAAGCGATTTTGGTGACTCGGGGCGAGGCGTGGTCCAATCGGCTCGTCCGAGCGGAAGTCATGATTTGCGTAGAGGTTGCGCCGATGTCGCTCGCCTTGACCCTTATGCCGCAACGCTATAAACTTTTTGTCCGGAAAGGTTTACGCGAATTAACGCTTGCCGGCGTCGGTTCCCCGTGAGGGCGATCGAGACGCTCGAGCGGACCGGATGCGCGAATCACCGGGCGCCGCGGCTTACGGGCCGCGGCTTGGAAACCGCGGCCCGTAAGCCGTTAGCCCCCGCAGATCGTGGCCCAAGAACCGCGGCCCCGGGCGCGGCGGCGTCGAGTGTCACGGATAAGGGGTCGAGGCAGGACGCGCGTTGGCGACTTCTAACGCCGCGCTTACCGCCGAAGCTCCTTTCGTTGCGGCCCTCCCGCGACGAGTCTTCCTACCCCGTTCATACCCCCTCCCAACCAGCTCTTTCTCTCGCAGCTTACGGCTATGGAAATCCTCGAACGCGTCTGGGAGTTGCTCGGCGCCCTCATCAATGGGGTGTTGGGCCGCTTCGAGCGCGCTGTCACGGGCATCTTTGGCTCGGCCAACGCCCGCTACTTGAAGCGTCAGCAGCCCAAGGTCGACGCGATCAACGCCCTTGCCGGCAAGTGCAAGGAGATGAGCGACGAGGAGTTGCGCGGCCAAACGGCCGAGTTCCGCCGTCGTTTGGAGCAAGGCGAGACGCTCGACGACCTGCTGGTCGAGGCGTTCGCCGTCTGCCGCGAGGCGGGCACGCGCTTCATGGGCATGCGCCACTACGACGTGCAGCTGCTCGGCGGCATGATCCTGCACGACGGCAACATCGCCGAGATGGTCACCGGCGAAGGCAAGACACTCACCGCGACGCTGGCGGCCTATCTCAACGCGCTGGCGGGCAGCGTTCACGTGATCACCGTGAACGACTACCTCGCACGCCGCGACATGGAGTGGATGGGCCCGCTCTTCACCAACATGGGGCTCACCGTCGGCGCCATCTACTCCGGCATGGAGGCCGACGCACGCCAAGAGGCCTACGCCTGCGACATCACGTACGGCACGAACAACGAGTTCGGCTTCGATTACCTGCGCGACAACATGCGGATCGCCGGCCGCGACGACGATCGTTTCCCCAAGGAACGCCAGCAGGCGCAGGGTCCGCTGACCTTTGCGATCATCGACGAGGTGGACAACATCCTCATCGACGAGGCCCGCACGCCGCTGATCATCTCGGGCCCGGCCGAGGACGACATCTCGAAGTACCAGCGCGCGGACAAGGTGGCCCGCCAGCTCAAGAAGGACCTGCACTTCGAGGTCAAGGAGAAAGAGCACTCGGCCAACATGACCGACGAAGGCGTGCGCGCCGCCGAGAAGCTGGCCGGCGTGGAGAGCTTTTACACCGCCGGCAACATGCAGTGGCCGCACCTGATCGACAACGCGCTGAAGGCGCACCACCTCTACAAGCGTGACGTCAACTACGTGGTCCAGGACGGCGTGGTGGTGATCGTCGACGACCACACCGGACGCCTGATGGAGGGCCGCCAGTGGTCCGACGGCCTGCACCAAGCGGTCGAGGCCAAGGAGGGGGTGCCGATCAAGCAGGAGAACCAGACCCTCGCCACGATCACGCTGCAGAACTTCTTCAAGCTGTACGACAAGCTCAGCGGAATGACCGGCACCGCGCTCACCGAGGCGGGCGAGTTCTGGAGCATCTACAAGCTCGACGTGGTCGGCGTGCCGACCAACCGGCCGATGCAACGGATCGAGTTCCCCGACACGATCTACCGCACCGAGCGTGAGAAGTACGTCGCCCTGGCCGAGGAGATCGAGAGGCTCCACAAGCACACGACCGTCGAGATGAAGAACGGCGATTGGTTCATCGGCCAGCTGACGAACGAGACCGATTCGGAGGTCGAGCTGCAGCTCGAAGGGACCAAGGACCGCAAGACGTTCGCCCGCGACAAGATCGCCCACGTCCAGCCGCCCGGGCGGCCGATCTTGGTCGGCACCGTCTCGATCGAGAAGTCCGAGAAGCTCTCCTCGCTGCTCGACGGCCGCGGCGTGAAGCACGAGCTGCTCAACGCCAAGCAGCACAAGCGCGAGGCGGAGATCGTCGCCCAGGCGGGCCGGTTGGGCGCCGTGACGATCGCCACCAACATGGCCGGCCGCGGCACCGACATCGTGCTCGGCGGCAACCCCGAGACGATGGCCTGGGCCAAGCTGCAGGAGACGTACGACTCGCGGCTCGACGTGCCCAACGAAGAGTGGGACCTGCTCGTCGACCAGATCGAGAAAGAGTACGGCATGAAGGAACAGGGCGCCGAGGTCAAGAAGCTCGGCGGCCTCTGCATCCTCGGCACCGAGCGCCACGAGGCGCGGCGTATCGACTTGCAGCTCCGCGGCCGCAGCGGCCGCCAGGGCGACCCGGGCTCGAGCCGCTTCTACCTGTCGCTCGAAGACGACCTGATGCGGATCTTCGCCGGCGACTGGGTCAAGGGCATGCTCACCCGCCTCGGCATGCAAGAGGGCGAGGCGATCGAGTCGAAGATGGTCTCGCGCCGCATCGAGGGGGCCCAGAAGAAGGTCGAGGAACGCAACTTCGAGATCCGCAAGAACCTCCTCGAATACGACGAGGTGATGGACGAGCAGCGGAAGCGAGTTTATGGCTACCGCCAGAAGATCCTCGACGGCGTGAACTGCCGCGACCTGATCCTCGAGATGATCCAGGAGCAGATCGAGGACCGGCTGAACGTGCTGCTCGACCCGAAGTACGGCATCGAGACGTTCGCCTCGGCGGCCGGCGCCGCGCTCGGCGTGGAGCTCGACGCGAAGGACTTTCGCAATCTGTCGTTCGAAGACTCCGAGCGCCTCGCCCACGACGAGGCGGAGCGGATGGCCGAGTCGCAGATCTTCGACGCGGTCGAAGAGAACCTGCCCGAGGAGGAAGAGAGCGAGTGGAACTGGGGCGCGCTCGCCAAGTGGACCAACGCCCGCTACGGGCTCAACTACCGAGACCGCGACCTCAAGCGACTCGGCCGCGACGGCGTCTCCGAGACGGTCATCAAAGACGCCCACCAGGCGCTCGCCAAGGTCGACCTGTCGCAAGGCGCTCGCTTCCTGGAGCACGACTTCGGACTGCAGTCGGCGTGCGGCTGGCTGGCCGACAAGTTTGGCGTCGAGATCGACCCGGCCGAGGTGAAGGACCAGGACCCGCCGGCGGTGATCGCGATCGCTTGCGAGCGTGCGGTCGTCGCTTACGACGCCCGCGAGGCGGAGTACCCCGTTCTGGCCGGTCTGTATCGCTACGGCGCGAAGAAGCAGGCGCTCGACCGCGAGGGCTTGGTCGAATGGGCCAGCCGCCGCTTCGGCGATGGGCTCACCCCCGACGAGCTCAAGAGCAAGCAACGCGAAGAGATCCGTCAGACGCTCGTTGCCCACAGCGCCAAGGGCATCGCCAAGGCGAACCAGCTCTCCGTCGAGGCCCGTGAGCAGGTCGACAAGATCTTCCAGGGCGGCCCCCAAAAGGGCGCGACGCTGGGCGTCGCCGCCGGCATGAACGGCAAGCTCGACGGGCTCGCCGATTGGATCAAAAGCCAAACCGGCGCCGAGATCTCGACCGACGACCTGGCGCAGCTCACGCAAGAAGAGGCGCAGCGCAAAGTGTCGCAGGCGGTCGAAGACCGTTACCGCCCCGAGATGCGTCGCATGGAGCGCTCGCTGCTCTTGCAGATCCTCGACCAGGCCTGGAAAGAGCACCTGCTGGCGATGGACCACTTGCGGTCGAGCGTCGGCCTGCGGGGCTACGCCCAAGTCGACCCCAAGGTGGAGTACAAGCGCGAGGGCATGCGGATGTTCGAACGCATGTGGGACTCGGTCGGCGCCTACGCCACGGACCTGATCTTCCGCATGGAGCAGCTCGACGAGAACTTCGTCGGCAGCACCTGGGTCGAGAGCGAGGCCAAGCACGAGACCGCCGCCAGCGCCACCGAGATGGCCAAGGAGCAGCAGGCGGGCCTCGACGCCGCCGATCGCGCCGGCACGGACCAGAAGGTCGACCCGATCCGCAACACGGCCCCCAAGGTCGGCAGGAACGACCCCTGCCCCTGCGGCAGCGGCAAGAAGTACAAGCAGTGCTGCATGCGGACCGGGGGATAAGGGTTTGAGGGGCTAGGAATCAGGGGCTAAGGACATAGCCGACGGCCTATGAAGCATGTGAGAGTGGCTTCAAATCCAATGGTGCGTCCATATTGACCAACGATCCGTCGCCCTCAACCGAGCGACCCGTCATTCCCAAAAGACACGGAGGTCTTCAATGCGATCGAACATTGCACGGATGTGGCTGTGCTTAGCCATCGCGTCGCTCGTCGTCGGCTTGGGTCTGTGGGTGGGCGCTTTGCATCGGCAGGTCGCGAAGCTGGAGCAGCGGCTTCTCGAAGCCAGAATCGATTCTGCCCTCGTCGGGGCAACGATTGCCGAGCCCGCAATCGCACCACGCGTCGAAGCAGCCATGGACCAACTGCGGGAGAGTCTGGCGAGCAACTCGACAAAGCGGTTCTTTCTCGATTTCCATTTCCCGGCCGATTCAGAGATCGACACAGGGTCAAGCGTGTACCGCGCCATGATGATCGACGCGATCCAGATGCGGCAGCGGTTCGCAGGAAGTGCGGCGATCAACTGAGGCGTGCTAGCAAACGCAAATGCCGATCTTCTTCACTTTATGCGTTTCTGTTATCCCACTCTCGTGAGGACGCAGAGGCGTCTTGTCATCTCATCCGCTTAGATTGCGAAGATGTCGTTCACCTTGGAACAGTGCAAGAAAGCAATCCCGGCACTGGTTGTCGTTTGGATCGTGGCTGAGTTGATCGTCGTTACTATGGATATCTACAGCCGAGGCTTGGAGTTGGCCGCAAGGGCGCCGGCGACGAATACTCAGCCCACGACCCCTCGATATAAAATCCCCTACATCGAGACCTCGGATGAAGTGCTCCAGAGGAGCTACTTGCGAGAGGGGAGTAGGTTAGCAGCGAATTATCTTGCCGAGAAGAATCTTGAGCGTTCAGGACGAGACCGTTATGCAACACCGGTAGTTGAAACGGACGTTCAATCGGAGTTTGACGCCGAGTGGCTCGAGAGCCAGGGCCCAAGCGAGGTCTCTCTCGGCGATCGTTACAGCACGGACGTCGCGGAGGATGGTCTTAGCTCATCCACGGCCAAATGATCCGTCGAAGAATCGGTGCAAATTCCAATCTCTAAACCGCTTTCATACTCGTTCAACGCCCTCTACCTGGCGCTGCTTCTAATCGCTTCGCCGGCGATCTTGTGGAGCGCGCTGCGCAAGAACAAGTACCGCGAGGGCTTCGCCGAGAAACTGCTCGGCAGGGCCCCGCGGCGTGAGGGCGACCGGCCCTGCCTGTGGTTGCACGCGGTGAGCGTTGGCGAGGTGAACCTGCTCGCCGGGCTGATCGCCGAGTTCGAGCGGCGGCGGCCCGAATGGGAGATCGTCGTCTCGACCACGACCAAGACCGGCTACGAACTCGCGAATAAGAAATACGCTGACCGCACCGTTTTTTACTGCCCGCTCGACTTCAGCTGGGCCGTGAGCAACGCGATGCGGCGCGTGCGGCCCGACCTGCTGGTGCTCGCCGAGTTGGAGCTGTGGCCGAACCTGATCGCCGCGGCCAAGTCGCACGGCGCCCGGGTCGCGATCGCCAACGGCCGCCTCAGCGAGAACAGCTACGGCGGCTACCGTCGGGCGAAGCGGCTCGTCGCCGGCGTGCTCGGGCGGATCGACCTGATCGCCGCCCAAGACGGCGCCACGGCGAGACGTTTCACAGCGCTCGGGGCGCCGGCCGAGCGAGTGGTGGTGACCGGCAGCCTCAAGTACGACGGCGCCGCGACCGACCGCCAGAACCCACGCACCCGTGAGCTCGCCGCCTTGGCCGGCTTCACGGAGAGCGACACCGTCTGGCTCGCCGGCAGCACCCAGGCGCCCGAGGAGGAGATCTGCCTCGGCGTGTTCCAGCGGCTTCAAGAGCGGTTCCCGCGGCTGAAGCTGGTTCTCGTGCCGCGCCACCCCGAGCGTTTTGACGAGGTCGCCAAGCTCCTCGACCAGAGCGGCGTGGGTTGGACCCGGCGCACGGCGCTCGTCGGGTCTTCGAGCCGGCCCGCGGAGCGGGTGGTTTTGGTCGACTCGGTTGGCGAACTCGGCGCGTGGTGGGGGGCCGCCTCGGTCGGGTTTGTGGGCGGCAGCTTCGGCGACCGCGGCGGGCAGAACATGATCGAGCCGGCCGCCTACGGGGTGGCGACCACGTTTGGCCCCAACACGCGGAACTTCCGCGACATTGTCGCACAGCTTCTCGGCGCCGACGGCGCACGCGTGGCGGCCGACCCCGATCAGCTACAAGCCTTCGTGAGGGAGTGCCTTGAGCACCCCGCCGAGGCGGCGGCGCTTGGGGAGCGGGCCCAGAGGTTCGTCGCCTCGCAGCTCGGGGCCACGGCTCGCACGATCGAGCTGATCGAGGGGCTCGCCGCAGATCGCACCCAAACGCAACGGCTCACGAGCGCGGCCTGAGTTGCGTTCTGGGGTGCGTTATTCTGGGAAGAGGCATGTGTTTGCAATTCAGTGCATGCCAATCTAGCCCAACCGTTACATTTTACTGGCGTGTACCGCGGTCGTGATTACCGTGGGGTGTAGGCGGCTGGTTGCCGCTCGGAGCGCGATTTTTCAGCCGCTCCCTTGCCGCAAGCCGGGGTAAAGCCCCCTCTCGCCGTTAGCGGCGGTCCGCCACCCGGCGGCTCGCATGCCGCGGCTCTCAGCTCTGCGAATGCCCGGTGCGAGGAACGCACCTGCGGCGAATCGGGCGGAGCTGCGCGCTAGTTGCACACCCACATTGAACCGACACCAACGACACTTTAGGCGCCGCTACACATGAATTCGCTCCGCCCCTCTGGGCGGTTGCGTGTTGTCTTTGCAGGGATCGCTTCGCTCGTACTGAGCAGTTCACACGCCACCGCTGTGCAGGTATCCACCGGCGACAGCCAGCTTTCGGGCTGGGTTTACGTCGACACGAACAACGACGGCCAGCTCGCCTTCATGGGCGACCCCCAGCCCGAGTGGGTGATCGACCAGGTCGAGGTCGGCCTCTACACGCAGACCGGCGCGGGCGAGCAGTTGCTTGCCACGGCGCTGACCGACCAGCAGGGACGCTACACGTTCACCGGCTTGGAGGCGGGGACCTATTCGCTGCGGCAGTCGCAACCGGTCGAGTACGTCGACGGTCTCGACACGCTCGGCACGATCTACACCCACGCCGGGGCGCCGGTGCTCGCGGGCGTTTCTCCCGGTGTGGTGCTGAACGACGCGTTCGAGCAGATCGAGCTGATCGACTCTGTGGTGGGCGACTATTACAACTTCGGCGAACGCGGCCTGTTGCCGTGGTACGTGTCGAAGCGTTACCTGCTCGGCACGGCCGACCGGCCGTCTTTTGTCCCCGAGCCGGGCGCCGCGGCTCTCTTGCTTTGCGCGTTCGCGGGGATCGCTTCCAAGCGTCGCTCTCGCTGAGGCGGCTCGACTCAGTAGTTCAGTTCGAGGCCGAAGTCGAGGCCGTGGGCCAGCAGCGTGCTCCCCTGGATGCCGGGAAACGCGGGGTCGGGCCCACCGCCCGCGGCCACCGGGGGCAGGTTCCTCGGGTCGACCGCCAGGCCGGGCGGCAAGTGATCGGCGGCTAGCGCCACCTCGTCCCACACGATCAGGCTGTAGCCGACACGCCCGGTGAGACGCTGGGTCAGGCGATGCGCCAGCGAGAGCCGCAGCTCGGGGATCACGGCGGTGCGGGTGTCTTGGTAGGAGCCGATGTTGGTGGCCGTTGACGTGAGCAACCCGCCGTCGAAAAGGAAGGCGCCGGCGCCGGGCACGGTGTTGAGCGTCGAGCCGTCGACGTCGACGGTGCGGCGGTGGCGACCGACCGCCACCTTGAGCAGGCTCTCGAACAGCCAGCCGTTGCGCTCGACGCGTGTCTTCAGGCCAAACTCGCCGCCGTGGAACTCGTTGCGGGCGTCGAACTGATCGCGGAGCTCGATCGTGGTGCCGGGCACCAGCGGCTGCGTGGTGCCCGGCAGCACCAGCAGGTCCTCGTAGATCGCCAAGCGCGAGTTGTGCTCGTAGTGGCGGTAGCCGCTCACCAGATCGATCCGCCACGACGGGCCTCTGCCGCACGGGTCGCAGCAACGCTTCAGGCATTGCTGCAAGCCGATCGATGCGCCCTGGAGTTCTTCGAACGACTCGACCCGAACGTCTCCATCCAGCTCGTTGAGCTGCGAGATCAGCTGCACGTCTTGCGTGTTGGTCTGAGTGTTGAAGAACGGTCGGGTCACGATCAGGTCGCCGTCGACCCCTTGGCTAAAATCGTCGCCGTCTTGGCCGAGGTGGAAGTAGTCGCCCACCAGGGCGAACGTCTCGCAGCTGTCGAGCCACACGCCCGCACTCAGCCGGACGCCGCTCCGCCAGCCGTCGCCGGCGGTATCGCCGCCGTAGAGGATCGAGGTCGAGGGATCGCCCAGCACCCCGGCGCCCGGGAGGGGCGTGCCGGTCGGGCTGGCCGTCACGAGCGGCGGCAAGTCTTGCCCGCTGAGACGCCACAACAGCGTTTCGGCCCGCAGCCAAAAGCTCTCGCCCCCGCAGCAGCCGCCGCACCCGCAGGGGCATGTCGCGCCGCCCGAGTAGGCGGAGTGCGAAACGAAATCGCCTTGCGGCTCGTCGACGGCAATCGCCGTGCCTGCGGCTCGGTAGTCGACCAGCGGGCCGGCGACGACAAAGTCTTCAGCCAGAGCTCCGTTGCCGGGAGCCAACGCCGCGGCGAGAACGGCGACGAGTGTGCACAGAACAATGCGGGCGCGTCGGCGCAGCCGACCGCCATCGTGGCGTGTCATCAGAGATCCCCCCTCCCCAAGAGCCGCCGATTCCCCCCGGCGGCGCGCACAGCCCGCACTCAATTAAGCGAAACGGGCGGCGTAATGTTCGTCATCGACCCGCGGGGCGACGCGTCATGAGGCGGGCGGAACAATTTCTCTGATCATCACCACCGTCGTGCTGGCGCCTGGAGACTGCTTGCCTATGAGGGCCCGCTAGCAACCGATCGAAGACGCGATCCTGCCGAGCCACGCGGTCACCAAGCGGGCGGATGCGATTCACCGTCGCTTTACTGCTCCGACGTCACGTGCTCGTGGTCGCGGATGTGGTCTGGGCAGTAGCATTGTTGCCCCTCGCATTGCGAGCAGTAGCGGAACGAGGTCTTGGGGGCCATGTCGCTGGTGAGCCCGCAAACGCGGCACTCGTGGGCGAGCTTCGTCGGGCCCTTGGTCTTCAGTTGCTTCGACTGCCGCCGCATCCGCTTGTGCCCTTGCTTCGCGTCACGCCAGATTTCGCCACCGAAGAACAGCAGGAAGTTCAGCACCGCCGCGACGATCAGCAGCCGCTCGACCCACGTCTGCGAGAAGAGCAGCTGGTAGGCGTACAGCAGCCAGGTGAGGCGGGCGAACCACTTCACCTTCACCGGCAGCACGAAGAACAGCATGATCTCGAAGTCGGGGTAGAGCCTCGCGAACGCCAGGAACACGCTGCCGTAAAGGTAGTCTCCCACGACGGCGCCGCCGCCCGGCGTGAAGGCCTCGACCAAGAACGCCGCGGCGATGCTCGCAAGGTAGCCGATCGCCAGGAAGACCCCGTAGCGGAAGTCGCCCCACGTGGTCTCGAGCGCCGTGCCCATCATGTAGTAGATGAGCCAGAAGAAGATCACAAAGATCGGGAACGCCCCGGCGGCGGGGGGGATGAACAGGAACGTGACCAGCCGCCACACCTGCCCTTCGAGAACCAGCTCCGGGAAGAGCGCAAACTTGAGGAACACATCGCCGCCACGCGGCAGCATCAGCTGCGCGAAGTAGACCACCACCTGACCGACGATGAGCAGCAGAGTCAGGTTCGGCACGGCGTAGCGGCCGAAGCGGCGTTCGAGTCGGTCGAGCAGTTTCATCCGACGCGCCGCGTGTTGATGCGTCCCGAGGGGACGGTCCTCGTAGAGAAAACCAGGCCGAAGAGGGTCACTCGCCCTTCGATCCGCTGCTGCCGGAAGAGCTGTTGGAGACGCGCGGGCCTCCCAAAAGCATATCGACCAGCAAGAACAGCCCGGCCACGGCGGCCCACAGCACCGGGTAGGCCAATATCTCCGGCCCCAACGCCATCACGCCGCCGACGCACCACAAGACCATGATGATAGGCAACGTAACCTTGATGCTCGGCAGCACGGCGGGCCTCGGCAAGGAATGGGGGGTTCTAGGGTGTCCGTTTCGCAATCAGCAGCGTACTCAATCGCGTCATTTCCCGGAAGGGGAAGCGTGGTTGGGGGAGGGGAACCGCCAAGACGCCAAGGACGCCAAGAAGAAAATCTGACAGGATCTATGGGATCAACGAGATCGGCGGAGGTCATTCCATCAGTGCTGTGAATTTGATCAAGAAGCGCTTGGCGTCTTGGCGGTTCTCCTTTCGGAAGTCGAGGAGACGATTGACCGCAGCGGGTGCGCCGAATCCACTGGAGGGTCGATGTCCACGAATTATTGAATGCACGTTCTATTCTTCGGCCCCCCAGCTCCCTATAATCTCAGGACTATGAGCAGCCCCGCGTCTGAAGCCACGAGCACCGACCCCGTTGTCCGCATCCAAGGCCTCCGGAAGTCGTACCGCGTTTACCAGAAGCAGGAGGGCCTGGGGGCCTCGATCCGGGGGCTGTTCCACCGCGAGTTCCGCGAGGTCCACGCCGTCAAAGGGATCGACCTGGAGGTCGCCCGCGGCGAGTTTGTGGCGTTCCTCGGCCCCAACGGCGCCGGCAAAACCACGACGCTCAAGCTCCTGTCGGGCGTCATCAGCCCCACGGCGGGCGAGGCCTCGGTCATGGGCTTCACGCCCTGGGAGCGGGCCAACGAATACCGCCGCCGCTTCGCCCTGGTGATGGGCCAGAAGAACCAGCTCTGGTGGGACCTGCCGGCCGCCGAGTCGTTCCGCCTGCACCAGCAGATCTACCGCATCGAGCCGACGAAGTTCGACCGCACCCGCGACGAGCTGACCGACATGCTCGACGTCACCCGGCTGCTGAACCAGCCGGTCAGGGAGCTGTCGCTCGGCGAGCGGATGAAGATGGAGTTGATCGCCGCGCTGCTGCACTCGCCCGAGGTGCTGTTCCTCGACGAGCCGACGATCGGCTTGGACGTGGTCGCGCAGCACAAGATCCAAGGGTTCCTGAAGCACTACCAAGAAGAGCGGCGCATCACGGTGATGCTCACCAGCCACTACATGAAAGACATCGCCGCGCTCTGCCGGCGGGTGGTGATCATCGCCCAGGGACGCATCGTGTACGACGGCTCGCTCGCCGGGATCGTCGACCGTTTCAGCGGCCACAAAGTGCTCACCCTGCTGTTCGCCGATCGGGCGCCATCGGATTTGGACCGCTACGGCGAGGTGCTCGAGGTCGAGCCCCCCAGGGTGCGGATCAAAGTCCCGCGCGACACGATCGCGGGCGTGCTGTCGAGCGTGCTCTCGAGCTACGCGATCGAAGACGTGAGCGTCGAGGACCCGCCCTTGGAAGAAGTGATCGCCGAGATGTTCGCCCACGCCGGCGAAGAGGCCGACCAAATGGACCACGCCGCCGCTACCTAAGCGAGATTTACCACAGAGGACACAGAGCACACAGAGAAAGAAAAAGAAGTGAAGAATAGGACGCGGATTCACGCGGATTAGGCGGATTGACGCGGATCAAACCCAAGCCTTTATCCTCGTAAATCCGCTCGATCCGCGTTGATCCGCGTCCCATTCTTTTCTTCCTCTGTGCTCTCCGTGGTGAAAACAAAAAGACTATGCCCGCCGCCAGCCAATCGCCGTTCTCTTCGTCCTGGACGATCTTCCGCATCAGCATGCAGGAGCGGCTCGTTTATCGGGGCGACTTTGCGCTCGGCACGCTGATGCGGTTCCTGCCGATCCTCACGCAGATCTTCCTGTGGACGGCCGTCTACAAGTCGGCCGAGGGAAAGGGCATCAGCGGCTACTCGCGCGAAGACGTGATCGCCTACTTCCTGATGACCATGGTCGCCCGGGCGTTCAGCTCGATGCCGGGGCTCGCCAGCGGCATCGCGGGGCAGATCCGCAGCGGCGAGATCAAGAAGTTCCTGATCCAGCCGATCGACCTGCTGCATTACCTGCTGCTCGGCCGCCTCGCGCACAAGCTGGTCTATTACGCCGTGGCGATCGGCCCGTTCGCGCTCGTCTTCTGGCTGTGCGGCGACTTCTTCCCTGAGTGGCCCCCGGCGTCGACCTTCGCGGCGGTCGCCGCCTCGCTTGTGATGGGCTTTGCGCTGGGGTTCTTCCTCGAAGCGACCCTTGGCATGATCGGCTTTTGGTTCTTGGAGGTCAGTTCGCTGCTGTTCGTTTACATGCTGATGAACTTCTTCTTCTCGGGGCACATGTTCCCGCTGGAGCTCTTGGCGGGCGCCGTGCCCGAGCCGTTCTCGTCGTTCGTGCTGTACCAGCCGCTGCAGTACCTGGCGTACTTCCCGGCGGCGGTGTACTTGGGCAAGATCGAGGGCGACGCGCTCACGCAGGGGCTCATGCTGCAGGCCGCCTGGGTGGTGTTCTTCATGGTCACCGCCCGCTGGGCGATGCACGCCGGTTACAAACGCTACAGCGGGTTTGGGGGATAAAGGGTGCAGGGATCAAACAGCAATCCGAAGAGAGGCATGCTCTTCTACCCCCGCCTGTGGGGCACGTTCGCACGCAACTCGCTGATCCGCGACATGACGTTCCGCTCGAACTTCCTGATCGAGATCGTGAGCAGCACCATCTGGATGCTCATGAACTTGGGGTTCTACGTGCTGATCTACCAGGTCACCTCGTCGATCGCCGGCTGGGACCAGCACCAGTTCTTCCTGTTCATCGCCACGACGATGCTGATCAACAGCGTCGTGCAGGCCTGCTTCATGCCGAACGCCCAAGAGCTGAGCGAGCTGGTCCGCACCGGCGGCTTGGACTTCGCGCTGCTCAAGCCGGTCGACACGCAGTTCCTGGTCTCGCTGAGGAAAGTGAACTGGTCGTCGCTGGGCAACGTGGTGGTGGCGCTCGGGCTGATGGTCTACGCACTGCCGCGGGTCGAGGGCCCGCCGCCGCACCCGATCGCCTGGCTGCTCTACCCACTTTACTTGGCGGTGGGCGTGGCGATCATGTACAGCATCATGATGACGCTCGCGGCCACGAGTATCTGGCTCGGCCGGAACCAAACGCTCTACGACTTCTGGTTCTACATTACGAACTTTTCTAGATACCCGATGGAGATCTACGGCGGGTCGGTCGTGGGCGACTCGCTGCGTGTGGCGTTCACGTACGTGCTGCCGATCTTGGTGGTGATCAACGTCCCGGCGCGCCTGTTAGCCAAGCCGCTCACGACAGAGTACGCCGGCCTGGCAGTTTTTGCCCTACTGGCGGGGGCAATGGCCCTGTGGGGCAGCCGCTGGGTGTTCCAGCGGGCGCTCTTGAGCTACCGCTCGGCGAGCAGCTGAACGTTGTACTAAGTCTGGGGCGAAGAATGAGCGATGCAGATTTGAAGCCTGCTGAGTCTAGCCCTAAACGGATCAGGTTCCGGATCTGGCACCTCTTACTGATCACAGCGATCCTAGCCGCCTGCTTCGCGCGGCTGACCGACTTTATTCCTTTCCGGGTGGAGCGGGAGGGCCTCGTGATCATCGTGGATGAGCCGACGTACCTCGCGTCCGTCGGGCATCTGCCAGTCGAAAAACAGCCCGATGAGAGTGTTTTTCGCCACGTCGCATTTTCGAACAAGCTGGAAACTTGCGAGCTGAGGATCACCCCTCCGGAGGTGATCGATTCCGTACTCGCGCTCGATCAACCCAAGTCGATCATGGCCGCTCGTCAGCCAGTCGATTTTAGATGGCCTTCAGGCGGTCTGAAGATCGCCTATCGATGGGCTAAGCCCTCGACAGAAAGCGGTGCGGAATACGCCGATGTGAGTTCAGATTCAACTGGGCAGTCTACAGGGCGAGCATTTGGTGGAAACGTTTCAGGATGGGATCAATCCCGCAAGACATGGGGAAAGCTATCATTATCACTGCAGTTTACTATGTTTCATGACATGACAGAGTTCGTAGAGACTGGATCGACAATCGTGACAGACTCACATCGTTTCCGGGGGAAACTCTACTACAAGGGGCCATCCCTAGATGAAGATCTGGTTTGGGTTTCCCCCGTACACGATGGAAAGCGTGTGCTGTTCGTGCTACGCAACGCCAACAAGTAAATAACGATGATCACTCGCCGACAACCGTGAGCACTGCCCGCCGCGTGCGCGGCTTCACGTCGCATACGAGGTGGAAGACCTACTGCCAAGTTCCCAAGAGCGGACTACTACATTGCCCCTACGTTCAGCGGGAGCTCTTGAGCTACCCCTCAGTGAGCAGCTGAGAGGCTTCACGCCAGCGCCCGCAGCTCTCGCGGTAGCGGGAACGACACGTTCTCCTCGACCACGAGCCGCGGCTCGACCACGGCGTCGTAGCGTTCGCAGAGAAAGTCGAGGCACGCCTCGACCACGACCTCCGGGGCGCTCGCCCCGGCCGTGACGAGCACCGTCTCCACGCCCTCAAGCCACGCGGGGTCGATGTCGTCCTTGCCGTCGATCAGGTGGGCCCGCACGCCGTGCTCCTTGGACAGCTCGGCGAGCCGCTGGCTGTTCGAGCTGTTCTGGCTGCCGAGGACCAGCGTCAGGTCGGCCTCTTGGGCCAGCTCGGCCACGGCGCTCTGGCGGTTTTGGGTGGCGTAGCAGATGTCGGCCTTCACCGGGCCGACGATCTCGGGGAACCGCTCTCGGAGTCGAGTGATGATCCGCGTGGTGTCGTCCACGCTCAAGGTCGTCTGCGTGAGGTACGCCATGTGGGCCGGGTCGGCCGGGGTGAGAAGGTCGACGTCGTCGGTAGTCTCCACCAGAACGATCGCCTCGGGCGCCTCGCCCATCGTGCCGATCACCTCGTCGTGCCCCTCGTGGCCGATGAGCACGATCGTGCGGCCCTCCTTGGCGTACTTGACCGCTTCGAGGTGGACCTTAGTGACCAGCGGGCAGGTGGCGTCGATCGCGCGGAGCTGGCGGTCCTTGGCGGCCTGACGCACCTCGGGCGACACGCCGTGGGCGGAGAACAGCAGCGTCGAGCCCTCGGGCGCTTCGCCCAGGTCGTCGAGGAACGTGACGCCGCGGCGCTGGAAGCTGTCGACCACGTAGCGGTTGTGGACGATCTCATGATAGACGTAGAGCGGCGCGCCGAACTCGGCCAGGGCGAGCTCGAGCGACTGGATCGCCATGTTCACGCCCGCGCAGAAGCCGCGCGGGCTGGCCAGTAGGACCTTCATGTGTGGCGCGGCGGGGGAGCTAGAGGGTATGAGTGTACCCCCTGATGATAAGTCGAGAGTGCGGCGACGCCTAGCTGCGGGGCCCTTCCGACGGCCATAGGCCCTCGGCTAGTGCCCTCTTTCGTGGGTCCTACAACGCGACGCACACTCGAAGCGGGGGGCGATAGCCGACGACCTGTGGTCGTCGGAAACCTCGCAGGACTGCTTCCCTGTCGCTTCTCACCGCCCGTGCATTTGGTCGTGCTGGGGCCGCTGCGGGTAACGCTGCCGGTGCTCGGACACCATGCGGGCGAGCGACTCGTTCGTCGAGCGGTGCAGGTCACGAAAGCCCTCGGCCGGCAGACGGATGGTCTGCTGGCCGTTGTAATGGTCGTGGATCAAGACCGCGACGATGGCTGATTGGGCGGGCATGGGGGTGTTCCTCTTTCTCGGGTGAGGCGGGCGTGCGATGCGCGATACTCGTTTTTCGCTCCATCCCCGCCTGCCTTGGCGCCTCTGGTCTTGGGCAGCTTGACCCGAGTGCTAGTAATACGCAGGACATTGAGCCATCGTTCGCGGTTCACGGCCTGAGGGGTGGCGGATCCGGCACAGCCGCGCCAAATGGCGGCGTTGATAGCACTTTTTCTAGGGGGCTCTGCGAGATCGGCGCCCCGCGGGGGACAACAAAAAACTGTCCAGCGATGGCCGAATCGCCGCTGCCCGACGCTTTTTCGCCTCATGGTGGCGTTTTCGCCCGGCTCAGCGGGTCGCGGTGTTGCCCGGGGGCAACACCGGGTCGGCATCCGGCGTTGCGTGGGCGCAACGCCACCGCCTATCATCCGTGTGCGCGGTAAACCGGGCGTGCGCCGCAAACCGAGCCTCGCCGTCAGATCGGGTTCGTTAGCGACGATCGCCCCATGGGCAAGTTCGTTGGGGCTCGCGTCCCGAAGGGCCCGAAGATAGGGGCAGACTCGTCGAGTCGGTCGCCCGTTCGGTTTGCGGCCGCTGCTATGGAAAGACGTCGAGTCGAGCGTCGCCGGATCGGACCCCCGCCGGGGGAAGGATTCGGATCGCTCGTCGCGGCGACGGTTGGAAGGAACTGACCGGAGTCGGTGTGTGCCGTGGGAGCTCCCGAGGGGCTTTGCGGCGCACGACCCCGTTCGGTTACTGGCCCGTTAGGGCCCCCAGCCACCACACCCACGTCAACGCCGCCGAGCGACCCCGTCACGCGGGGCAGCGCACCACGCGACTCGCGGCGCCCGAGAGGAAAGCGACACGATGCAAGTCAACGGACCGGCCCGCGCCCATGGCGCGCACGGGGTGAACGCCCCCCACTTCTCGAACAAGCCCAGCCAAGCCGCGCCCGCTAAGCAGGCCGACCGGGTTGAAATCTCGCCCGAGGCCCAGGCCGCCGCCGCGGCCAACGAGGCGCCCGGCGCCGACGGCATCCGGACCGACCTGGTGGCCCGCCTGCGTGGCGAGATCGCCTCGGGCACGTACGAAACCGCCGACAAGCTCGACGGCGCCCTCGACCGGCTGATCGACCAGATCGGCTGATCGCCGCACCCGAGTCGCCGGCCATCCCGCGTTCCGCTAGCCGGAACCCGCGCGAGAGACACGTTTTAGGCGTATGTTTGTCGTCCGCCTGGGGCTGCCTTATAATCGAGGGTCGCGGCGTCTGCCGCTCTCTCTATCGACACTCATGCCCCGGCCGAGCCCATGCTGCAAGACGACTCCAACACGTTCGCCCTGGGCGAGGTGCGGGTGTCGTCGTCGCCGCAGGAGCGGTTTGACGAGTACCTGCAGAGCAAGGGCAAACGCACCACGCAGCAGCGCCGTGTGTTGGTCGACACGGTGTTCGAGCGTCACGACCACTTCGACGCCGATGAGCTCATCGGCCTGCTCGGCAAGTCGACCGAGGGCGCCAAGGTAAGCCGGGCCACGGTCTATCGGGCGCTCGACGAGCTGGTCGAGGCGGGGCTGCTGAGAAAGATGACGCTCGGCGGCCGGGCCGTTTACGAGCACGACTACGGCTACCCTCAGCACGACCACCTGCACTGCACCGAGTGCGACGCCCTGATCGAGTTCCGCAGCGACGAGCTCATCGCCCTGCGCGAGGCGGTAGGCCGCGAGCACCAGTTCCGGGTGACCGGCCACCGGCTGATCGTCAGCGGCGTGTGCCAGGACTGCGCGGGCAAGCGCCACCGGCGGCAGTCGCCGCTGGATCTGATCTGAGCGGCGAGTCTCTACAAGTCTTCGGGCGCCAAATCGCGTTGCGACAAGTGGCGAACTGACAGCACCAGCACCTTCTCGTCACGCACTTGATAGAGAATCCGGTGGGTCGCTTTGCTTCCCAGCCCGTAGTTCAGTTGGCGCAATCCGTAGGGGAAAGATTCCGCTTCACGCGCGATCGGGTGAAGCAATGCGTCAGTCCGTAGTGAATCGATAGTCCATTGGAGTCCCTCAAGCCAACGAGCGGCTTGTTCGGCAGACCGGTGCTCGGCCCACCACCGCGCCTGTTCCTTGGCGTTGGTCCATGCTTCCTGCTTGATATCGACCCGAAACCTCACGGTTTAGTCGATCGGTCCGTGGGCTCCTCAGGCATGCCGAGTTCGTGACGGATCAGCGCGAACGCCTCTGCCACTGGGAGAGATCGGCCCGCCTCATGATCTTCGATGCCGCGTTTGACGCTCGCCACGGTCTCGTCGTACTCGCGCTGCTCCGCCTGTTGGCTCAGCAGCTCGATCCCGGCCTGCACGACCTCCGAAGGGTCGTGGTAGAAGCCACGGGCGACTTGCGATTCGACGAACGCCTGCTGGGCGGGGGTGAGCTCGATCATGCCTCGATTTTACCTCAATCCTCTCGGCGGAGTCAAAATCAGAGAGAAACGCCAGCATGAAGGGCTCAAACCCGCAGCTCTTCCTGCTCCGCCCGGTCGCCGCCCAGGCGGCCTAGAATCGGACCCACCACCTCGGCAAGGAACTCGTCGACCTGCTCCGGAGAGCGGCCGACGAGTTTCGACGGGTCGGCGATCTCTGAAAGATCGACCGCCGCGAACGCCTTGTCGCCGCGCAGGCGGCTGAGCAGGTCGTTCGGCTTGCCTTCTTGCTTGACCACGGCGCCGGCGGCCTGGCTGTGCTGGCGGATCAGCTCGTGAAGCTCCTGGCGGTCGCCGCCCGCTTTCACGGCCTCCATCAGCACGTTCTCGGTGATCATAAACGGCAGCTCCTCGGCGAGGTGGCGCTCGACCACCTTCGGGTAAACGACCATGCCGCGGGCGACGTTCTCGTAGATCACCAGCACGGCGTCGACGCCGAGGAAGGCCTGCGGCAGCGACAGCCGGCGGTTGGCCGAGTCGTCGAGCGTGCGCTCCATCCACTGCGTGGCGTGCGTGGCGGCGCCGTTCTGCGAGAGGCTCATGACGAACCGGGCGATGCCGCCGATCCGCTCGCTGCGCATCGGATTGCGTTTGTAGGGCATGGCCGAGGATCCGATCTGGCTCGCCTCGAACGGCTCCTCGATCTCCTTGCGATTGGCCAGCAGACGCAGGTCGCTGGTCGCCTTGTGGGCGCTGGCCGCCACACCCCCCAGGCACTCGAGCACCTGGGCGTCGACCTTCCGCGGGTAGGTTTGGCCGGTGACGGCGTAAGAATCTGTAAAGCCCATCTTCTCGGCGACACGGCGCTCGAGCTCGCGGCACTTGGCGTGATCGCCTTCGAAGAGCTCAAGGAAGCTCGCCTGCGTGCCGGTCGTCCCTTTGACGCTGCGCGCCTTGAGCACGGTGAGGCGGTGCTCGATCTCCTGGAGGTCGAGCACCAGGTCGTAGCACCACAGCGTGGCGCGCTTGCCGACGGTGGTCGGCTGCGCCGGCTGCAAGTGGGTGAAGCCCAAGGTGGGCAGCGCCCGGTGCTGCTTGGCGAAGTCGGCCAAGGCCGCGATGACCGAAACCAACCGCCGGCGCACGAGTTCGAGCGATTCACGCAAGAGGATTGCGTCGGCGTTGTCGACCACGAAGTTGCTGGTGGCGCCCAAGTGGATGATCGCCTTGGCGCCGGGGCAGGCGTCGCCGTACGTGTGGACGTGGGCCATCACGTCGTGGCGCAGTTTTTTCTCGTAAGACGCAGCGGCGTCGAAATCGATGTCGTCGACGTGCGCCTTCAGCTCGTCGATCTGCGCGGCGGTGATCGGCAGCCCGAGCTCCGCCTCGCTCTCGGCGAGCGCGACCCACAGCCGCCGCCAGGTGGAGAATTTTTTCTGGGCGCCCCACAGCCGGGCCATCTCACGCGACGCGTAGCGGCTGATCAGGGGATTGTCGTAGGTGTCGTGACTCATGGATCAAGCTCGGTTTTTAAGAATGGGACGCGGATGAACGCGGATCGAACGGATCAACGCGGATGAAACTGACTATCAATCCGTGGGTATCCGCCTAATCCGCGTTGATCCGCGTCCCATTCGTGAATCACATATTGGTTAAATCATCTTCGCCGCGGCTGCCGAAGATGGCGTCGAGCGCCGCGCCGATGGCTTGCTGCTCGCCCTCCGTGTGCTCCTGTCGCAGGTAAACGCGGCACGAGCGGTGGGCGATCGGCAGCTGGGCGAACAGCTGGTCGTCGGTGAGTGGGTAGACCTTGCCGGTGGACGGGTTGAACTGAAAGTTCTGGCCCGCGGTGGCGGCCAAGGCGTCGGGGCGGTAGATGTGCCGCGGCAGGTCGATCTGCATGATCATGTCGCGCATCGCCTCGGGCAGCCGGTCGCGGATCTTCTGCTCGACGATCTTGGGGTCGCCGAAGATGCTCGTCTCCTCGGCCTCGCCCTGCTTGAAGGTGAGGTTGCGCTCGTCCACCGCGATCCAGTCGACCTGCCGGTTGACGAGGCGGTCCCAGCGAACGCCCAGCTCGTGCATCGTGGGGTCGTCGCTCTTGCTCCACCGTGACACGTCGATCAGCAGCGACCACTCGGTGAAGCCGCGGTAGTCGTCGAGGTGCTCGAGCGGGTTGCCGGGGAACAGCAGCTCGCGGCTGTCGCGGAACAGCTCTTCGAGCGTCTTGTCGATCGCCCGCACGGTGCGGTGGAAGTAGACCGCCCGGAAGAGCTCGCTCTTGGTTTGCATGAACTTCAGCAGCGCGTTGACCCCCTTGCGGTGGATGGTGAGCCCCCGCTCGCTGTAGAAGCTGTAACGCAGCAGCCGGTCGACGTCGTACGCCCGCTCGCTGTACCCCGACATGTAGGCGTCGCGGAGCACGAAGTCCATGTTGTCGACCGTGTACAGGCCGCAGAACAAACTCCTGAGCAGAACGAGCCATCGCGGGCGGTCGCCCGTGTCGTGCTGCTTGGGCCGTTGGATCAGGAACGCCACGTCGGCCGGGTCGATCGACTCGCCCTCGGCGAGCCGGCCGCCAGGGCATTGCCGCACGCCGCGGAGCAGGTCGCCCAGCTCGTGCTCGATGATGTGGGCGCCGAGCGCCTCGTGGTTCAGACCGTAGTGCGGCTTGAGGAAGTGGGCGTCGAAGAAGTGGCCGAACGGGCCGTGGCCCACGTCGTGCAGCAGGGCCGCCATGCGGGCGAGGCACTCGACGGCGCCC